>CP036352.1:0-308899 GCA_007753915.1 Phycisphaerae bacterium RAS2
ATGCAAACGTTGAATCAATCGCTTCAATCCGCGGTTTTGGAGTTGGTGCGCCGATGTCATCCCGCCATTTGTCGCGCGTGGTTTGGTGAACTGGTCGTCGAAGACGCCCAGGGAGGCGAAATCACCGTCGTCGCCGCCAATGCCGCGCAACTGACCTACCTGCTCGAGCACTGTCGGCGGCCGCTGGTCGAAGCGGCCCAGGCCGCCACGGGCCGGCTGGTCTCAGTGCGGTTCGTCCTGCCGGACGGCAGCGAGCCATCGACCGACGCCGGTGAGGAGGACGACGACCGCCCGTCCTTTGAAAAAGACAGTGGCATCTTTCGCATCCACGGCGACTACACATTCGACCAGTTCGTGGTCGGCTTGTGCAACCGCATGGCGCACGCCAGTTGCATGGCCGTCAGTGAATCGCCGGGCACGGTGTACAACCCTTTGTTCATTTATGGCAACGTCGGGCTGGGCAAGACCCACCTGCTCCACGCCATCTGGCACAAGGTCTTGGATCGCTCGCCAGCCGCGCGCGTCATGTACCTCTCCAGCGAAACGTTCATGAATCACTTCATCGAGGCGATGGAGAAGGGGGCTTTGGACAGCTTCCGCTTCCGCTATCGCCACGTCGATGTGCTCATGATTGACGACGTGCAGTTCCTCTCATCATGCGAGCGCACGCAGGACGAGTTTTTTCACACGTTCAATACGCTGTATCAGGCACACAAGCAGATCGTCCTCTCGGGTGATCGGCCGCCTTCGGAGATCGTCGGCCTGGAAGACCGCCTCGTCAGCCGATTCAACTCCGGCTTGGTGCTGCGGATTGATCCGCCCTGTCTTGAGACGCGCATGGCGATCATTCGCAAGAAGTGCCGCGCGCGACGGATGGAGATCCCGGAAGACGTCGCGATGTACCTGGCCACGCGGCTCAAGTCCAACGCCCGCGAGCTGGAAGGGGCGCTCAATCGACTTCACAGCATGTCCACACTGGATTCCCGCATCATTGACATGAACCTCGCGCGGGAATGCCTCGGGCAGGATTCCTCTGAAGCCCGACGCCAGATTCGAGTCCAGGACATCCTTGGAATCGTGACGGAAAAGTTCGATGTGAAGCTTTCCGACTTGCAGGGCCGACGCCGTAGTCGATCCATCGCCCTGCCGAGGCAGGTCTGCATGTACCTCGCCCGGCAGCTGACGTCCCACAGCTTGGAAGAGATCGGCGGGTTTTTCGGCGGGCGCGATCACACCACCGTCCTGCACGCCAACCGGCTGATCACCGAGCGGCGTAGCGCCGACGCGGCCTTCCAGGCGCGGCTCGAGGACATTGAGGCATCGCTGCGCCAGGGATAGCGTCTTCGCGGCTTGTGTAGACGGCTGTTGGATCGCGTGGAAAAACTGACGGTGCAGGGCGGGTGGGCGACGAGCGTTTACGAGAGCTTCCATCCACTGTGCGTCAGTCGCGGTGAAAACAGGAGTTACGCACAAGGCGTTTTACAGGGTCGCGACGTTGGACGGTCCGTGCAATCGGGTGTAAGATTCTGTCCGCGAAATGGTTAGTTGAATCAGGCCGCCAACGGGGCGGTCGACACAGGCCTTACTAACGTATACGACGACAAGAATTTCTATTCGGCGGATGGAAGCAAGCGCCGGACAATGTGAATGAGTGACCGGTAAGCCGCCGGTTTTGTTGAATGCTGGGAAGTAACCATGAAATGCGTTATTGATCGAGCTGCGTTGCTGGAGGCCCTCGCGGCAACGTCGAGCGTCCTCCTGACCCGTACCCCCAAGCCGATCCTCCAGTGCATCCGTGTCACGGCGGAAAAGCAGGGCGTGATCCTGACGGCCTACGATCAGGAAGTCGGCCTGCGCTGCGTGGTGAAGCAGGTCGATGTGACCAAGACGGGCGAAACGCTGGTCCCCGGCGACCGCCTGTTCTCGATCGTGCGGGAATCGGCCGACGAGACGCTGTCGTTCGAAACCGATGGCGACGTGCTCCAGGTTCGCGGAGCCGACAGCTATTTCAAGATCAACGGACAGAATGTGCGCGAGTACCCGCCGGTGCCCGACATGGAGGGCGAGCCGGACTTCGTCGTAAAGGTGGCAGCCTTGCGCGAGGCGGTCGACAAGACCCTGTTCGCCGCGGCGCGCGAGAACACGCGCTACGCCATCAACGGCGTCCTATGGGAGAAGAGCGGCAAGCATGTGAACCTTGTCGCGACCGACGGCCGGCGGCTGGCAATGTCAGGCGTCTCGCTGGAGAAGGCCGTCGGCGAGGATCGCTCAGCGATTGTCCCGACGAAGGCGCTATCGCTGCTGGGCAAGCTGCACTTCGACGCCGACGAAGCGATGGACGTGCAGATCAAGCAAAACCAGGTGTTGCTGCGCACGTCGCGGGCGACGATCAGCAGCGTGCTGGTCGAAGGGCATTTCCCGAAGTACCAGGACGTCATCCCGCGCGATAACGACAAGAAGATTCCGCTGCAGACCGAGGCGTTTCGCAGCGCCGTGCGCCGGGCCGCCCTGCTGGCCAACATGGAATCCAAGGGCGTGCGCATCGCCATTTCGAGCGAGGGCATGGTGCTGACCAGCCGTTCGCCGGAGCAGGGCGAGGCGCGCATCAACGTGACGGTGGATTACAAGGGCACGCCGATCGAGATCGGTTTCAATCCCGAGTTTTTGCTGGACGCGTTGAAGGTGTGTGACGCCGAGATCGTGCTGGAGTTGAAAGACCCGGGTCGCCCCGGCGTTTTCAAGAGCGGGCCGCATTTCACGTATGTGGTCATGCCGGTGAACTTGTCCTGACGCGCGAGGTCGTGCATTCGCATGGCAAGCCGGCGAAGTGCGATCCTGGCGGCAGCGGGCATGACGGGCGCTACGCGCGCGGCGCAGCGTCTGTTCTGGCAGCGCCATCCGATTCAGCGGCGCGTGTCGGCGAAGAGGCTAGACGCGCTGGCGGGCGAGATACTGGCGGCCGCGCCGACGGATTTGGATCAGTTGGCCGATGCATGGCGGCGAGTCGTGCCGCTCGCGCATCGCAGCCATAGCGCGGTGGAGAAGCTGCATCGCGGAACGCTGACCATCGTGGTGGACAGCGCCGCAACGCGGTATGTGCTGAACGGGCTGTGCGGCGCTACCATCCTGCCGGCGCTGGCGAAGGAGCTGGGAGATTGCCGCGTTCGCCGCATCGTGTTTCGCGTCGGGCCGATCCAGCGCGGAAAGCGGGCGGCAAGTGAACCTCGATCAAGGAGCAAATGAGCACATCCGTGGCTGACACGCAAGTGACCAACCCGGCCGAGGAGAAGGCGAAAGCCGCCCGCGGCCATGGCGAATACGGAGCCGACAGCATCAAGGTGCTGGAGGGCATGGAGGCGGTGCGCAAGCGCCCCTCGATGTACATCGGCGACACCGGACTTCACGGCCTGCACCACCTTGTGTGGGAAGTTGTGGACAACTCGGTGGACGAGGCCCTGGGCGGCTTCTGCAAGAGCATCACCATCAAGATCAACTCCGACGGAAGCTGCACCGTCACCGACGATGGGCGCGGCATTCCGTTCGAGACGAAGCGCGTCCCGGAGAATCCGCAGCTCGACGGAAAGAGCACGCTGGAAATCGTGCTGACCGTGCTGCACGCCGGCGGCAAGTTCGACCGCGACAGCTATGCCATTAGCGGTGGGCTTCACGGCGTCGGTGTTAGCGTGGTGAACGCGCTGTCGTCGTCGATGGTCGTCGAGGTGCAGCGCGAGGGGAAAGTCGCCACGATGCGCTTCGAGCGCGGCAAGGTCGTCAAGCCGCTGGAGTTCATCGGCGAGACGACACGCACCGGCACGCGTGTCGAGTTCATGCCCGACTCCGAGGTGTTTGACGACACCAACTTCCGGACCGAGACGCTGGTCACGCGCCTGCGCGAACTGGCCTACCTGAATGAGGGCCTGCGCATCCGCTTTATCGACGAGCGCATCGGCAAGCAGGAGGAGTATTTCTACACCGACGGCCTGCGGGCCTTCGTTGACCACATGAACGAAGGCAAGGCCGGCGTGCACAAGGCGCAGGTCTTGAGCGGGCGCGACGAAGGCCTGGGCCTCGCCTGCAAGATCGCCTTTCAGTTCAACGACGGCTACAACGAGAACATCCTTTCCTTCGCGAACAACATCAAGAACCGCGACGGCGGCACGCACCTGTCGGGGTTTCAGATGGGCCTGACACGCACGCTGAACGCGTACGCGCGCAAGAACAACCTGCTCAAGGGCGATTTGCAGATCAAGGGCGAGGACTGGCGCGAGGGGCTGACCGCGATCGTCTCGGCGCAGGTGCGCGAGCCGGATTTCCAGGGTCAGACCAAAGACCGCCTGATGAACGCCGAGGTCGAGGGCTTTGTCCAGACAGTTGTCAACGAACAGCTCGGCAACTGGCTGGAGGAAAACCCCGGCGACGCGAAGAAGGTGATTCAAAAAGGCATCCAGGCGGCTGTCGCGCGCGAGGCGGCGCGCAAGGCCCGCGAGGCGACGCGCAAGAGCGCCCTGTCCAGCGGCAACCTGCCCGGCAAGCTTTGGGATTGCCGCAGCAAGGACCCGGGCGAGAGCGAGTTGTTCCTCGTCGAGGGTGATTCGGCCGGCGGCTCGGCCAAGCAGGGGCGCGACTCGATGCGCCAGGCGATCCTCCCGCTGAAGGGCAAAATCCTGAACGTCGAGAAGGCGCGGCTGGATCGAATCCTCTCGCACGAGGAAATCAAGACGGTGATCAGCGCGCTGGGTTGCGGTGTCCCCGGCAGCGAGGACTTCGACGCGACGAAGTGCCGCTACGGCAAGATCATCATCATGACCGACGCCGACGTCGACGGCAGCCACATTCGCACGCTGCTGCTCACGTTCTTCTTCCGCCACATGCGCTCGCTGATCGACAACGGGTTCATGTTCGTGGCGCAGCCGCCGCTGTACCTGCTCAAGCGCGGCAAGAAGGCGGAGTTCGTCCTGAACGACACGGTGCTGGACGGCAAGCTGAACGAATGGGGTCTGGAGGGGACGCGCTTGGAGGTGCGGGCCGACGGGTCGGCAGCGCCGCGGCACATCGAGGGCGAAAAGCTGCGCGAGCTGGTGCGCACGCTGGATGAGATTTCCTTCATCGAGCGGTCGCTGAATCGGCGCGGCATTGAGTTTGAGTCTTTTGTCAAGAATCACGCGATGGATCGCGCCGCCCCGCTGCCGCAGGTGCGGGCCGTCCTGGCCGGCGCGGAGCATTACTTCGCCGATGACGACGCGTTCAACGCGTTCCGGCGGCAGGCCGCCGAGAAGCACTTGCAGCTGGAGGTCATCGACGGCGGCATGAGCCTGCCCGGTGAAGACGGCGACGGTGAGGTCGTGCGCCTCGTGCGTTACGAATTGCCCGAAAGCCGCCGGCTGGAGAAGTGCCTGCGCACGGTGGAGGAGTTCAAGTTGCCGTTGCCGGACTACTTCCTGCGGCGCGAAGAGCTGATCACCGGCGAGTTGAGCGCCGCGCGATATGTCCTGCTGCCGGCCGAGGGCGAGCCGGTCGAACTGGAAGGCCTCGCGTCGGTCGCGTCGGGCGTGCGCAAGCTGGGCCAGCGCGGCACGACGGTGAAACGGTTCAAGGGTCTGGGCGAGATGAACGCGGACGAATTGTGGGAGACCACACTCGACCCGACCAAGCGGCAGCTGCTCAAGGTCGTCATCTCCGAGGAGGCCGGTGACGTTGAGCAGTTGGAGGCCGACTGGCGCAACGCCGACCGCATCTTTTCGATTCTCATGGGGGACGACGTCGAGATTCGCCGCGGGTTCATCGAGACCAACGCGATCCACGTCAAGGACCTGGATATCTGATTCGCTCCGAAACGCCCCGACGCAGCCGATTCGCCGCGTGGTTTGAGCGCACGCCGCGGCCGGGCCTCGCGCTCGTCGCGCTGGTGGTGGTCTTCTACGCGCCGTCGCTCTTCACCGATTTCATGCTGGACGACCATCGCATGCTGCGCGTGTTGCGAGAGTATCGCGACGGGCTGCGCGAGACGCCGATGGTGTATGACTTTCTCGCTGGCGACGGGCAGAATGCCGCGCAGCGCGAGGCCGGCATCTACCCGTGGTGGATGATGGACGGGTTGAAATATCGCCACCTGCGGCCGACGGCATCGTGGATGCTCTACGGCGAGTATGTGTTGTTCGGCGAGCGGGCGATGGGGTTTCGTGCTGTTGGTGTGGCGCTGTATGCGGTCGGCGTGGTGTTGTTGTTGCACGTGTTTCGGCTGGCATCGGGCGATGAGCGCGTAGCGCGGTGGGCGGCGCTGGTGTTCGCGCTGGCGGCGAGCCACGTGATTCCCGTGGTGTTCATCTCGGCGCATTGCGATCTGATCGCGCTCGTCGCGGCGGGCGGTGTGCTTGTGCTGACCGGCAACTTCGTGCGGCGCGGCGGCGCGGCGCCGCTTGTTGGCGCGGCGGTGCTGCTGCTGATCGGCCTCGGCGCGAAAGAGGCGATGCTGCCGGTGACGATTGCGCCGGCGCTGTGGTGGCTGATTCTTGGTCGCAAAGCCGGGACAAACGGAACAACGCGCCGCGCGGCGATCGCTACCGGAGCGATGCTCGCCATCGGGCTCGCTTGGCTCGCGTACTACACGCGCGGGGGCTATGGCTCGAACACGCTTGCCATGATGGACCCGCTGCGGCATTCGCGTGAATACCTCGCGGCGCTTCCGTCGCGAGCCGTGTTGCTACTGGGGACGTGGCTCTTGCCGCTCAATCCGTTTCTGCCGGAGATTGTCGAAGGCGGTCGGCGATGGCTGATGCCGCTGATGTGGTTTGATCTGGCCGCGCTGGGGGTGGTGGCGGCGCTGTTCCTTCGGCGATGGCGGCGCGTGCAGGGTGTCGGAATTATGGCACTCTGGCCGATCTTGTTTCTGCCGATCCTCGCTTGCACACCGCCGGATGATCGCGTGATGATCCTGCCGTCGATCGGCCTGGCGTATCTGGCGGGCGTGTGGCTCACGGGCCGGTGGGGCGGCCAGCATTCAGGCGTGTCGGCCGACCGCGCGGGAGAATCCTGCGGAGCGTTCGCGCGCGATGGCCGATTGCTGCGAGTGCCGCTGGTCCTGTTCGTGTGGCTGCAAGTGATGACCGGCGCGTTGAACATGGCGGCGGCTCCGTTCACCGAGTGGGAGGCCCAGCGCAACCTGCGCGTCATGGCGGATGTGCTGAATAGCGACCGAGCCTCAAGCGGACCGGCGGAGCCGGCGCGGCAGGATCAACCGTGGATCATCGTGCTGAACGCGCGCCGGATGGTCGAGCCGCTCTTCATGCAGGATCGATTCAATCGCACGGTCGGCCCCGGTCGGGTGGCGGTGTTGTGCGACGTTGGCGATCCGAAGGTGACGCGCGTGGATGGCTTTACGCTTCGCATCGAGGCGACGAACACACCGCTGCTGACGACGTATCTCGGCATGATGGGCACGCCGCGCGGTCGGCCGCGGCAGGTGGGTGATGCTCTCGGCGTGGGCGAATACGAAGTACGCGTGGTGGAAGTGCGCGACGGCGAAGTTCACGCAGCGGAAATTCGATTCCGCGAATCACTGGACAGCGGGAGGTACCATTTCTGGTGGAGCGAGCCTTCCGGCCCGCCGAGGCGATGGACGCCGGAAACCAACACGCTATCGCCGTAGGGTCCGCTGTGCGGACCGATGTGCAATCCGAGCCGCGACCGTTAGGGAGCGCCGCGCGGCGCGTGAAACAACAATCAGCGTTAGATCCCGAGTCGATTGAAAACATCAGTCCAATAAGTGGGTGACGGGCTATTCTTAACAAAACGATTAAGGACTCGTTGTGCGTGTAATTTCAGCAAAGAGTCGTCATACAAAACTTTTGTGAGATGGGGTCTGCGCCGCCGCAGGGTCGGCGGATATTGGCTCGCTATCTCGAGAACCCAGGCTGACTTGAGCGGGTCGTCGGGCGACTTTACCAAGTCCTCCACGAACTCATCAACCCAATCGCCGTGAGTTTTCTTCTCTGCGAATTGAACTAGGATTTCGATTACGGAATAGCAATTGCTTACAATGTCGTTATACTCAAGCCCCCACCCCCTATCCTGACACGCCTCTTTATCATAATGGACTACCTCGAAGCTCTTTGTCCATTTTCGCAAGCAGTCAAACACACACTTCTTGGTAGGCCCCAGCAAGCCATCCCGACTCAGCTGCTCCGAGTGCATGGAAATGAAGTCAACAACCCCCAGGAAAAACTCTCCATAGTTCTCGCGCTGCTCGAATATATAGTTGATTGCCAGCGGAAGAAAATAGACTTGTTTCTGGTACATAGTGCCCGGCCATTCGGCTGAAAACACCTCGCGAAAGTGTCGCCAGCTCAATTGCGTGTTCGGCGTTTCAAGTACCGCGTTCAGGTATTCGGCGACGAGTTCGCCGGGGTCCAGAAACTGTTCCGGCCGAGGATAGGGAGTGCGAAACAAAGTATCGCCCCACGCTCACGGCATCAACATCGATGTCGATTCCACGCCGCTTCGCTTCCTTCGGGGCGATCGCGACTGGTTGGTGTTTGAGGTGCTCGCCAGCGCCCGCCCTTTGCGCGTTGCCGGCGCGGTTGTCAGCGGGTCGGCCGGACCGGTGAGCGGATCGCCCGGTTTGATGGATTTGAGTCGTTCGACGATGTTCGCGGCATATTCCTTTGACAACTCAAAGCCGACGAACTTGCGCCCCAGTTTTTTTGCAACCGCCAGCGTCGTGCCGCTGCCTCCGAACGGGTCGAGCACGGTCTCGCCCTCGCGCGAGCACGCGCGGATGATGCGGCCGAGCAGTTGTTCGGGCATCTGGCAGCCGTGCCAGCCGCGGCGCTCGTTGAACGTGCCGGCCACGCGCGAGAAGTACCACACATCGCTGCCTGGCGGGAATCGATCGGGAATGTCCTGCGGGCGCAGCACGAAGCCGTCGACCGTCGGTACTTCCGGCGGCAGCGGCGGCGCAATCATCCAGGTGTCATCGGGCAGTCGGCCGCGCGAATCGGCCCGCTTGTCGGCATAGACAAGTTGCCGCGCGGACGGCACACGCACGTCATCGGCGTTGAACGTGAACGCCTTGGCGTCCTTGGTGAAGTAGAACAGGTGTGCATGGCTGCGCGTGAACTTGTGCGTGCAATGGACGCCGAAGGTGTAGAACCAGATGACCCAACTTCGCATGTGGAAGCCGACTTCGCGTGTCGCAAGCACTTTCAGTTCAGCGGCGTATTCATCGCCGATGGCAAGCCAGAACGCGCCGTCGGGTTTCAACACGCGATGCACGCCGGCGATCCATTTCCGGCACCACGCAACGTATTCGTCCGCTGCGCGGCGGTCGTCGTACACATCGTAGTCGTAACCGATGTTGAATGGCGGATCGGCGAAGGCGAGATCGACGGAGCCTTCGGGCGTGGCGGCCAAGCCCTCGAGGCAATCGATGTTGTGAATGGCGTTGAGTCTGGGTG
Organism: Phycisphaerae bacterium RAS2; assembly: GCA_007753915.1. Lineage (NCBI taxonomy): Bacteria > Pseudomonadati > Planctomycetota > Phycisphaerae > Phycisphaerae bacterium RAS2. Next base: position 9,453 of record CP036352.1, read on the forward strand.
GGCGTTTCATTGCGTCCATGCCGCGGCGCGAACCGCGCCGTGTTCCTCTTGATCAATCCATCGTAGCGACCGCGCGCGCGAAAAGAAAGCCCCGGCCGGGCTTGGCCATGGCCTTTGGGAGCGATCCTGCCCTGCGCGAATGATCCGAAGCGCGGGAGGGTTCCAAAGATTTGGGTGGTATTAAACCGGGACCGAGGCTGTGATTTTTCCGGGCCGGCCCATCAGGTCGGCGAACTCGTCGGCGTTCGGAGCCTCCTTGATGGATCGCGCCGGCACACCGACGACCGTCGACATCGGCGTCACGTCGCGCGTGACCACCGCGCCCGCGCCGACGACCGACTCGAACCCGACGCGAACGTTCTGAACGACCGTCGCGCCGATGCCGATGAATGCACCGCTCTCGACGGTGACGTGACCCGCGAGGCGCACACCGGGGCAGATGTGCACGGCCGTGCCGATCATCGACTCGTGATCGACGATGCAGCCGGTGTTGAGAATGGCATAGTCGCCGATTTGACAGTGCGCACAAACCATCGCGCCGGCGGCAATGACGACGCCGCGGCCGATGGAAGCGTTGCCGGCGAGCTGCGCCGACGGATGAATCGCCGAGAGCACCTCAAAGCTGTTTTCGTGGAGCGCCTCCGCCATGGCGCGGCGGACGCCGTTGTCGCCGATGGCGACGACCGCGGCGCGGATGCCGCGCGCGTGCAGTTCGGGCAAAGCGTCGAGATCGCCGAGGACGGGCAGACCGTCGACCCGTCGGCCGCGCAGCTTGGGGTTGCTGTCAATGAACCCGACAGGCTTGTGCTGCTTGGCCTGTTGGAGAATATCGAGCACGACTCGTCCGTGTCCGCCCGCGCCGAAGATGACGAGTTCCATGGTGTGCTCCAGACGGCCGATCGCCGGGCCCTGCAGGCAGCGCGGCTGAACGGGCAGGTCTATCAAGGGGTATCGGTGAGGGGTTGCGGCGCACTGAACCGGACGAGCATTTGTCGCGTAGAGAATGGGGCCTGCGCGGGGGCGAAGCCGAGGAAGGTTCGAGAAAAAAACATGGGATGGGGTTGATACGAGCAGTTCGCGTGAAAACCGAACTGGCGCAGCGTAGAGGCGCGAGCTTATCGGTCGAAGCGGCGGGAATTGCGCGGCGCAGGATGAGTTTGCGCGTGTGGCGGATCGCGCAGGTTTTTGGGGTCGAGGCGACGAAATAGCTTTTATCGGGTCGCAGCGGTGACGATAAAAGCGGTCGAAGCGATAAACAGAATCGCGGGACCCAGAAGCATGGGCAGGAGAACCGCTGTGACAGGGCAAACTCGGACGATCCACGCAACAGGTACGAAAATGGGCATCGCGAATCATCGGGCGCTGCGGGGTGTCGGCATGGCGACATGCCTCGTGTTTGTGCTCGTGGTCGGTCTGGCATGCAGCCCGGCGGGAGAATCCAGCAACTGGATGATGAACGGGTTCCTCGATCCGTCGCAGGTCGGTCAGTTTCGGGGCGAGAAACGCAATGAAGTGCGCAGCGTCATCAGCATTCTCGAAGAGCCGATGGGCATCCCCAACACCGAGGAACCGACGCCGGACGATCATGTCGCACGCTTTGAGGAAACGCGCATCGCCCCGGGCGACGCGGTCAACATCACAATCTTTGAATTGATGGCGGCCGGCCAGGCGTCGGAGACGCAGGTTCGTGTCGGCAATTCAGGTTACGAGACCATTCCGGGAATCGGCCGTGTGCGCTTGCTGGGTTTTACGCCCGGCGAACTTGAAATGGAGATCAAACGCTATCTGAAGGAGCAGGACATTCTTGCCGACGCGGATGTGCAGGTGACGCTCCTCGATGTGCGCAGTCTTCAATACTCGATTCTTGGATCGGTTCAGCGGCCCGGAACATTTGTCCTGCCGCGGCCCGATTACCGCCTGCTTCAGGCAGTGGCGGAGGCCGGTGGGATCAGCCCCTTGATCGAGAAAGTATATGTTTTTAGAAAAGGCGAGCCGGCCCCCGATGAGGCCGGTGCCGTCGGCACGGCTAATCCAGCGCCGGCCGGTCAGCTAACGTATCATCTCTCCGATGTGGGGCGATCGGGCGGGGGGCTTCCGTTCAAGCAGCCGACGGCAAGCGGCGCGTCGGAAGATCAGGATGTGCCAACGTCGTCGACCAGTGAACCGCCGCCGTCCACTGGCGGGGGGCTCGGTCTTGAGCCGCCGCCGGCCTCGGACATGCCCGGGCTGGCGAGCGAAACGCCAACTTCGACAACGACATCGGCTGCTACTCTGTCTCCTGAATCAATGCCGACGGATCAACCGGCCGTCAGTCAGGCGGCAGTGGATGAAATGGAAATTCTGGAGGGCCGCACGGGAACCTCGCAACCCTCCATTAGCTGGGACCCGGCGCGAGGCGGCTGGGTGATTGAAGGAGCACCGGTGGATCAGTTGCCGGGAGCGGAGTCGCCGGCCGGCTCACAGCCAACCGGTCAGTTGCCGCCGACTCCTCCGGGCATCTTCGCGGGCGGCGCAGAGGAGCGGACACGGATCATCGAGATTCCCGCGAAGGAACTGATGGAGGGTGACGGTCGTTACAACATTGTGGTGCGTCCGTTCGACGTGATTCAGGTTCCGCCGGGAGCGGTCGGGGAGTACTACATTCAAGGGAACGTCGCACGTCCCGGGGCGTATGGGATGAACGGGCGCCGGCCGACGTTGAAAGAGGCGATCGCCAGCGCGGGCGGGTTCGGGGCGTTGGCTTGGCCCTCGCGCGTGGACCTGATCCGGCGAGTCAGCCAGGACGAAGAGCAGATCATTCAGGTGAATCTGGACGCGATTTACGCGGGCGAAGCGCCGGATCTTTATCTGAAGCCGAACGATCTTGTGAACGTCGGATCGTCGCCTGCGGCGGTCTTCCTGGCGGTGTTGCGAAACGCGTTTCGATTTACGTATGGGTTCGGGTTCGTGTATGATCGCAACTTCGCGGACGCGGACAGCTTTGGCGCGAAAGAGTCGGTCAAGACGCGGCGATTGCAGGAAGCACAGATTCGCGGCTTGCCATCCAACTAGTCTCGGCGCGGGCGGCGAACCCGGTCCGGACTGTGCCGCCGATGGCTTGATCCGCCGGAAGGCCGTGCAGGCATGAGCATCGACAACGCGCCAAGTTCCAATGCCGCCCCCGCCGAGGCGATTTCCTCGAGTACGGCGGCGCGGCGACGAACGGTGGATGCGTTGCCGAGCTGGGCTGCTTTCCTGGGCGGCCCGGGCATGGCCAAGATCGCCGTGCTCGCGGCGCTCATGATCTGGCTCTACTGGGCGCATTTCGTCCGCTTGTACACCCTCTGGAAGGAGCCGGACTGGTCTCACGGATTCCTGCTGCCGTTCTTCGCGCTCTATATCCTGAACACGAAGAAGCGCGAGTTGATGGAGGCGGAGCATCGAGGCTCGATCTGGGGCTGGGTGTTGATCGCCGGCTCGTTGTACATCTTCATTTGGAGCATTTCCGCCAAGATCGGTTATCCGCAATCCCTTTCGATTGTGTCAGTCATCGCGGGGCTGGTGCTGCTCCTGTGCGGCTGGCGCACGTTTCAGTTGTCGCTGTTTCCGATCGCATTTCTCGTCCTGACGATTCCGCCGCCGGATCGGCTGTACCGAGAAATCACGCAACCGATGCAGCAGGGCGCGGCGGCAGTTGCCACAGCTGTCTTGAATATGTTTCCCGGCGCGGAAGTTGAGCGCAACGGCATCAACATCTGGTTCTTCATGGACACGGGCCACAACGGGACGTTTACCGTGGCCGGCGCGTGCAGCGGCATGCGGTCGCTGATGGCGTTCGTGGCGCTGGGGCTGGCCACGGCTTATTTCGCGCCGCGCCCCACGTGGCAGCGGTTGTTCATGGCGGCTGTGACGGTTCCAGTGGCGCTGTTTTGCAACGTGTTGCGCGTCATCATCACGGGGTCGTTTCAGATGTACGAGCGGGGCGATCTGGCTTCGGGCACGCCGCACTCGCTGCTGGGCTTCCTGATGTTCGGCATCGGTTTCGGAATCTACGCGCTGTTGCTGTGGGTGCTGGATCACTTGTTCGTGGCAGATTCGGAATCTGCGACAGAAGCGGGGGCTGGGGCATGACGGCGCAACGCAATCGACTGTATTTTGTCCTTGCCGTGGCGACCCTGGGCGGGACTGCGGCATACATTCAGATTCAGACCGCGCGGGGCGCGCTCCAATTGCTTAAAAAGCCGCTTCCGATTCGAAAACCGCTCGTGGACATGAACCGCGATGCGATGATGCCGTTTCGGGTGATGCGGGAGGATCGCTTGACGGCCGAGATCGTGGAGAACCTCGGGACGCAGGAGTACATCAACTGGTTGCTGCAGGAAGTCGGCCCGCGCGATGCCAAGGCGGTCCATTTCTCGGTCACCTATTACACGGGGGTGCAGGATCAGGTGCCGCACGTCCCCGAGGAGTGCATGTTTCAGGGGGGGATGACCCAGGAATCGGATACGATGCTGACGTTCAAGCTGCCCCGGCTCGGTCAGGATGTGCAGGTTCGGCGCTTGAGTTTCAACACACCCCGGCAACTTGGCCAGCGCTCGTACGTCTATTACACTATTTGCGTCAACGGCGAGTTCCACGGCGACCGCCAACCGGTTCGCATCAAGATGGCGCACCCATTGGAATCTCACCTGTACTATTCCAAGGTTGAGATTTCGCTGGACGGGAGCGGCGTGGACAACCCGGCCCGGTTTGATGAGCAGGCCGCCGAGATTTTTGATCGCGCGTTGACGGAGTTGTTCAAGTCGCATTGGCCGCCGCCCGGCTCCGAGCGTGGTGGCATGGCTGCGCCAGGGAACGGCGCGGCTGCCGGTTGACTCCCACGGACAGGACGAATCGAAAACAGAAATCGGATGACGGTTTCGCTTTGCGCGGTGCGGTGTGCGTCGCGTCAGGCGATCCGCAGTCAGGAAGGCGTTGAAACACCATGGCGAAGAAACTGAATCGCAATTTGATCGGGGGCCTGGCCCTTTTTGGAATGCTTCTGGTCGGGCTGGCGGGCTTTGCGCTGTTGCGCAGCCTGCCGGGGCATGATCCAAAAGTCTATGAGGCCCAGGCCAAGGAACTTCAGGAAAAGGGCGAATTGGACCGGGCTGCGCAGACCTTCATGCGCGCATTCCAGCGCGATCCCCAGAAGAACCCCGAGTACCTGATCATGGCGGCACGGTGCTACGAGGACATGGGGCTGCTTCAGGAAGTGCGATCGCTGATATCCGAGGCGAGGAAGAAAGACCCGATGCTCAAGTCCGCATCGGAGATGAGCGTCGGGCTGGAGATGGAAGTCGCGAAGATGGTCGGCGGCACCACGACGTGGACACGCGTGAAGGAAGAAGCCGACAAACTGTTGGAAATCAACGAGCAAAGCCCCACGGGGAAGGCGGCGCTCGGTATCGCGCTGGCGAATCTTCGCGGCGACGACGAGCGGCTGGCCGAGCAGGCCCTGGCGGTTTTGCGAGAGGCCTGGAAGCTCGACCCCGGGAACGCCTCGGTGGTGGAAGCGCTGGTCATCGGCGAGATCGGCACGGCGCTGGGGAAACTGACCGACCGGGACCGCGAAGACGGAAAGCGGCTGGTGCAAGAGGGCGAAACGATTATCTCGCAAAGCCTCGCGGCCGTCACCGATAAAGCGACAAAAGACTACAGCAACCTGAAGCGCATGGAGGGGCTGTATAAGGCGCTGACGGCCACCTTGCCCGGGATGCGGGATGACGCGCGCCTTGCCGAGGGGGTGTCCTTGCTCGAGCAGCTTGCGTCGTCCGACACCGTGAGCTGTGACGCGGCCCTGACGCTTGCGAACCTTAAGCTGGGGCTGTCGGGGGTCAATATTCCCCGCGACGTGGAGGGGGCGGAGCGAGCGGTTCGTTCGGCGATCGAGCGGTTTCCCAAGGACGGCCGCCCCTATTTGATGCTGGGGCAGATTCTGCAGATGAAGCGTTCCAGCGAGCAGGATCTGGCCAAGCGCCTGGCGATGATGGGCGATGAGGCGAAGGTCTTTCAGGACGGGCTGGCCAATGTCGCGCGGGCGAAAGCGTTCAAGAAGCAGATGGATAACTTCTACCGCGTGCTGTATTTCCGCGAGCTGACGACACAGGAACTCGACAAAAGCCAGATTCCCGGCATGAACGAGGCCGATCGTAACGCGGCAATGGCGAAGGCCGAGGAGTGGATTAACAAACTGAAGGCCGAGGAGGACCCGCAATCGCTCGTGGTCCGCACACTGACGGCGGCCTTGCTAAACGTCCGTGGCGATACTGTTCAGGCGACGGCCGAGGCGGAGGCGGCCGATCGTTTGCTGGGAGCAGCCCAGGACTTGCAGCTTCAACTGCTTCTGGCGGACCTTTATTTTCGGCAGCAGCAGTGGGGCAACGCGCGCAAATCGCTTGAGCGAGCCCTGGCGTCGCGGCGGGACCTGCCGCTGATCTATGTTCGGTTGGCGCAGGCGCACCTCGCCATGAACGATGCGACGACCGCGATCCAGTACTTGAACGTGACCAAGCCAGAGAGCGTTCGCAACGCGCTCGAGACATCGCAGTTCGCGATTCAGCTTCGCGTTGAAGCATATCGCCAGCTCAACCAGCTCGCGCTGGCGCAGGAATGGAGCTCCAAATTGAGGGACGAAGGGCCGGCCGCCGCCCTGCGCGAGGCCCGGCTCATGATCAGCGCCAAGCGCATGGACGAAGCAGAGGCGAAGCTCAAAGAGATTCTCAAGACCAGTCCGCCGGATGTGGATGCGGTTCGGCTATTGGTTCAACTGTATCGAGATACCGAGCGAGACGCCGAGGCGCGGTCCCTGGTTGACGAAATGGCCAAAGGCAACCCGGATATGCGCGTGTTCCAGGGGATGAAAATCGCTCTGACTGACGCGGGCGACGAAGCGCGAGACGCTCAAATGATCGCGTTTATCGAAAAGGAACAGGATGCGCTTACACGCGAGACCATGCTGGCCGATTTTTATCTCTCGCGCCAGAAGTGGAAAGACGCGATGGCGCGCCTCGATGCGGCGGAAGCTCTGCAACCGAAGAACCCCGGAGTAATTGATCGTCAATTCCGCGCTGCGGTCCTCGCGCAAGACTGGGACCGCGCCAACAAGTACGTACTCAAAGACGGCGAGTTGAATCTCGACGGATCTGGCGGGCGTATCGGGCAGGGTCGATTGGCGCTGGCGAAGGGCGAAGGGCCGAAGGCCGTGGAGTTGATGCGCGCGGGCTTGGCTGTTTTCCCCAGTAACAGCATGGGCTGGACCTATCTGGCGGAGGCATACATTGAGATGGGCAATCGCTCCGAGGCGCGGACGGCCCTGGCGCGGGCCCTGGAGATCAATCCCACCAATGGTTTCGCGAATCGCGCGATGGCTGAATTGGCCTTGCGCGAAGGCGATGAGGCGTCCGCAGAAAAGTACCTGGAAGCGGCGTCGCGGGTCATGCAGGAAGAGCCGTGGGTCAAGCGGCAGGTTCAGATCATGAAGGAAAAGGACAATCCCGAACAGGGGATTGCCTCGCGAGAGCGCGTCCGCAAGGAGGAACCCAAGAACCTGGAGAATCTCGTGTTGCTGGCCCGGCTGTATGCCCACGCGAAGGTGGCGCAGTTTGACAAAGCGACCGAGGTTTATCGCGAAGCGCTGGAGGTTTCCAAGAACGATCTGGCGCTGGCGAAGGAGTTTGCGGCGTTTCTTGCTCGTGACGACGTGAACCGACCGGCCGAAGGCGACGCGCTGCTGGTGGGACTGTTGCGCAATGCGGAGAAGGACCGGCCGATGCAGGCGAAGATCTCCGTGGCGCTCGGTCAATTCTGCGAGGCCCAGAAGCAATTTGCGACGGCGGATCGGCACTTCCGATTCGCCGTGGAACGCGACCCCTCGCCCGGGATTCTCAACGCATGCGGCGAGTTCTATGCACGGACCAACCGCCACAAGGAAGCGGCGGAGTATTACAAGCGCCTGTGTGATGTCGCCAAAGACGACGCGCGCGTCCTGCAGGAGACGCGCGGGCGGCTCTGCGCGTTGTACCTCGCGATGGGAGACCTCGACGAAGCGAAGGTCAACATCGACGACTACGTGAAGCAGTATCCCAATGAAGCCCAGGGGCTGATTTATCTCGGCGCGTTTCACCGGATCGGCGGAGACATCCAGAAGGCTAAGGACGCATTTGATCGCCTGCTGGAAAAGCAGCCGGACAACGCCACGGCCCTCTGGCAGCGCGGTCAACTCAACATGCTTCAGGGCCGATGGCAGGCCGCGCTCGATGATCTGCAAAAGGCCAAGGCCTACAGCCCGCGCGATTTCTTTTTTCAGCATCGCATCATGCTGGCCCAGGTGCTGCTGGAGCTGGATCAGGGCGCGGCGGCCATCACCGAGCTGAAGTCCATTCTTTCGGACGAGCCGGGCAATGAGTTGGCGATCCAGGCGCTGGTGGACGCGTATTGCACGATGCGTCCGCCTCGGTTTCAGGAGGCCGAGAACCAACTGCTGACGGTCATGCGCGAGCGACCGAAGGATTACCAATGGCCCATGATGCTCGGTCGGGTGGCCGAGCGCGAGGCGTCCGGCAAGTCGCCGGAAGAGATCAAGGACGGCGCGAAGAAAGCGGCCAAGGCGTATGAGCAGGCGGCGGAATTGTCGCGGTATCGTGCGGAGACCGTGAGCGCGCTGTTTCGGGTCTGCAAACACGCGGACAACCCGCAGGCCATCATTTCCTACGCGGATTCCAGGTTGTCCACGAAGCTCTTGATGTCCATGCCCCCTGAACTTGCCATGGTCGGCTGGGCGTACAGCCGGGTTGGTCAGAGGGAGCGCTGCCTGGAGAGGTTTGATCAGGCCATGTCGGCGGCGGGCCAGGATTTTCTCGTGTACAGCAAGGTGGTCAACGAGATGATCAACGCCCTCGGCAAAGATGAGACGCTTAAGCGCGTTCGAGCCCAGGCCGAGGCCAGCCCCGAGAATATCGACAAACAGAAGGCGCTGGTTCACATGTTGCACGCCGACCAGAAGCCGGACGACGCGATCGCGCTGTGCGACCGCATCTTCAAGCTTGCGGTTCGCAACGAGGACAAGCTCTTCTCCCTTGTCGGCGCCGGTATGTTGCTGGAGCAGTTGAAGCGTTACGAAGACGCCAAGGCCAAGTACGAAGAGGCGCTGAAGATTGACTCAAACGAGCCGACTGCGCTGAACAATTTGGCCTACCTGTTGGTGGATCGTCTGAATCGCCCGGCGGAGGCCCTCCCCTATGCCGAACAGGTCAACCGCATCCATCGGCGGTCCAACGCCAACGTTCTGGACACGCTGGGGTGGATTCAAGCGCAAATGGGCAAGCTGCGCGAAGCGGCCGGCACCCTGCTTCGCGCATTGGAAATCGACCGCGACAACATCGCGGCCCAATACCATCTGGGGGTCATCCACAAGCGTCTGGGCGAGCGCGAAGAAGCCATCGCACGGCTCAAATCCGCGAAAAAAGCCATCGAGAACCAGCAAAGCGAGGGTTTTGCCAAGCTGGTCGATGCGGAATTGCGCGAACTCGGGGCCGGGGCCGGCTCGTAGAGTGTATTGAAGGCCGGCCCGCGGGGGGCCCGGCCCGGAGCGAAGGAAAAGGCCCGGCGAATCAAAGCGCGTAACGCCAGCGGCGCAGGAAATGCGGCCCGATTGGTGCGAAGTGCGCAAAAGCTGCCTGGCCGTCGACGAGGGTACACACTCTCGCTTTGCGTTCCCCGATTGTGCGGCGCTGATCCTTCGCAAATGCCGATGTCAAATGTGATGATGAGGGCGTCACCTTGACCACGCTTACCGCAGCCAATCCAGCTTATGGAGGTCGCCCCGCGCCGATGGCTCCGGCGCGCCCGGGTTCGTCGGGGGGGCCGGGCCTGACGGGCGCGGACGCGTGGCGGATTATCCGCCAGCGCATGGTGATGATCATCATTCTGTGGGCACTGTCGATCGGCGCGACGATCGGCGGCACCATCCTCTGGGCCAAGTATTACCCCAGCTATCGCGCGGAATCACTGATCTGGGTGGAGTCCATCGATCCGGTCGACATCACGCGCCCGCTCGCCCGCGAGTCTCACATTCAGGAAGACGTGATCACGCGCATGCTTCAGGACCAGGCGATGCTGGTAACCAGCGCCACGGTCCTGCTCAAGGCGATTGAAGACCCGAAACTTCGCGCGACGCAGTGGTGGCGTGAAGCGCAGGAGAAGGCGGCCCGCAAGGGCGACGACGAAGTCGAATTGCTTCGGGACATTCTCACGTCGACCCCCATTCGCGACACAAACTACATTCAGGTGACGGCATCGTGGCGCAACCCGGAGGACGTCAAGGAAATCGTGAACGCAGTGGTGCGCCGTTACGACTCCACAATCCATGAGCTGCAGCGCGGCTCGATGAAGGAGCAGGCGGATTCCATTGACAAGGAACTTCAGGCTGCGCAGAAGCGACTCGATTCATTGTTGCGCCAGAAGGAAGACTTTCGTCGGTCGCAGGACTTCTCCGCGCGGAGCGGCCAGGAAGTGGACGAGCGCGTCATGACCTTGACCGCGCTGGAGACCGAGCTCCTCATGGAGAGGACCCAGCGCGAGGCGCAGTACGCAGCGCTGCAGGGCGCCCGCGCCGAGGACCTCCCCATCACGGAAGACATTCAGGCGCTGTTGGATGCCGATGCGGGGCTTGTGCAGCTGGAGGCGCGCGTGCAGGAGCTTGATCAGATCCTGGCATCGGCGCGCGAGCGCTACGGCGCCAATCATCGCACGATTCGCGAGCTGGAAGCGACCCGTGCCGCCGCTGCCGAGCGATTGGTAAGCGAGACGAACGTCAAGGCGCTCCGCATGAAGCAGCAACAACTGGACATGGTCCGACGCATGTATCTGGAAGCCCAGGACCAGGTCATGAGCATCACGGAAGCGAAGTCGCATTCCCTCGACCAGCAGCGAGACCGCGAAGCAAAGCTCGTGGAATATGAGCGGCTGGAAGAGAAGGCGGAATTGGAAGACGCACAGGTCAAACAGCTTTCCGAGCGCAAGAACCAGCTTGAGCTGGCCGCAAACCAGAAAAAGACCGTTCGAATCGAAGTTCGGCAGGAGGCCCGCGCGCCCAAGCGCATGTCGGCGCCGAAGTTTGAGCTGGTGATTCCTGCCGGGTGCTTGTTGGGTCTGGCCGCGAGCATCGGCCTGGCTTTCTTGCTCGACATGACCGACAAATCCGTCCGCACGCCGCGTGACGTGCTCCGCCAGCAGATTCCCGTCCTGGGCACGATTCCGACGACCGAGGACGATGAAATCGAAATCGAGCGGCCCGAGACAGCCGTTCTCGACGCGCCGCATTCAATCGTGGCCGAGGCATTCAAGAATTTGCGGGCCAACCTGTTCTTCAGTGCGCCGGCCGAGCAGCAGAGTACGATTCTTGTTACCAGCCCCAGCGGCGGCAATGGAAAGACAACCATTGCCTCCAACCTGGCGATTGCGATCGCGCTGACGGGCCGGCGCGTGTTGCTGATCGACGCCAATTTCCGCCGCGCGAGCCTGCCGCGCGTCTACGCCGGCATGCGAACCGACGGCTTGAGCAACATCCTGATCGGCCAGGGTCACCTCGACGACTACGTGACCGCGTCGCCGGTGCCCGGCCTGGACCTCGTCAGCGCCGGGCCGATCCCGCCGAACCCGGCGGAGCTTCTCGGCAGCAGCTACCTGCGCGACATGCTGCTGGAAGCGCGGGCCCGGTATGACCAGATCATCCTCGACGGCCCGCCCGTGTTGCTCGTCAGTGACGCGATTGTTCTCTCCGGCGCGGTCGACGGCGTCATTCTCGTGTGTCAGTATCGTGCCACCTCGCGCGGCGCGCTGCAGCGGTCGCAATCGCAGCTTGACGCGGTCAACGCGAACATCTACGGCGCCGTGCTGAACCGGGTCGAGTCGCGGGCCGGCGGTTACTTCCGCAAGAACTACCGCGAGTTCTACCAGTACAGCGAGCCGGATGAAGAAGCCGCAGATCGTCCGAAGCTGGACAGCGCGGGGGCCGCAGCCGCGGCAACGCAGGTGCCGGGAGAGGACGCTGCATCATCGCTCGGCATGGAGGGCGGCGAGAGCGGCGATTCGGTCGCGACGGCCTCGGCGGATTCCGAGCTGGGCCTCGGTGAGGACGCGCAGGCATCGGCCGGGGGTGACGCACTGGATCAGGAAATCGCCAGCCTCGGCGCGGACCTGGACAGCAGCGCGAGCCTGTCCGGCGACTCGGAGCTTGGCCTCTCGCTCGACGATCCGGCCGCGAGCGACGAAGACAAACCCGGCGACGAGCCAAACCCGGCGCGATAGACTATCTCCTGCTATTCGGTTGGTGGAGCGCCCACGACCTGCGCGGCGCAGCGGGCCGGGTCGCGCGGGAAATCGTCGTGACAGATTCCATTCAAATCGCCCGGCAAATCATCAACGAGCAGTCGGACGCGCTGCGCGCGCTGGCGGAATGCGTCGGCGAGCCGCTGCAACGCGCTGTGGCGCTCATCCGCGCGGCCCCCGATCCGACGATTGTCACCGGCATCGGCAAGAGCGGCCTCATCGCGCGGAAGATCGCCGCAACCCTCGCCAGCACCGGCACGCCGGCGATGTTCATGCACCCCGTGGAAGGTGTGCACGGCGACCTCGGGGCGGTCGGCGCGAAGTCGGTGCTGATCGCGCTGTCCAAGAGCGGCCACACCGAGGAACTGGTGAAGTTTGTCGGGCACTTCCGCCGGGTCGGCGGGCATGTGATTTCCATCTGCGAGTCGCCCGCCGGCGGGTCGAAATCGCCACTTGTAGAATTATCGGAGATCGTGCTCGCTCTGCCCTCGCGGCCGGAGGCAGGGCCGCTGGCGCTCGCGCCGACCACGAGCACCTTGATGATGCTTTCACTGGGCGATGCGCTCGCCATGGCGCTGTTGGATGCGCGAGGGTTTGACGAGGCTGCGTTTGCGAAATTTCACCCCGAGGGCAGCTTGGGTCGCAAGCTGCTGCTGCGAGCGGCAGACCTGATGCACGGCGGGCGCGAGATGCCGCGCGTGGTCGCGGGGGTCGCGTTCAACGACCTGCTGATGGAAATGACCGGCAAGCGCCTGGGCATGGCGTGCGTCGTCGACGCCGGCGGCAAGCTGATCGGCGTGTTCACCGACGGCGACCTGCGCCGCCTGCTGATGCGATGTGAGTCGCCGGGAAAACTGACCGCGCACGAGGCCTGGCGACAGAGCCGGCGTGATCCGAACGAGACACCGGTCAAATGCTCGACCGTGCCGCCGACGATGCTGGCCGTCGATTGCCTGCGCACCATGCGCGAGAGCGAAATCACCGTGCTGGTCGTCTCGGAAGACGGCGACAAGCCCACGGGAATCATTCGGTTGCAGGATGTGGTCCGCGCGGGCCTGGGCTAGGCTTGAGCCGGACAATACCAGCGCCAGCCGGCTCAAAACCATTGAATCCCGCAGCGAGAACTCATTACCATACCACGGTAGCGGATTCGGCATTCCTGGGGCGTGGCCGCGATGCGGCTGCTGTGTGGACGGGCGCGCAATGCGGATATCGAATGTTGCGGGAGCTACGGCGGTTTGGGTACTTGTCTGCGGTGAGGCGTTGCAGGCTGCACCACCCTATCGGGTCGTCGCGCTGACGGGCGACGCAGCGCCGGGAAGCGATGCGGGCGTGGTGTTCTCCGCCCTCGGCGTCGGCGCAATCAACGAGAGCGGGGAAGTGGTGTTTACGTCGGCGCTTCAAGGCCCCGGTGTCGTCGCCGGCAACGATCAAGGGATCTGGGTCCAGAGGCCGGGCGACTATTCACTGATCGCGCGAGAAGGGGCATCTGCGGTGGGGATTCCGGGCGCGACGTTCGCACCGTTCTCCGGTGTGTCGTCTCCTTATCACTCGGATGGCGGCGCGGTTGCCTTCAAGCAGGCGGTCTCCGGCGTGACGGCCACCGGCCTGTGGTCCACGCGCGACGGAAGCCTGAATCTGGTTGCTCGGACGGGAGACACCGCGCCGGTCGGGGTCGGCGGCGTGAATCTGAACTCGATCGATGCTGTGGCGTTCGATGCGCTGGGGCGAGTAACGTTTACGTCTGTATTAACCGGCACAGGCGTGGATTCGACCAACAACTCGGCGGTGTTCAGCGATGCCGGCGGACCGCTGGCCATGGTCGCGCGCACGTCGCAGCACGCGCCGGGGACGGCTGCTGGCGTGACCTGGGCGAGCTTTAATAACCCGCGCGTGGGCGAAAATGGGTCGGTCGTCATTCGGGCGATGCTGCAGGGGCCGGGGGTCGCCACCACGAACGACGCGGGAATCTGGTCCAATCGAAGCGGCCCGTTGAGCCTAGTGGTGCGCGAGGGGCAACTCTACCCGACGACCAGCCTGACCATGACGTCGATCAGCAACTTCGCCGTCAGCAGCGACGGGCTGGTCGGATTTTACTCGAGCCTCTCCAGCGGCGTGTCGAACGTGATGTCGCTCGTCGCGCAGACGCCGACGGGTTTCCGCGTCGTGACGCAGGCGGGGCAGCCCGCGCCGGGTACGACATCCGTCTTCACGAACTTCAACCTGAACAACATGTTGATGAGCGGCGTCGGCGGCATGGCGCACATCGGCTTTTTGAGCGGCGGCGGTGCGAACACGGGAAACGACACGGGCATCTGGAGCGAAATCAACGGCGTCTATCAACTCGCCGCGCGCGAAGGCGCGATCGCGCCCGGAGCCGGCTCGGCCGTGTTTGGCGATTTCTTCAACGGTCTATTTAACATCAATCCGAACGGCCAAGTCGCGTTCACGGCGGCGCTGAGCGGCCCGGGCGTCACAACAGCCAACGACAGCGGCCTCTGGGCGACCGACCACCTCGGCGCCCTGCAGTTGATCGCGCGCGAGGGGGACTTGCTCGAGGTGATGCCGGGAGACTTTCGTATGATCGCATCGGCCTCGATGCTGTCGTTCACTTCGGGCGTCGACGGCAACCGCAGCACGTTCAACGGCAATGGTGAACTGGTCTTCTGGGCCGGCTTCACCGACGGCAGCAACGGCATCTTTGTGGCAACGGTACCGGAACCGGCGACCGCGGTGCTGGCGCTGCTCACCGGAGTAAGTATGCTCGCGTTTGGCCGACGTGACTAGCGCACAAGTTGCCACAAGACATAAGGTTACATTGGTTTGATTCTTGACTAGACAGGGTGTTTCCGTGGCCCTTGACGCCCCGGGAAAGCGAGCTATATTTCCCCCGGAGAAAAGGTCCGGCGCGAGGGAGTAAGCCGGGTCACTTGCTGCTGTGCCCGCTTGGCGTGGTTGGCCGAGGGGTTCATGAAAACGGCGGCGTTGCGAGTGGCTCCGCTCTTTTCCTTGCTCCGGATTTTTTGTCGGCCGGTCGAATTTGGCCGGAAAACGGCGAAAAAAAGCCTGAAAAATCTCCGAATGCGGGGTTGACACGGCGAATCGTTGTGTTAACTTGCGTTGCTCGACACGACGAACCTGTCACGGGTTTGGCGTGAATGAGGCCGGCGGCCTGGCTGCCGGATACGGCGGAAACGCCGGGCGATTGAGTCGGTTGCACGCTGACTTGGTCGCACTGCTCTTTGACAAGTAAACAGAGATTGCCGCGAGAATGTGGGGCGTCTTTCGGGCTGCTATTCCCGGAGGAATGCCTTGATCCCACAACTCGACTGTACGGCGTTTGGTTTCACAGCCGGGCGTCATGGTCGAATATTGGGTGTGCGATCGGTCAACTTGGCTGATCGTTTTCAAATTCTCGTGAGCAGATGAGCGTTTGAGCCTTTTAAGTCGAATTCTGCGAACGTCGGAGCGATCCGGCGGTCGTAAATCGATAAGTAAAGTGAAGAGTTTGATCCTGGCTCAGAACGAACGCTGGCGGCGTGGCTAAGACATGCAAGTCGTACGATACACTTGTAGCAATATGAGTGTATAGTGGCGGACGGGTGAGTAATGAATAGGTAACGTACCCCGGGCACAGGGATAACGTCGGGGAAACCCTTTGCGAAAGTGACGGTAATACCTGGTGATGTCAACGGTGGGCATCCATTGTTGACCATAAGGTGGGGACCTTCGGGCCTACCGGCCTGGGAGCGGCCTATTTCCTATCAGCTAGTTGGTGAGGTAACGGCTCACCAAGGCAACGACGGGTAGCCGGACTGAGAGGTTGTTCGGCCACATCGGGACTGAGACACTGCCCGGACATCTACGGATGGCTGCAGTAACGAATATTCCGCAATGGGCGCAAGCCTGACGGAGCGACGCCGCGTGGAGGATGAAGTCCTTCGGGATGTAAACTCCTTTTAGGAAGCTGAAAGCAAGTCGGGTGAACAATCCGGCGAGCGGATCTATTCCAGAAAAAGCCTCGGCTAAACCCGTGCCAGCAGCCGCGGTAATACGGGTGAGGCAAGCGTTGTTCGGAATCACTGGGCTTAAAGCGCGTGTAGGCGGCGAGGTAAGTACTTTGTGAAAGCCCTTCTCTCAAAGGAGGAATCGCTTGGTATACTGCCTTGCTTGAGGCAGGTAGGGGTGCTTGGAACTCTCGGTGGAGCGGTGAAATGCGTAGATATCGAGAGGAACGCCCGTGGCGAAAGCGGAGCACTGGGCCTGTCCTGACGCTGAGACGCGAAAGCGTGGGTAGCAAACGGGATTAGATACCCCGGTAGTCCACGCCGTAAACGATGCGCACTAGGTATGCACCACTCTGACGTGGTACGTGCCGAAACAAAAGCGATAAGTGCGCCGCCTGGGGAGTACGGCCGCAAGGCTAAAACTCAAAGGAATTGACGGGGGCTCACACAAGCGGTGGATGATGTGGCTCAATTCGAAGCAACGCGAAGAACCTTACCCGGGTTTGACATGCTGGAATTAGTTCTGTGAAAGCAGAATGACGCGGCTTGCCGTGGAGCCAGCACAGGTGCTGCATGGCTGTCGTCAGCTCGTGCTGTGAAGTGTCGGGTTAAGTCCCTTAACGAGCGAAACCCTTGTCGCTAGTTGCCAGCGCGTAAAGGCGGGCACTTTAGCGAGACTGCCGGTGTTAAACCGGAGGAAGGTGGGGACGACGTCAAGTCCTCATGGCCTTTATGCCCGGGGTTGCACACGTCATACAATGGGATGGTACAAAGCGACGCGAGACCGCGAGGTGGAGCAAATCGCAGAAAACATCCCTCAGTTCGGATTGCAGGCTGCAACTCGCCTGCATGAAGCTGGAATCGCTAGTAATCGCGTATCAGCAACGACGCGGTGAATGTGTTCCTGAGCCTTGTACACACCGCCCGTCAAGTCATGGGAGCTGGTAGTACCCGAAGTCCGTTTTGCCAACCGCAAGGAGGCGACGGCCGACGGTAAGACCGGTGACTGGGACTAAGTCGTAACAAGGTAGCCGTAGGGGAACCTGCGGCTGGATCACCTCCTTTCTAGGGGATTCCTAGACGGATGCGACGCACGCCTTCGGGCTTGCCTCGCACCGAACAGGTCAGCACATTTTGGACATCGTCGATTTGGCGAAAGCCAACGCGGCGGTGGCGGCAGGTTGGAAACAACCCGCCCCGGCAATCTCTGTTTTCTTTTGATACACACAACGCCCGGTGCGCGAGCAATCGCCTCCGGGCGTTTTTGTTTTTGCTCCGGTCCGAGCCGCCGCAGTCATGCGGCGGAAGGAGTTAGGCGCAATTCCTGTGCCGTGCACACAGGCTGTTACCGACGACATGAGTTCTCGTTACGATCCGAACGTTCCGGGTCATGACTGACCCGGCTCGGACGCTGGTCGCGGGCAGATCACCGGCCCGTCTCGGAGGGCGCCGTCCATGAACGATGCGCCGCTTGCATACCTGATTACGTTCACGACATTTGGTTCATGGCTGCACGGAGATCCGCGCGGGTCGGTGAATCGTGAGCACAGCGAGCCGGGTTCGCCCTTCTTGCTGCCCGACGAGCATCTTGCAATGGCGGAGGCAATCTCGGCGCGGCAGTCGTCTCTGGTGCTCGATTCCGTATCGCGCGCGGCGGTTCGCTCTGCGATTGTCGGTGTCTGCGCTCATAGGCAATGGCCGCTTCACGCGGTCAATGTGCGTACCAATCATGTCCATGTAGTTGTTTCTCTGTGGGCGAAGCCGGAAGCGGCCCTTCATGATTTCAAGGCGTATGCGACGCGGGCGCTGCGCCAGAATAAGCTTGTCAATCCGACGGTCAGCCCGTGGACATCCGGCGGCAGCACGCGATATCTATGGAAGTCGAGTGATGTGGAATCAGCGTGCCGATACGTCACCGAGGGGCAGGGTGCGGATCTGCCTTCCGAGCCGCCGCAGTAATGTGGCGGAATGAGTCAGTGTAACTAAGGCGTTGCGATTGCAGGGGGCGCGTACTTGTGCTCGCGGGCCTTGTTCGCCTCCGGCATTCCGGGTCATGGCTGACCCGGCTCGGAAGCGGGGCGCAGCGAATCAGCGCGCACCAAACGGGGCTTGATATCAATGATGTCGCGTTAGGCTGGGCGCTTCGCGGCTATCGGTTGCGCGTCGCCAAGCGGCGTCTCAAGGGCGTCATCATGCCAAGCACAAGCATCATCGCCGCGGCGGCCGGTTCGGGGACGGTGTGAATCTCGGCGCTGTTGAACAGCTCAATCGAATCCCCAAGTGAGTCCAGGTAGAACCGCATCTCCATGTGATGCTCGGTCGTCGTCGGCAGCACGAGCGGTCCGAGACCGCCCATGAACGGATGCGGGCCTGGGCCGGCATACAGCCCCGTCGCGAAGGTTCCCATGGGCTGGCTGTTGATCCACGCGCGGTATTCAAGGCTGGCCCCGCGCACGTCGTGATCGACGGTGTTGTCAAACACGCCGTCAATCCACGCGGTGTGTGCCTGCAGGCCGGACGCCGCGTAATTGTGGACGAAGTCGATCTCGCCGACGTCGAGCGGCGTGTTGGCGATCTTCTCGATGAGCGTGTTGGTCACGACCGTCGAGACGGGCGGCACACCATTGAAGCCGCCCTCGGCGAAAATGACACCCGTCGCCTGCCACCGATTCATCGCGTCGTTCAAATTGAAATGGTGCTCGATGTCGCCCACGGCAAGGTTGGCATCGTCGGGGCTGTTGTCTAGCACCTGGTAAGCGGGAATGTTGTCAATATAGACGTCGATTGCAAAGCCGGCGACGGCGGGCCGGGCGGACAGGCACAAACCCACCGCAACCGCTGCGCAACGCAGAGCTTGACGATTCATGGCACTCCTCCGTATTTGCGTGGACGAAACCGCCGCGGGCACGACCACCCACAGCCGGGCGCGAGATCATTCAGGCCGTAATCTTACTTTTTTCTTCATGCGAAATCAACCTTCGCGGCCGCGCTCGCTTTCGACACGGCGACCGGACACTTGCGGGCCCCCTTCAAATCGTGCCGCGAACGGGCTTGAGATCGGCTTTCATGCTGCGTGGCGCGATTTCGTTTCGTTTCGCTCCCGGCCGGAAACGCATCTTCAATGGGCGGGAATCGTCGCCCGGCCCTTCGAAAGTTCCCGCGACGAGGCCGCGATTGAGGCATGCGAGATTCTCGGAAATCTCCGTGAAGCCGGGAGGCGAATCGTCGCATGAACGAATTGGGGGCGGCGCGTGCCGGTCTTGCTGTCCTGCTTTTCTGGTCGCGCGCACGACGGAGGAGTTCGGACCTAAAGGCTCATGAAAACGGGAGTCATCATGAATCGGATTGTTTGGGCGATAGCGGGATTGGCTGGCGTCTTGTGCCCGGCGAGTAACTTGATCGCGCAGGGAACGGCGTTCACTTATCAGGGGCAACTCATGGAGGCCGGCCTGCCTGCAGCGGGCAACTATGACATGGTGTTCCGTGTCTTTGACGCGGATGTGGGCGGCACGCAATACGGGGCTGACTTTCCCCTGGCTGGCGTGTCGGTTAGCGAAGGCCTGTTTACCGCGACGATCGACTTTGGCGCGGGTGTTTTCACGGGTGTCCCGCTCTGGCTCGAGATTGAAGTCAACGCGACCGTGCTCGCACCGCGGCAATCGCTGACCGCGACACCGTATGCGCAAACGTGCAACGACTCCTATCTCTCTACGATTGCGAGTTATTCCTACTACACTTACGCGCCCTGGGTTCCGCTGGGGAGCGACTTGTATTACCTCGACGGCAACGTTGGCATCGGCACAACGACACCCACGGCGAAACTTGAAGTCGCCGGCGAGGCGGGCGTCGACGGCATTCGCTTTCCGGACGGCACGCTTCAGACGACGGCCAGCGGCCTTGGCGGCGGCCCATGGCAATCCAACGGGTCCGATGTCTGGTATAGCGGCGGCGGCGTCGGCATCATCGGCGGGTCCTCGCCGTTCCCGTCGGGCAAGGGCGTCTTTCTCGAAGGCGGCAGTGCGAGCAGCGCGCAGGTATTTGCGTACAACTATGACGCCGGGCAATCGTTATCGCTAATTCTCAATTCGCCCGGCGGCAATGTCGGCATCGGCACGAACTCGCCGACCTCCAAGCTTCACGTCGCGGCCAGCAGCGGCAGCACCATCTTCGCATCGACCTCGGCCGGGCGCGGCGTCTCCGGATTGGCCACGTCCAACTTCGGCGGAACCGGTGTCCATGGCGAACATCAGCAAGCCCTGAACTCCGGCTCGCTCGGCACGTTGGACGCCGGCGTGACCGGCGTTGCACAGGTGTCGGTCAACTACGGCGGCAACTTTATCAACACCGAAGCAGGCGGCATCGCTCTTCGATCGCAAGGTCTTCTCGATGTGGTCGGCAGCGGCGCCGGGACGGAGCTGCTTCGCTTCAACACGGAACGACCCTGGGTGTTCCGGCAGATTTACACAGGGCCGTCCACGGGGTTGCAACTGAAGGCCACGAGCGGTCTCAAGAATTTCGAGATCACATGCAACAACGACGTGAACGTCGCCACATTCCTAACGGACACGGTGAACCCCCGTGTGGGCATCGGTACGACGACACCCGTCGCCACGCTCGATGTCAACGGCACGACACGCACCAAGGTGCTGCAAATCGTTGGCGCGGACCTTGCGGAGAAGTTCCCCACCAGCGGCGGCGCCGCGGAGCCCGGCACCGTGATGGAGATTGATCCGGCGAATCCTGGGCTGCTTCGCCAATCACAAGGCGCATACAACCAGCGTGTCGCCGGAGTTGTCAGCGGCGCGAACGATTTTCCTGCCGGCGCCATTCTCGGCAACCTGCCCGGGCATGATGACGCGCCGCCGATCGCACTCTCGGGCCGGGTGTGGACATGGTGTGACGCAAGCGAAACGGCGATTGCCCCCGGTGACCTGCTCACGACGTCGGATACGCCGGGCCATGCAATGAAGGCGGCCGACCGCAATCGGGCACACGGCGCCGTCATCGGCAAGGCCATGACCTCGCTCAAGAGCGGCCGCGGACTGGTATTGGTATTGGTCAATCTCCAGTAGGGCAGCCTGCGAAGTTGAATGCGAGGTTTCGCGATGAATAGACAATTGCAACGAGGGGGATTGATTTCCGCCGGCCTGACGATCCTGTCCATGCTGCAAGCCGGCCAGGCCCTGGCGGCTGACGAATGCGGCACCCGGGTCTCGCGGGAACAGGCGCGCGATGTGAGTGCACTGGAGGCGTTGGGCGTTTATCGGAGCGGCCCGGCCGCGGAGTATATTCTGAATGTTCCCGTGTCGATTCACATCGTGCATCTGGACAACGGCAACGGC
The DNA here is from genome assembly GCA_007753915.1 of Phycisphaerae bacterium RAS2. NCBI lineage: Bacteria > Pseudomonadati > Planctomycetota > Phycisphaerae > Phycisphaerae bacterium RAS2. The sequence continues at coordinate 31,150 of CP036352.1, forward strand.
GGAATAAGCCAGGCCGACGTGGATGCAACGATGGCCTTTGCCAACAGCACCTGGATCGGTGCGGGAATGCAGTTTTTCCAGGCGGGCGCCACGATTCATATCAATAATACAAACTTCTACACCGGCATCGACAGCCAGGCTGAAATCGACGCGCTCCGCGGCACCAGTTCAGTGCCCAACACCGTCAACGTGTATTTCACCCAGAACCTTTCTGATGGCACCAATTCGCTCTGCGGGCAGGCGACCTTCACCACGTCGCCGGGAAACCAGGGCATTGTCGTCGCCAACGACTGCACCGCCCCGGAGTATCCTTCGACGTTTACCCATGAGATGGGACACTTCTTCGATCTCCTGCATACGCATGAAACGGTCTTCGGCCTCGAATGTCCAAATGGGTCCAATTGCTCGACCGCCGGCGACCTGGTCTGTGACACGGCGGCCGACCCGACGCTGGAAACCGATTCGGATGAACCGACATACAATGTGGACCCTTCGACGTGCACCTATTTCGGCACGTCGATGCGATGCGGACAGACATTCAATCCGGATCCCACCAATCTGATGTCTTATGCCGGCAGCTGCCGGTCTCATTTCACCTATGGCCAGAACAGCCGCGCGTTGGGTACGCTCGTCAACCTGCGATCCAATCTCGTGAATCCGCCGCAGCTCAACGTGACGTGGGTGGATTTTGCATACGGCGGCGGTTCGAACGGGTCGTTCAACCAGCCGTACAATTCGCTTGCCGCGGCGGTGGCGGCGGTTGCGCCGGGCGGGCGCATCGTCATCAAAGCCGGTTCGACAAATCAGACACTGACCATCAACAAAGCATTGACGCTGGATTCGTTTCGCGGGTCGGCCACGGTCGGCCAGTAATATTACAAATGTCACAAACAGGAGTTGAGATCATGCACCGGCGTTCACGCAAAGATGGAATCGCGGCGATGGTCGTTTGGTCCGTTGCGGTCGCAGTCGCGCAGGGCGGGCCGCGCGGTGATTTCAGTTTGAACTGGCACACCGTCGACGGGGGTGGCGCATCGGGCGCCGGCGCCAGCGTCGGCGGGCTGTATGCGGTCGGCGGCACGATCGGCCAACCGGACGCCGGCTCGTTTGTTGTTCCGATGTCTGGCGGTGCGTTTGAGTTGGTGGGTGGGTTCTGGGCTGCCGCGACACCGAGCTGTGCCTGCCCGGGCGACATGAACCACGATGGAGATCGCAACGGCGCCGATGTCCAGGGATTCGTCAATTGCTTTGTTGGCGCGGGGAGTTGCCTGTGCGCGGATGTCGAAGCGGGCGACGGTGTGAACGAAGACGACATTTCGCAGTTTGTCGCCGATCTACTGGCCGACAGCCCGTGTCCCTGATGCGGCCGAAGTGGCGCGTCAGCGGTCGGGGGCGTCGTCGTGCAGAACCGCAGTCGGCCCGTGCAGCGGCGAAGCGGGATCGCGAATGGTGCCCTCAACGGGAAACGCCTGAAAGGCAACGGTCGGTCATTGTCTTCAAATTGTCGAAACAGCCGCCGATCGGACTCGAACCGATGACCTGCGGTTTACAAAACCGGAGGGAGTCCTTATCGACACGCGACTTACGCGAGCGCTTACCCTCTTTCTTACCGGATTCGCCGGAAGCCGCCTCTGAAGCTACCTCTCCCGCGATTGATGACGCGGACCTCGCCTTGATTTGCCGCGCGTGGTCCACGCTGCCGGAGGCCGTTCGAGCCGGGATCGTCGGCATGGTCCGGGCGTTCACCGGGCCGGATGGCGAGGACACCGCGAGCAGGCAGCGAGACGGCTGCGAGGGCCTTTCGGCAGCGGCCGGGGAGCAGGCATGATGGCGGGCGGGATCTTTTATCCCTGCGCGGAGCCGGGCTGCGGCGTGGCTTCGCCGGAGCGGTACTGCGAGCGGCACCGCAAGCAGCGCCGAGGCACCACGCTGAATGGTAGCCCCGCGCGGAGCGGGAGAGCCTACGGCGGCGAGGCGCTGGACGGCATCGCGCGAATCCACGGTACTCGCGCCAGCGCAGCCCGGCGCGGCTACGGCCGTCGTTGGCGGCGCCTTCGGCTCGTGGTGCTCAAACGCGATCCGGTCTGCCGCGCCTGCGGCCGGGAAGCTTCCACCGACGTCGATCACATCCTTCCCAAGCGCGCGGGCGGACCGGACACGCTGGAGAACCTCCAGGGCCTCTGCGGACCGTGCCACAGCCGCAAGACGGCATCGGGCCGGTAGAGCTTCACACGCAACCTGTGCATCCTTTGAATGAAGCAAGCCAACGCACGGATGAGCACAACGGCGAGCGAGATCGCTGACGCGCTCGGTCGCTCGCGCGCGATGAACTTCACACATTGCATTCGCGCAGGAAGGCGACACGCAGCGCACGACGATGACGCAGCGTGAATCAAGACGACCGTCGGCGCATGATGATGACATGCAGTCGTGTCCACGCCCCCGGAGGGGGGTGTCGAATCTCTAACACTGAACCTCCGTGGACCGTCCCCCCAGCAGCGCATTTTTTTCCGCGAAATTCCCCTGGGGGGGGTCTGATTTTTCTCGCTTCGCGTCGACGCCGAACGTATAATTGTCGCGTTGCTTTTCACGTGCGGCAAATCGGGCCGGTGCACTGCTGCATTCTGTTGAACCTTTGTCCGTGACAGCGTGACACGTGACACAACTCCAAGGATGGAGACCATGAAGATCAAGGACCGGATCACGGGACTGAAGCGCATCAAGGCCGCGGACCTGCAACCGCATCCCCTGAATTGGCGCATCCACACGCAAGCGCAGCGCGAGGCGTTGCAAGGCCTGCTCTGCGAAGTCGGCTACGCCGATGCGCTGATCGCACGGCAATTGCCCGACAAGAGCTATCAACTGCTCGATGGCCATCTCCGGGCCGAGACGACGCCGAACACGCGCGTGCCGGTGCTGGTCGTGGACCTGGATGATGCCGAAGCTGCGAAGCTGCTGGCCTCGCTCGATTCATTGGCCTCGATGGCCGGCAGCGACCCGGCGCAGTTGGATGCGCTGCTTGCCGGGTTGAAGACCGACAGCGCAGCCCTGTCAGCGATGTGGGAGGGCATGACGTCGAGGGTGGCTGAGGCGATTGCTCCGGCGGAGTTCAAGGAGATCGATGAGACCATTGAGACCGCCTACTGCTGCCCGAAGTGCGGGTATCGGTGGAGTGGATCGCCGGGCGGGGCAAGTAATGACGCGAACGGTGAGGCCCATGAAGGCAACTAAGCAGCGCGCGACCTCGCGACCCACGCGGCCTTCGCCGCAAAAGCACACGCGTCGTACTGCGCCGTCGCGCTCTGTCGAGCCCGCGCGGCGGTCAGTCTCCACTCCGTCGGCCAAGCTGCCCTACCGTGTGCCGTCGATGGCCGAGATCGCGGCGGTGCCGGATAGCGGGTATCGCACCATCTCGCTCTTTGCCGGCTGCGGCGGCAGTTGCCTCGGCTATCGGATGGCGGGCATTCGCGTGATCTGGGCCAACGAGTTCATTCCCGCTGCGCGGGAGACCTACGCCGCCAACCATCCCGGCGCGGTGATCGATGCGCGTGACATCCGCACGATCAAGCCGCAGGAGGTGCTGAAGGCGATTGGCATGAAGGCGGGAGAGCTGGACCTGCTGGATGGCTCTCCGCCGTGCGCTTCGTTCAGCACGGCCGGCAACCGCGCGGAGGATTGGGGCAAGGTCAAGAAGTACAGCGACACCCAGCAGCGCACCGATGACCTCTTCCACGAATACGCGCGCCTGCTGAAGGGGATTCAACCGAAGGTCTTCGTCGCCGAGAACGTCAGCGGGTTGATCAAAGGCGTCGCCAAGGGCTACTACCTTGAAGTGCTCGCAGCGCTCAAGGCCTGCGGCTACCGCGTGGCGTCACGCCTGCTCGATGCCCAGTGGCTCGGCGTTCCGCAGGCGCGCCAGCGGCTGATCTTCATCGGCGTGCGGAATGACTTGGGAATGGACCCTGTGTTCCCCAAACCGCTGCCCTATCGCTACAGCGTGCGCGAAGCGCTGCCGTGGGTTGTGCGTGGCAAGTATGGCGCGAATTGGCGATCTGCCGATGCGCCCAGCCCGACCGTCTCGGCATCCATGGCCCGCAACCCGGCCAACAACTCGCAGGGGCTGGAACTGGTCGAGGCGATGCGCGGCGGGACGCGCCTGATCCACGACACGCGCGGCAACCGGCCGGCGAAGGACTTCACCGATGGGCCCTGCCCGACGATCACGGTCGGCGTCGATGGCTGCAACTCGTATCACTATCAGGTCGTCACGCCGCGCGAGTCAGGCGAACTCGCCGCGCTGCACGTCGAGTCCGAGAGCGACATCACCGGCTATGCCATCGGCAAAGAGTGGGATCGCCTCGGGACGGGCCAGAAGGGGCGCTACCTCAACTTCATCAAGCCGCGCATCGACCGGCCGTGCCCGACCGTCACGCAGACCGGCGGCATCACCGGCGCAGCGAGCGTGGTCCATCCGACCGAACGGCGCAAGTTCAGCATCGCCGAACTCAAGCGCCTCTGCGGCTTCCCGGATGATTTTCAACTGACCGGCAGTTACGCCCAGCAATGGGAGCGGCTCGGGCGGGCTGTGCCGCCGGTGATGATGTCTCACATTGCCCGAGCCGTCAGGGATGGAATCCTATGCAACCTGAAGTAATGCCAACAAGCGAAGCCCCCTGCATGGTGAGCGGCACAGCGCCCCTACTCGAAGCAATTCCGCGCAGCGACATTTCCACCGCGTGCGCTTCTGTCGAGCCGGCACGTTCACCCGAAGCGCCGCAGTGCAGCGACATCTCCCTGCCCGAGGCCGTCGACCACGTGATGGCCGATGGCAAGTGGTCATTCAACGAAGAAGTCGCCCGGGTCTTCGATGACATGCTGGCGCGGTCGATTCCGCAGTACGACGTCATGCGTAAAGCGGTCTTCGATGTCGGTTGCCGCTACGTCCAACCCGGGACGGCCATCGTGGACCTCGGCTGTTCGCGCGGGGAAGCACTCGCGCCCTTCATCGACCGGTTCGGGGCGCTGAACCGCTTCCTCGGTATCGAGGTCTCGGCACCGATGCTGGCCGCCTGCCGCCACCGGTTCAAAGGCTACATCGACTGCGGGGTGGTGGACATCCGCGACCTGGACCTTCGCAGGGGCTATCCGCCGGTTGCGGCGAGCCTGACGTTGTGCGTGCTCACGCTCCAGTTCATCCCGATCGAGCATCGTGCGCGCGTGTTGCGTGACATTTACGACCGGACGGTCAAGGGTGGCGCGGTCATCCTCGTCGAGAAGGTATTGGGCTCCTCGGCCGGGGTCGATGGCCTGTTGACCGAGGAGTATTACCGTCTCAAGGCCGCGCACGGGTATTCGTGCGAGGAGATCGAACGCAAGAAGGCGGCGCTGGAGGGCGTCCTGGTGCCGGTGGCTGCCAAGTGGAACGAAGACCTGCTCCATAGCGCGGGCTTCGGTCAGGTGGAGTGCTTCTGGCGGTGGATGAACTTCGCGGCGTGGGTGGCGGTGAAGTGATCGAGGGCGTTCAAGTAACACGGCGCATTCAAGCGACTCTGCGCAGTGTCTTTCCGATCTGCCGCGAGGGGACGCACCACTATCTCGTGGCGCTTTGCGCGGCCGATGGAGCCTGACCATGCGCGGCCGCAAACCCATCCCGACGGCGATCAAGCGGGCGCGCGGCAATCCCGGCAAGCGGCCGTTGAACGACCACGAGCCACAGCCAGCGCGGGCGATCCCGTCGTGTCCGGAGTTCCTTGATGAGGCAGCGCGAGACGAGTGGCAGCGCGTCACGGTGCTGCTGGACCGTAGTGGCATCTTGAGCGAGATCGACGGGACGTTGCTCGCGGGCTATTGCCAGGCTTACAGCCGATGGCAATACGCCGAGCGGCAGCTGCAGAAGTACGGGCCGGTGGTACTCTCGCCGGACAAGAAGTTCCCGCTGCCCAGCCCGTACCTGGCGATCGCCAACAAAGCGCTGGAGCAGATGCACAAGTTCTGCGTCGAGTACGGCATGACGCCGAGTAGCCGCAGCCGGGTCACGACCGTCCCGCGGCGGGTGAGCAATCCGGAAGATCCGAAGAATCGGTTCTTTCCGAAGTGAGGCGGATGGGTCGAGCGATGAGACGGCGCGTGATATGGAGACGAGCGAACTGTGGCGCGGGTCGCGGCGCAATGATACGGCGGTCATATTCCTAAATCGCCGGGGAAATGCGCGAATGGGCGGCAGCAATTCAGGATGGCACGGCGGCAACGGCAGGCCGCAGCGGAAAGCGCGCGTCGATGAATGCCCGGTCGTTCTGTCGGTCAAGGAGTTGGAGCGGCGCTGGCCGCTGGGCGATGACATCGACGGTTGGCTCGATTGCGGTATCCGCTACGAACTCCGGCCGGAGCGGCGCGAGGAGGAATCAAAGGCCACAGCCGTGACTCTGATGTTGTTCGGCTCACGCAAAGAAAGCGACTCGCCGACAAGACCGATTGAACTCTTGACGCTCACCGCGCGGTCGATGCCGTTCGGTCCGGACCGCTGGCACTTCCTCTGCCCGCTTTGCAACCGTCCCGCGCGAAAGCTCTATATCCCGCCGGTCGGCGCGCCACCAGCTGATGCCGCATCGGGCGATAGGCCCAAACGCTTCGCTTGCCGCTCATGCCACAACCTGACCTACGATAGCGTCCAGACCCACGACCCGCGCATCAGCCGCCTGCGCGGCGACCCCGACCGCCTCGCCGCGGTTCTCGATTCCGCGCAGTTCATCGACGCGCCGCCGGGGCCGCTGAGCGCGGCTCTATGGGCAATACTCAGATGAACTGGGGGCCTCTGTTAGAAAGCTCAAGATTCATCCGAAAAATTTAACATGGTATTTATCGCATTCCTCGTCGAAGTAAGCCAAGTATGATTGCGAGGTAAATACATAATGCACGAGGCTCTTCGTAGATTTCGTAACCGCCCGGACGAACGAACGCGCGACTATTCTCTGTGTAGGAAGAATTCAATGACGCGGACTTGAATGACTGCTGTGTGCAGGCGAGTATGCCACAACTAAATCGGTGATCACTTAATATCGTAATGTCAATTACCGAATCCGGATATTGTAAAACTACATTTTCTCAGCCCGTCCACCGAGGATCGACCAACGCCGCTTCAAGCTCGACTCCGATAGCTCGCGCCTGTCGCTGGTTGTCGGTGAGAGCATCGACGAAATCACTCAGTTCGCTACGCTCGGCCTCGGTCCAATCAGGATATTCGCCGAGCTGCGCGAAGCACCGCTGCAAGCGTCTCGCACCGGCGGTGTCCCGGCGCATTTGCTCATGAAACGTCGAGTTGAGATCGTCCGCCGTCCCAGCGATGCAAACCAAGAATCGGCCAAGCTCGCGACGCAATCGCAGCAGGGCCGCAAGTCGTTGACGGGCAACGGATAGCTTCTCGCGCGCCGTCGCAGCCGACTCGCGACGCCGAACTTCCTCCTCGGCATCCTTTTTGCGGTCGGCGAGTGCGCCTTGCCAATCACTCGGCGGCGGATATGTACCGTCCCATTCGTCCACCCGTTCGAGCAAGGCCGACAGTGACGCTATCGGAAGGACTTCGCCGTCACGCACCCAACAAGCACTCGTTGCTCGAAACGCACTCTGCTGTCCGGCGGCAATTACGAGCGGAAGCCGTTCACCAGGACGGCCAAGGACGGCAGCAAGTTGACGAATGGTCGGTTCCGACGGACTGAGCGGATGCACCGCCCGATCGGCCTCCAATTGCTCCGTCGTTACGGCAAAGCAGGCCTTTGGTAAACCCGCGTTACTCAATTCGACGATACGTTCGTCCTGGGCCACGCAGCATTCCGGGCCAAACGAGCCATCAAACAACTGCATCATTTTCAGGAGGTCAGACTTGGTGGTTGCGGCCTTGGCGGTCGGTGTCTCCTGGGCAACGGCTTGAACGTAGGTGTCGGCCGAGAGCCTGTCGCGTTCAACGTCGCTTGCGGCTTGGGCAAGCTCCTCAATCTGAGCATGGTTGCCGCTCAACAGGACGCGCCGGGCCTTCGCGAGAACCGGCTGCATGGCGCCGACAAAATGCTCGAAGAGCTGACAGCGCGTGCGCAAGACGCGGTACACCTGCTCATCGACGCTATCCTTCAGAAACAAGTTAATGATCCAGATGGGTGAGAACTGCTGCCCGATTCGGTCAATGCGGCCAATGCGCTGTTCGACCTTGCTCGGGTTCCAGGGCAGGTCGTAGTTGATCAATGCTCCGGCAGCCTGCAGGTTTAGCCCCTCGCTTGCCGCGTCGGTGCAGAGCAGGACTGAGAGCTCTCCTTGCCGAAGCTTGCGCGTAATTGCATCCTTCGTTACCGGCTTCCAGCTCTCGCCATCCCAAACGCGACCGCCGTCGCCACTGTAGCTGCCCAGTCGTTGCCCGTAGTGATCGACGAGCGAATCCCGCAAGTAATCCAACGTGTCCGTGTATTCCGTGAACACCAACGCCGGACGGCCGTCGTCGGTTACCTGCCGTAGAAGTCCGAAGAATTTGTCGCGTTTGCTGTCAAGCGCGCCCAAGGCCCGCAAATCGGCCAACAGGCGCTCCACCTCAGCAAGTTCGGCTTTGGCAACGTCTGGACTCTCCGGAAACGCCGCAGAGATTGCCTTTTCACCTTCCGGTACGTCGTCGTCTCCCAGAAGTTCCGGCGCGTCGTCGCGCCGCAATTCCACGTCATACGCTCGTCGTTCGGCAACCGCCTGAAGTCCAGCTCGCCTTCGATTCAGGCTCTCCCGAATCGCTTGCGGCGAACTCGACGCCCGGCGTCGATAGATCGTCATCACGAAGCCCTTGCCAGGCTTTTCACCTTCGAGCTTCTCGAAGCGCTCATTGATGTAGCGAGTCACTGCGTCATACGCCTGGCGCTCGCGCGCGTCCTCAAAGTCGAACTGCACGTCCTCGACGCTGCGGCGGGCTGGCGGCCGTTCGAGCAATCCCATCTGGTGGTATTGGCGTAACGTGTCTCGCGTGTTGCGGTGCATTCGGCGCGATAGTGGCGACGATTGTCGCAACCATCGCGACCATTCCTCGCGCTGTGTTACCGGCGCAAACGATAGTTTTCGGGCGAGTGCCCCATCGTCGAGCGACCGTACGGAATTCCCATCAGGAAGGGGCGGAAATTCGGAATCGCTGGCGATGAGCGCTGCGGCACGGCGAGCGAGGGGTAGCTCACACTGTCCGCTAGACATTGCAGCAAGAGCGCCATAGTAGTCGCGCACGGCGCTGAAATCCGCGAGCCATGCTCCCCCTTCGCCGAGAACTGAAAGCAGGTCCCACGGTTCCCACGGGTGTGTTTGCATCGGCGTGGCGCTTAGCAGGAGGATTCCGCGAGCGCGCCGTCGCAGCTGGAGCTGACGAAGGAGGTCCAAGAGGAGATTGGCGCTATTGAATTCACTCTCGACCTGATCGCGTCGGCGCGCCGCGTGCGCTTCGTCCAACAGGACTAGGTCCCACGGTTCGGCGGCAAGGAGAACGGGTAGGTTGCGCTCAGTCCGGGCGGTTTCCCGGCTCATCAGGAGCACATCTTGGCGCAGTGCTTCGGCCAGGTCCTCAACCCGTTCGGTCCGCTCGTCAGGCCAGACGAGGGTATTGATCCCCTCCAGCCGCGGGAAGATCAGCCCGCCTTTTTCCCGCAATTCCGCTTGCCATTGCTTGAGCAGGCCTGCGGGCATCAGCAGCAACGCCCGGCGAACACCGCGGCCAGCGAGCAGGCGCCGCAGAATCAGAATGGCCTCAATGGTCTTCCCCATGCCGACTTCGTCGCAGAGCAGTCTTCCGTCGGGCCACGCCGCAGTGGTCTCTTGAACGACCCTCCGCTGGTGAGGCCAGAGGTCCACCATTGCTGTTGCGTCGCACGTGGCTTCGCCGATTTCCCCGATGAGGTACGGCGATTCGACGATAAATTGCCAGATCATCGCCGCTTTCTGACGGGCGAGCGCATTTGACGGCTCATTGACCGGCGGCTCCTTCGGCGCGAGCTTGATGAGTTTGAGTTGAAGCGCTGCCGGCAGCGTGACGGTGTGAACGTCGGGATGCGTGTCATTCCAGAGCGTGTTGAATTCGTTGCGGTACTCGTCGTACCGGTCTGTGTCGCTCCAAGATGTCGAAACTTCTAGCCGTTCGTAATTGGCGATCAGCCCCTGTGCCGATTCGTTGCCGCTGCCATTGAAGACAACCGCGTTGCCGCTCTCGTCAGTGATGATGCCGAATTTCGCGTGGACGATGCCCACGCCGCGACGCATGACGCCGACGCGGATATCGAGGAGTCCGGCCTTGACTAACCAACCGAGCATCGCGAGACGTTGCTTTTCAAGTACGTCTTTCGGCTTCTTGAATCGTTTAAGCAGCGCCTCTTCGAGTTTCGCGGTATCACCGGTCTCCGTCATCGCCTGGACGTCTTCGGCGGACAGTTCTTCGTTCACGATGAGGCGCACGGACGGGCGCTGGGCATCCTCACCGCGCGCGATAAGGCGTTCAATCAGCTTCGCGAAGCCGCGTGCAGCGGCCGACAGCACGGTGCTTGAGAAGTAAGCGCAGCAGCGGTCGTACCGGACGGCTTCAGCGAGAGCCGGGACGTAAAGCTCATCAAGAAGTACAGGGTCGGGGCCGCGAAGGAAGCGTTTCCACGCACGGGCCTTCAAGTCGCCGGGCGGAAGGACGGTGCCGGCGGATTTCGACTCGACGGAGCCGTCGCTCATTCCTCATCCTCCGCGGTCGCTTCCTCCTCCGGCTCGTCGGGTTCGTCGTCAAGTTCCTCGCTCACCAGGCCGTCCATCCGCTGGCTAAACAGACCACGCTCGACTTCCTTCTGCTTCCATTCCGGCGACGCGATGCTGAACAGTTCGGGGAGAAGTGCGTGCCACGCACGAAACTCAGGGAACTTTGTGGCCGCCGCGTTGGGGTCTTCCTTGCCCTTTGCGGTGAGCTTCGCAAAACGCACGGCCGGCGGCGCGGCGTTGACCAGCGCCTGCATGAGCTTGGCGACGCTGGAATCGGCGGTCCAGTTCTGCTGTCGGGCCAGCGCTTTGGCTGAACCGACGCCACCCTTGCCACCGCTGGCCTCGATGTAGCGCAGGGCAAGCGCATGGCAGGCGTCCAGCGCCGTGCGGAAGCGCGGATCGTTGGGGTGAACTTTCAGCGCGTCCTTTTTCTTCCGCTTCTTCGGGATGGTGACCGTGCCGAACAGCATTTCCTCCACCTGGTCCGGCTCCAGGGCTTTGTCCCTGCGGCGGTCGCGGGCGGAGAGGACCTTGATCTTGTCGCCCTCCTTGTTGACGAGTCCTGCGACGACGAGCTGGTCCACGTCCATGCCGACGGCGTGGCCCAGAAGCTTGGCCTCGTTAAACCGAAATTCCGCCGCACCCAACACGTCCCAGCACAAAAGAGCGAACTGACCCTCGGCTTCGACGCCGTCGAGCCCGCGGGCGGCGAGTTGCTCGATGCGCCACTTGCTGACGGCGTCGCTGGCCAGGTCGATGGCCTTGTCCACGCCGACGGGCTGGCCGGTGTCGGTGCGCACGTCGTCGTACTGGCTGTAAACCTCCATCGCCGGCCCGAACGAGCCGACGAGCTGGTCCACGGGGTTGAGTCCGTCGTCGCGCAGGCGCTCGGCGGCGCTGCGGGCCCGGTCGCGGATCGTCTCTTCCATCGTGTGGTCGAAGTAGCCGACGCCCGCGCCGGCGGGCCGCTTACGAGCGACGAGGATCACCGTGCTCTGGGCGGCGTTCTTCTTCGCCTGGTGTAGGCTGTGCTCGCTTTCGGTTTTCACCGGCCATGTGGCCGTGATCTTGAAGCCGGCACGGATCAGGGACGTGAATAGCGCCTCCCAAGCCTCCTGCTTCTTGTGCGTGAACATAACGGTCAGAACGCCGTCATCGCGGAGGATTCGGCGGCATTCCTTGAATGCATCTGTCATCAAACCAAGATAGTGTGTGCGCGATTCGGCCTTCGCGTCCTTAGCTTTCTTCTTTCCCTTCTTAAACCGTGACGCATTGACGACCGCCTCTTCATCGTGGTCGCACAAGTATGTGGAGTACCACTCCGGATGACGATGCCCCTGCGTTCGCTTTAGCCAGACGTAGAAGAAGTCCGCCAGTTCAGAATACTGAACATTGTCATCGTAAGGTGGGTCCACGACGACCGCCGCGATGGAGCCATCGAGAAGGTGGGGCAAGGTACGAGCTGATCCAAGCTGAATCTCGACTGGCTCACTGCGATCGCTCCGACTAAGTTGTGCAACGTGCTCGTATGCCTCCGTTACGTTGTCAATGGCCCACTCCAAGCCGGAACCGGCGATGCATGGTGCTAGCTCGCCAAAGGTCAGCTTGTAAGCGTAATCATGGCGATCCATCTTGCTCTTGATTACTGCCCTTGTGCTCTCCCATCTTGTCCCATTGCAGTTGTGATTGAAGAACTTGTCGTGAGCGAACGCCAGCAAATGCACAACGGCTTCACCGAGATCGGCGCCTTCGGACTTGACAATCTCCGGGCGCAATCTGCGCAGTTCTTCAACAAGTACACCGGAGCAGAGTAATTGCCGAGGACAGAACATATCCGTCCAATACAATTCACCGCGTTTGAGCGGCTTATCGTTTCCCTTGGATTCCTTGTCATCCAAGTCGCCTGTCTTGTCGCCCGGCGGAATCCGCTCGGTCGGGATGACGTTCGCCTTCTCCCACTCCTTGCGATGCTTCGCCAGCTCCTTCTCCGCGGCGGCGAGCGCGTCCAGGTCGGCTTTTTCGGGCGGCTGGAACTTCAGCCCGCTGCCGGTCTTGATGGCGACCGCGTAGAGGGCACTTTTCATCCGGCCCTGCTGGGCCATCGCCTTGATGTAATCCGCGCCGATCGGCTGGCCATGCCAGACACCGTCCACGCTTCGACCGGAAAAGAGCGAAACGCCCTTGCCGTCGGAATACGTCGGCGGAGGGCCCTTCGCAATCTGCCCGGCGCCGCGGCCGGCCTGCTGAACCCGAATCGTCCACGTGCCCTTGCTGCGATCCGCAATGGGTACGGCGAGCAGACAGTTTTCGCCGCAGACGCTGTGATTCTTGGGCTTCAGCAGGTGCCAGTCCGGGACCAACGGCGTGTCGAACTGCGTGTCCGGACAAGGAACCGTACGGGCGAAGATGTATGCATGCACCAGGCCCTGTTTGTGCTCGGGATAGAACGGCGCCAACCGTTTCTCGACTCGCTTCAACCAATCGCGCGCCCAGCGACGCGCCTTAGTCGCAAGCTCCGGTCCAAAGCGGAATGGATAATCGACGGTGGCTTCCAGTACGGAGCATGCGACCGGGTTGTATTCGTTGGCCAGCGTCTTGAAACCGAGCCGGGCGGATTCAAGCGGAATCGAACCGCCGCCGGCCATCGGGTCGATGACGACAACATCATCTCCCCACGCGCGGAGGACCGCCGCGTCCATCGCGGCCAGGTCTTTGGATTGAAGGTTACTCTTGAACGCCCGGTCGCAGTTGAATCCGCCCTCGACTTTGTAGCCGGTGTCCATGAGTTGCCGCGTGGCGACCAGTTCCCGGCCCGGACGACCGAAACCAAGCAGGCGCTCGAACTGCTCGCGTGGGAAATCGGCGGGAAGTAGGGAGCCGAGAACCGCTGCACGGGACACCGTCAGCGGTCGCCGCGCCCACCAAACGTGCAGGAAAGTATGCGGTGCGAGGGCGCTTGCGCTACCGCGCTCACGCATACACTCGACGCCTATTGCGGCGGCGGGCAGCCAATCCTCAATTAACACACGTGGCGGCTCAAACGCCCCCTTGGCGTTCGCTTTCTTGTTGTTTGAAATCGCCGTGGCCATTCAGTCTCCTCCCCGCGTAGCAACCGACCTATGTCGGATTCGCGATGACTCTTCGATTCTGCGAGGGTCTTGCGCAAAATCCTCGAACGTCAGACTAGTCCAATGAACCCTGTCCTTTTGTCGGAAGAATCGCTTGTAACGGCTCTGCTCCAATTGACGCGCGTGAGCATCTTTACCGGCATGTTCATTGACAATGAAGACCCTGGGAGGAAGACCGAGTCTGTTGATCTCAGCCCTTTTCAACAGATATTTGATATGCATATCCGCATCGGGAAAAGAGTAACCACAAAAGATGATTCGGTCGGCCAGTTTCAACTCTTCCTCCGCCCGTTTCCAAACCTGTTGCAGATAGAAATTCGACATCACTTTGAAAAAGGTGGGAGGAATAATTACGGATACGCGCGTTCCCTGGCATTGACCGCACTTTGCCCGGTGCGCCCCGTCAAGCACTTCTGAGGCAATCTTCTCACCTGGATGCAGGAACATCTCATTGCATGACGGGCAGAAGAGCCAGTTGAGTGAGCCATGCAGTTTCAGAAGAGGCATTCGCGATGAGGCACAGGTCGCGTTTCGGTAGTTGCCAAAGTTAATGCCATAATCGATCTGGTCGGCCGCTGGTCCCAGCGCATTATCGATCAGGTTGTCGTAATTCAAGGAGAGAAAAACGGTCGAAGTAATCCACCCTGTTCTGCGCAACGATGAGATCAGCTTAAGATGGTTTTGCTGTGAGGTCCGGAGCTTCTCTTCGAGATAGACCGCGATGAGCGCTACGAGGTGTTCACGGATTTCGCTGACCCGGGCACCGTGACTTTCATTTCTGGAAATATTTTTGAAATACTCGCGTCGGGAGTCTGCCAGTTCAAGCAAGCCTAGCGCCTCTTCGAACGTAGGGAAGTCGGAATGCGACGTATTCTCCGTTACGCAGATTCCCCAAATCTGCTCAAAGTGTTCTGCCAGCCGATGCTGCATGGCGGCATTTTGAATGCGATCGGCGTCGCGCCGAGACTCGAAGAACCCGCGGAGCAGGTCAGCCTGCAGCGGCGCGCCATCTGCAGCCGACGCACCTGCACCGAGGATGATGGCGGTTCGTGGGGTTCGGCCATCAGAGCACACGCTATTACCTCCTCTCCTCGACATCGATCACCTGCGAGTTCGGATTATTAGCCTTGTGTCTTTCGAGCCCCGAGCTTGTCCCGACCCATCGATTCAATCAGCCCGGCCGATTTCATGACACATTCGAGGCGGATTGACGGCACATCGGCGTTCTGCCTTAGGAATCCGGCGAGTTTCGGCCTGAGCGGGGGTTGGCCCAACCGGCTCATTCATCTTTTGCCCTGGCCCGGAAATCCAAACCGAGCTTCTCTCGGAGGAACTCCTTCAGCACAAATACCTCGACGTTGTGATCTGATGTATCAGATACAAGCATGTACTTCGTGTGCATGAGTGCCGCATCCGTCTTTGGGGAAGTAATCCGGACCGTCCGCACTTCGCCCCGCAAATCGACCACCTTGTCGTCGTTTGCCAGCCTCGTGTCCCAGCAAATGACGGCGGCCAGCTTATTGAATGAGTGGCTGAACTCCCTGCGCAATTCGTATTTCATTTCCACGAACCGCAGGGCGGCGCGATTCAAGTCGAGAGCGTAGTCTTTGGTGACGAGAAGGTCATAGCCGAAGCGCGTATCGTAATCGACTACTTTGAAGCCGAATAGATCAGGTTCGAGTGCGATCAGTTGCATGACAATGCTAAAGACACCGCCTTCCTGACGAGGTGCGACGAATAGCACCCCCATGTGCTTGGCGACATGCTGCCCCAACGCCGCCTTCTTGCGCCGCTCAAAGTCCTTTTCCTCGGCCTCGGCGTTCTTGTATAGCTGTTGCCGCTCCAGCTCTTCTCGGTACTTCTGGTAGTGTATTGTTGGGACGATCTGGTCCTTGAAGACGCGGGCGACGGTTCTCTGGATGCATTCGAGATCCGCGGCGGGAGTGTTCTCTATGCTGCCGCGGTTGGCAGTTAGGCGGAAATCCTGTGAGTTAACGAATGCGTGGTACTTTGTCCACTCGCTACGTTCGGCAATCCATTCGTTCTTCCGAGCGATGGGGATGTAGTCTTTGGCGACCCAAAGACCGTAACGTCCTTCAACGTTGTACTCGCCCTCACGCCAGGTCTTCCATGGCTGATGAATCATGAGGTTGTACTGACGTTTTGCCTGGTCACCCTCGATACCAAAGACGATATCGATCGTCGATCCAGGCTTGCCGTCCACTTGAACGTCTCGGAAACACCATCGAGCGACGTAGAAATCCAGGGGCGAAACCTTGTCGCTTTTCTTTAGGTCAGTAAGGTTGTTGTTCTCCGTCGGGAAGGGATGGCCGAAGGAAAGCCGCTCCGGATCGGGGCTGGCGTGCCCAAGTCCCCGCAAATGAAGCACGACGTTGTCGTGCTGAGTGATATCGAGTTGCTTCTCGAAAGAGCCGAACTTGGTGAACCAAAAGACGTAGTCCTTGAGTGCCTCGTGGCTGAAGCCCTTTTGGGCATTATCGTTGTATCCATAAACGGTGACGGTTGTGCCATTCTCAGCGTCACTGTCGGACACCCCATACAGTGCGTACGGCAGTTTCCCTTGTCGAAGCATTTTCTTAGGTTCATCCATTGTGGCAGTGATGCAGCGGCGATCACGGATGCTGGAGACTTGGATTCGTCGGCTATTGAAGTATATCTTGGTCCCGTGACCCTTCTCCCCGATGGCACCCGACGACTTGTAGCCACGCTCATCGTGTATCCGACGGGTCGAGATGCCAAGCCCAAAGAATGCAGTCAACGCCGCTTTGTCCAACCCGTGGCCGTTATCCTGAAACACGAGAACGAGTTCGTCTGTGCCCGTGGATTTGTCGATATGAGCTGTCACTCTGATGACGGTTGCCTTTGCGTCGAATGCGTTGCTGATAGCTTCGCGAACGATCTCGCGCGGTTCCGTGAAGTCATTGCAGATTTCCAGAAACTCTGCGGCGGGATCGACCGTTGGTTCAATCCTTGTTTGATCATCCGGCATCAATTAAACTCCGACGTGTTAGCGCACTGCCTCAACAAGAATCCGCAAGGCTCGGGTAGCTCGCTTTCCACCGGGACGGGTCATGAGGCCGAACCACCAAGCTGCTTCGGTTCCGTCAGATTGCCGGAGATTTTCGGCGGCCGTATGAAGGCGCTGCGAATTACGAAGTCCCATCGCGACCAGTGCATAGCAAGCCACACGGGCACCCCAGTCCATGTCGAGCGGGTGGAATGGTCCGCTGGTGAGCTTCGCACCATTGCCGCCCGTCGCACGCACTGCGCCACGGAGAAGCGCGGCGGCCGATGAGTAGGCGAGAGGCGAGATGGACGCAACGCGCGCGAGGCGCTCATCCTGATGGCCGTTCAAGGTGCGGCGATACAAAATGGCTGCATCGCCGGCACGTCGGCGCACGACTCGTATGGCGAAAGCGGCCTGGCGAACCTTCACTTCGTACCTCCAGCCGGCTTGTCAAATGTCGCCTTCACCGCGATTCCGTCGGGAGCAGAGCCCTGCGTTTGCTGTAGCTGAGAGAGCATTCCGGTCCGTCCGGCTGCACCAAAGGTCAGTTTGAATTCGACTTCATAGGAGCCGCCCTCGACCAGCGAATTGAAAATCGTTTGTGCGATTCCAAGCGGTTTGGTCGGATGGTTCAGTTTTACGTTGCTCGCGGCGAAATTCATGTCGCCGCCGTCCTTGAGCATTCCGCTGGCTGAGACCGACACCGACAGTTGCTCGGCGCTGATCGGTTGCACGAGGTTGGGGAGCATGGCCGCGTCGCCGGGCGTCTTGGCGATGAGGCGCAGTTCCAAGAGCGGCCGTTCGTTAGCGTACTCCAGCACCTTCTCCCAACTTGTAGCTGTAACCCGTCCGGGTGTGACGGGCGGAGGTGGTGGCGTGGGATCGCCGCCGCCAGTCCCTCCAGTGCCGCCGGTCCCTCCGCCTCCTCCTGGTGGAGTCGGCGCGTCTTCTTTTAGCCATGCGTTGGCGGCAGTCGAACCGGCCGCCGCAACTCGAACGGAATCGTCGAGCGGAAACGTCGTCAATGAATCGGCCACACGACGACGGCGACCTTCGGCGCCCTCGACGCGGCCTTTTGCGTCGTACGCGCGGCCATCATCGAACCGAATCACGATCTTGCCGTCAGTAAGCGCACGAAGGACGGTCTGACGTACAATGCTTCCGTCTGGAATCAGTCGCAAACCCGGTGCACCCAGAAACCGCTCGTGAATCGCCTTGGCCGTGAACACATCCGGCTGGTCAACGATTGGAACGGCCCCGGGCAAAACGTCACGGATGAATCGACCAACGTCAAGCGCGTCGTTTGGCTCGTAAATGAGCTTGTTGCCGTCGAGGAACTTCCGCACGCAGGTTTGTCCCTGCGGCTTTTGCAGGATCTGCTCATCCGGCACCTGATATTTCTCGTCGAGAGCCTTGACGGCTCCACCGGGCAGAACGATGCGGTCAAAGGCGCGCCGCGTTTGAAGGCCGAATTGCTTAACGAGTTCGGGACTGATCTTCTTGAGCTGCTCGCGAACCATTTTGCCGGAGTCGCCCTTGTTCTCCTTCTCTATCGCTTCAGCGGCCATAAGGCGCTGAGCGCGACGAATCGCTTCGTTGAGTGCGGTCGGCGTCGCGGTCACAGCGAAGATCGCGTTTTGAAATCCGCGAGGCATCGGCGCTGCCGGGTCGCTGTCATCGCCATAGGCCACGACGGCCTTGGCGATCCGTTCGTCTGCGCAAAGTGCAAGCTGCAACGCGGCCGATTCGGGCACCTGGCGTGCGGACGTCGGCCAAGCGGCAACCTTGAACGTCATGCCTTGGAAGTAGCCTTGAGCCTCCGCGAGCACGCGACTGCGTGCGTCCTCCATCGGAATGTCAGCAACGCGTTCCTCGATCTGTTTGAGGACGTTGGGCTCGAATCGGAACTGGCAGCCGCGTCCCGAAATTGTCGGGTAGGTGTGCCAGCAAACTCCCATCAGGCGGTCCATCGCCTCGGCTGGTTCGGGACCCGCTTCGTCGGGGCGCAAGGTCACGAGGGCGAGGTCGGCCGGCTCCAGGCCGCTGTTGGGGGTCAACGGAATGCTCTCAAGCATGATGGCCGAAGCGACGCGTCGATGTACGCCGCGTGTGGCGCCGCCATCGAGTTCCCCGCCATGCTTGTCGATGTCAGCAGATATTGCGGCCTTGAATTCGTTTCGGTTTAGACGATTGAGGAGATCAGCCTGGATTCGAGAGCTTGCCCAGTCAATCTCGCCGGCGGTGATCAACTCAACATCATCCTTGGCGTCCCATACGTCACGGATGATTCGGGCGAAAAGGCGAAGAACGCCGCGGCTCTTCTGAAAGTCCTGCATGGCGCCGAGCCGGTCCGTTGCCGTATCGAGCAATCGCGGATGAAACGGATAACAATCGACGATGCGTTTCGCGTACGGCCCGCTCGCGGATTCTGCGGGCAGCGATCCGGCGGCATCCTTGCAAACTCGCTCGTACAGACTGTGATAGGTTGCGGAAGAAGCTTGTGCGGCACCGTTGTTCACCGACTCGAATAAGCGGCGGACGATGACGCGCGCCGATTCGTCGCCTATCGGATCAAAATCGCTGACCTTGCGACCGAAGATGTCGTCGAGCTTTGCTGCGGCGGATTGGAGCGTCGCTCCGAGCTGGTTGCTTTGCGTCGCGTACGCGGCCTGAGCTCCGGGGTCGGTGATAATGAGCACCGTCTGTGGCCGCTTGCTCACTACCGACATCAAAGAATTCAAGAAGCCCAGGAGATTCCCTTGGCCGCGTTCCGAGAGCTTCGCCATGTAAACGACGAGTTCGTCGAGCAAGATCAGGACCGGGCCATTGGGAAACACCGACTCGATCTGTCCCTCGCTCGGAGATGCCTCAGGGTCGTCGGCTTTGCCCAGGAGCCTCAGCCCTTTCTCCTCGTCGAGTCGGTAGAAGATCTCGCCCCAAAGGCTGTGGACCTTCGTCTTGCCGTGCGAGGCGAACTCCGGAAATCCGGCCTTGCTGGCATCGACCGCAGCCGCTTTTAGGGCCGATGGTCGGCCGGCCGCAGGCAGGAGGTCGGTGCCGAGAGCCGGGTCATCGATTCCGTTAGCGAGGTGCCACAACGCCATCAGCGTGTGGGTTTTGCCGCCGCCGAAAGCGGTGCTGAGGCGAATCGTCGTGCCACCCTCTTTCGCCGCCGATAGTCGGCCGAAGACCGCTTGGACGACTTGGCACAAGTGCTTCGCAGGATGCGTGTTTTGAAAGAAGGCCCGTGGATCGCGATAGACCTTGGGGGCCTTTTCCGCGATGAGATCGCCGAAATCTGCGGCGAATATCGCGTCGTCTAAATCGCCCTTGAGAACTTCCACGCGAGGTTTACAGCCGCTAAGAACGCCCATCGTCAAGCACCTACAAAAAGCCCGCTACTATCGTGGCGACAAGCGCTAGCAAAAAAAGGGTCTAGCGATCGCAATCGGCCATTATAAACGGGATCAGGCTGCAGACCACCATGATACGACAAAGAAGGACATCCAGGCCATCTTAATATGAAGGGCGGTCCTCGCCGCGATGCAGAAGCTCATGCGCCAGTTCGTGCGCGATTACCGCGAATTCCTCGGCGGCGGGCAGGCCCGGCCGGATGCTGATGCGACCGCCGCGAGACAGGCCAAGGGCGCTGCCTGCACCGATCTCGTAGTCGAGCGCGATACCGCGCGAAGCGACGACCGTCTTGATGCAGTCAAGGTGCTGGCCGGGATCGCCGTTGATACCGGCCGGCTCGGGCAGCGGCTGGCCGTCGGTCTGCGACACGTCGAAGACGTACACGCCGCGGAAGCGCAGCACGGTCTCGTCGCGCTCGGCGGATTCGCCGGCGGCAGGCCCGGCGTCGCGCCCGCCACGGCGGCTCTCCGACTTGCGGAAGACCATCGGCGCGATGATGGCGATGCCCTTCTCGCCCTGGCGGACGTACCGGCCCATCTGCTTCCAGGTGTTGAAGCCGGCGACGTGCGTCGCGTCGGGCTTCTGCGACAGGATCAGCATGACGTTCCCGAAGCTGTACTTGTGGAACTTCGCCAGCATCGACAGATAGCGGGTGAGTTCCTCGCTCCTGCCTGCGGCGAGCGCCTGGCTGAGTTGTTCGAGGGCCTGGTCGGCGACTTTCTTGGCTTGTTCGGCTTTCATGATTCTGCTCCTTTTCTTGGGGACTGCGAGTGGTCCCTTCACCCCGGCTGAGGGACCCGAGCGGTCCAGAAAAGGAGCGAGCGGCGACAAGGCCGGCAGGCCGCCGGAGAGTCCCGCGAAGCGGAGCAGGACGAACGCCGGACCGAATCCGAAGGATGCGAAACGGGTCCGGCGTGAGGCGTGCAAGACTCGAAGGCGAGAAGCGAAGCGGTGCCGGCCGGACGCCGCGTTTGAAAGCCGGGCAAGCGGGGTTAGAGATCGCCGCAAGTAGAGCCGAGCGAGATGGCGAACGCCCAATGCTTCGAAGTCAGTTGAAGGCGGTCATTCAGGCTGCATCGGCTTGAAGTCGATTGATGGCGAAGGGGGCCTGTCGGGTATTTGCACGCGAAGGAACGGCTTCTCGGCCGCCTGGTGGCAGGAATGGCAGACGATGATGGTATCCCGGTAGGCCGCCACAGCGCGGTCCTTCTCCTTACGGGCGATGGCCGACTCAAATGCGGCGAACTGTGTGTTGTCGAGCGCTTCGGCGATGCCCCGGATGTTCAACTCTTCGCCCGTGCTTAGCATCCGAACCGGCATCGCCTCCACGGCTTGCTCCATGCTCTCGCGACACTCGTGCAGATAGAAGTCCGCGAGCGGCCAGTTTTCATGGTCAATCGCAAACCATAGATTGCCAAAGTGGTAAGCGACCCCGCTCATGAGCGTTCCTTGCCCCGGCGACAGCGCTTCGAGGTGCTTGATCCGGACTTCCAGTTCGGCGTTGCCCTGAGCTTGCGATGTGCCGTTCGTCCGTGTCCATCGGCCTGTTCGTGATTGCTGCGACGAGTCTGCCCCGTGGCAGCAGCCAAGCCACAAGAATGCCAAGGCCATTGCACCGCACGACAGCCGGAAGCCGTGTTCCGAATTTGTTGTCATCGTCGTCTCCATTTCGATTGGTCCCAGCAACCGCCAGATTCCGTGCGGATGACCACGTTCCGAAACTACCCCTTTGTTTGCGCTGGGGCGGCGCGAGATCGCTGAATCACTGCGTCAACGGACCACCTGCCGGCGCCGACGATCAACAGAAACACACTGCCGAGCAACATGGCCCAGTCGGTGCGCGACTCATGCGCCATCGCCCAGAATCCGTACTCAGGCAGTTTGCGGACATGGAAGCCCCACAGGTCGTGCCCGGCGAGGATCGGCAGCTTCGTGGTGACGATGGCTGTCGCCATATCGATGATCAGCGGGATGGCCGCTGCGCGCGTCAGCAAACCGGGAATCAGGAAAGCGCCGCACGTCAACTCGAAGAACGCAACAAAGTATGCGATGTTGGGCTGAGCAAAACCCATCTTGTCGAACCTGCCGGGACCAAGCTCGCCCGGAAACAAGAACTTCTGCAATCCCTCGGAGATAAACACAAGGCCGACCATGAGACGAATGAGGATTACGCTTCTCGAAGCGGTCGCATCAAAGACGAGGTTTCTCAACGGTGTTCGCATGGGTTTCTCCGATCGGCCTAGCCGTCACGCGCGCCGCTTGTGCCTCATCTCCGGTTCAGGTTCCACGCCGAGCGCGTCCATGACCCGGTTCGCGTAGTTGAAATAGGAAATCGCGTGGACCGCATCGACGATGGTTTCGTCATCGAAGCCGGCATTCCGCAGCGAAGCGATGTCGTCGCTGCGCATCTCCAGGGGATGCAGCGACAGCTTGACGGCGAAATCAAGCAGGGTCTTCGTCGGCGCGTCGAGGGCCGCCGTGCGGTAGTCGGTCTGGATCAAAGCAATCCGCCCGTCATCGCGGACCTCGGCACGGAGGTCCGATTCGTGTGCCTCCATTCAGTAAAGGCAGCCGTTGACCTTGGAGACCACGGTGGCGATAAGCACCCTTTGAAGCCGGGTCAGCCCGCCGGGTCCGTCCATGACCTGACGATACATCTGCCGTCCGATGGCCATGCTCTCGGGGCGCAGACTTTGCACTTTGACCAGGTTGATCACCTTGCCGCACCTGGCCCGCGTCTCGTCATAGATCTTCGCGAGCAACCCGGTGGCCTGCTCTTGCGTAATCGTCGAAACCCAACTCATGGTTCGTGCTCCTTCTGCATTTGAATGTGGCTGATTTCAATCTCATGGCTTGCGAATCTCCCCTGAGATTTCCGCAACCAGTTGCCTGGCCCCTTACCTATGTCGTCGCCTCGTCTTCGAGCGTTGATCGAGATTATCATTCCGGCCAATCGCCATAGCACCCTTCGCGCGCTTGGCGCTGCCAAATACGCGGTGTAACTCAGATTCGAATAGCTCTCGAAACAGCTCCTTGACCTTCTCCTTGGCCTCCACCAGGGTCCGGCGTCCGTTCGGTGTGATCGCATAGACGCGACGCGCGCTCTGGCCGGCGGGTTCCTTCTTCGAACGCAGCAGGCCGCGTTTTTCGAGCCGGTGAAGCATGGGGTACAGCGTGCCCGCGCTCAGCTGGTATCCGTGCCGGGCCAGTTCCTCGATGATCCACAGCCCGTAGATCGGTTTCTCGCCCGCGTGGTGCAGGATGTGAAGGGGGATGAGTCCCGCGAAGAGTTCCTGATCGAGTCGCAATCTCATTGCCGTCGCTCTCGCTAAACGATATCGTGTTCCGATATCGACAACGGATAATAGGTGACTTGCCGATGAACGTCAACAGCGCGAATACGATGAGACTACGACAAGAGAACCTGCGGGAACTGGCGGCCGTATTCCTCAAGCTCGGGGCCACCGCCTTCGGCGGGCCGGCAGCTCACATCGCCATGATGGAGGACGAGGTCGTCACCCGCCGTGCTTGGATGACGCGCGAGGAGTTTCTTGACCTGCTCAGCGCGACGAACCTCATCCCCGGACCGAATTCGACGGAAATGGCGATTCACATCGGCCATCGGCGGGCCGGGTTCCTTGGGCTGCTTGTGGCCGGCGCGAGTTTCATTCTACCGGCGGTACTCCTCGTTACGCTGATCGCGTGGGCCTACGTGCGTTTCGGCACGTTGCCGCAAGTATCAGCATTCCTTTACGCCATGAAGCCCGTCATCCTGGTTATCGTGTTGCAAGCCTTGTGGCGGCTGGCGCACAGCGCGTTGAAGGACCGGACATGCGTGGCCGTCGCGGTGGTTGCAACGACGTGCGGGCTGGCAGGAATCAACGAGCTTCTGATACTTGCCCTTGCGGGCCTGTTCATCCCGCTCGCGCGGAATGTCTTTCCATCCCGCTTGCCGCCGGCGACGCCGTGCCTGTTGCTCGCTACCTCAACGACCGCACCGGCATCCGCCGCTGTAGCGCTTGGCGCGGCGACACCTTTCGGTCTCTGGCCTCTATTCCTATTTTTCATCAAGGTGGGATCGGTCTTGTTCGGGAGCGGATATGTCCTGCTCGCTTTTATTCGCGCCGATCTGGTCGAGCATTTGGGGTGGCTGTCCGAGTCGCAATTACTGGACGCGATCGCCGTCGGCCAAGTCACGCCGGGACCGGTGTTCACGACCGCGACGTTCATCGGTTACATGCTGGGCGGGTTGCCGGGCGCGGCCGTTGCGACCGTCGGAATTTTCCTGCCCGCCTTCTTCTTCGTGGCGGTCAGCGGGCCGTTGCTGCCGCGACTACGCCGCTCAAGGTTCGCCTCGGCGGCGCTGGATGGCGTCAATGTCGGCTCTGTGGCCTTGATTGCGGCGGTGATTTGGCAACTTGGAAACGTAGCCCTCTGCGATGCGCAGACTGTCTTGATCGCGGTCGTCTCCGCCTGCCTGCTTTGGCGGTTTGCACTGAATTCTGCCTGGCTGGTCGTCGGCGCAGGCTTTCTAGGCACCGCGGTCAGCCTGGTGCGCTGACCAAGACGAAACCGGTCAGCCGATCTGCGTAATCATCGCGCCGGGGTCGGCCCCGCAGGCCCGGCACCATGCCGCGAATTCCACCGGGTCGATGTGGCGGCCGCCGATCGTGGACCCGAGGACGGATTTGGCTCGGCCAAATATTCAACCGAGCTTCGGCGGATCCGGGCCGTGACGGGTTCTTCAGCGTCGAGGCGGCGGGCAGCAGTGCGTTCGGGGGCGGCGTCGATGGTGTGGGCGGTCTTGAGGGCCTTGATTTGGTCGGCCAGTTCGGCGGTCGAAAGCTGAGCTTCGGTAGTGGGATCGGGTGATTCGTCGCTGCTTGAATTTGACGGCATGCCGGCGAGGCTTGTCTTGAGCTGGTCGCGCAGTTGCGTCAGTTCGCCGTGGAAGGCTTCGTGCGTGAACGGCTTGCCGATGCGGGGCTGGTAGTCGCGGAGTTGCGATTCGGCGATGGAAAAGTCCTGCTTCACACCGGCGATCTCGTTGCCGTAGGCGTGGCACAGCCGTTCCAGCGCGTTGAATACGGCGCGCGGGCCGTGGCTGCCGCGGAGCAGCCGGTCGTAGCGGGTCGTCGCGCCCTCAAGATACGCATCAGGCGGGAAGTCCCGGTGCAGCACGAGGCCGAAGCACAGTCCCCGATAGACGCCGAGCGAAACGCGCTGCTCCTGCCGCAGGTCGCGCGGCATTTGATAAGTTTGTGCGGCCGGCGCATCTATCGAATCAGTTCGTCCGATTCTTTGTACCGGGGCACACCTGCTCTCGAACAGATAGGCCTAGCCGCTTCAAGATCGCATGCCACATTTAAGCTACTCTCACCCCCTCGCCCGAATCTGCGCCAACAAATTCACATCCTTGATCTCCCGATCGCGCGAGAGGAGCAGCACTTTGCTCATCACTTCCGCCGTCTTGGGGTCGTCATCGGCGAACGGGAGGAACAGTCGGCCGCGGTGTTGGCCGTGGACCGGGACGATGACGAGTTCGCCGCCGGGGATCAGGTGCGTCGTGGCGCTGCCGAGATGCACGGTGTATTCGCCGAGCTCACCATGGATGACGGCGAATGTCTCTTTCAGTGTCACATTATCCAACTGCAACAGCGTCAGCGTTTCGCGCAAGAGCGACCGCCGCATATCGACTGTGCCGGCCGATGCCTCCGGGTCCACGCCGCCTCGATGGGCCACGCTCACCATGAGGTCCACATCCCGAAACGTCTCGCTCAACAATCGCGGTGGCAGCGCCTCCAACCGCAGCGGCTCGTATTCACTGCGCCGCGCGAAGCGCACACGCTCCATCGTCAGGCCTTCAATATCCGCCGGCGTGTGGAACGCCTCCATGAACTCGATCCAAGCGACGATCTTGTCTTCGTGGAACAATCGAAAAACGCCGGCGTCCGGTGCGACAACCCAGCCACGCGAGCCGAGCAGGGCCACAGCCTGCCGCGGATTGACTTGATGCCCGGCATATCGCGCCGAGAATGTCCCGTCCTTCCTCTCCTGCTCGGTCAGGACGTACAACTCGCGGAAGATTTGTTTGAACGGCTGCACGCGCTCGGCCGCAAAGCAATCTCGCTGCCACTGGCTCCACTGCTTCGTTGCCAACAGATCGACCGGGTGCGCCATGCGCAATGCGTCGTTCTTGCGAATCGGCTCGATCTTCCCGGTACAGTCGCGCAGGCCCTGCCCGCCATCGACGGGATAGCCGATCAACCCATCACCGACAAACACGAGTCGCTCCAACAGCGGCCGAAGCATCACGTTGCCCATCAGATCGCGAAGCTCTTCGCCGGTGAATCGATCGCCGCGACACATGGAAAGCTCAAGTGCCTGTCGCATGCGACTGGCGGAACGCCGAAGGTCCGTCTTGCGTTCGGTCAGTTCCTGAACCGCAGGCGACTTTTTCACGGCCGGCGGAATGCTCTTGAGCGGTTTGTCTCCGCGTCGCGATGAAATCTCCGGCAGGCCGTCGTCGCCGATGGCCAATTGCACGACGACATCGCCGACTTGTGCTGTGACCGGGCCCTTCGCCAGGTCAGCCGTCGCGAGCCCCTCCATCGCCCATTGCAGGCGAGTCGCATCCGGGTATCCGGCGGTTCGGGCAAGATTATCCAGGCCGATACGAGCGGCGAGTTTCTCCGAGGCCTGCCGCTGCGAGCCAAACTTTCGACACCCACGGACGAACTCTTGCATGACGCGATATCGCGCGAGCACTTCCTCCTTGGATGACTGGGCAAGCGGCAGCAGGCCGAGCGCGCGGACGGCGTCCTGCTTGCGCCTCGACTCAATGTCCTTGATGAGCGTCTCGCGCTTCACCTGGCCGAGCATCGCGTCGGCGAAGAGCTGGGCGCGCTTATGCCCCGCGCCGCCGGTGGCGTACTTGGCCAGTTCGTCCAGCTTGTTCCATCGGGCGCTGCCCAGCGCTTGGTAAACACGACTGAACCACTCCACGTCCACCGCGCCGTCAACGAGGTCTTCCAGCGTCAGCGGCGTGAGCTTGCGAATCTCGGCGTTCCACGCGTTGCGAATTTCCTCATCCACGCGCCATTTGTTGTCCTTCGTGTGGGCGTGAATCCACCAGATCGCCTCATTCAGCGATTCCCACTTCACGGCTCCCTGAACGTGCCGCGCCCAGTGCGGGGCGAACATTCCGGCGGCGAGAAGCATTTCCTCGCCGATGCTTGCAGCATTCATCGCCTCGGCGAATCGCTGCGGCGTGTCGTCCTTACCCGGCGAGGTGACCGTGATCAGGTGGCTGAAGCTTGCCGATTTGCTCAAACCCGCGTCGCCCCAGGCGCGCGTGCGCCGGAGTTTTGAATCGCGGCCGATGGCCTGAAGGACGCGAACGAGAACATCGACCCCGCCGGCATATTCGAGGTGGGTCGCCGGCTGCGTGGCCGGCGTCTCGCTGTCGCCACGCTCCAGTTCGATGTCGAGCACGCGGTCGATGGCACGCTGCACGACGGTCGCGAGCGCCGGCGAGAGTGTGTGCTTGCGCAATGCAAGAGACGCTCGCGAGAATTCTCGGAAGGACAATGTCTGGTAGAAATTTTCCTTCTCGCGCGGTCCCAACAGACTATCGAAGACATCATGCTCGTTGGCATAGCCGCCGTCGAACGCCGCGGCCATGTCGTCCCATTTGACGCGCTGGCGCGGGAGATGAGTCGAAGCCTGATTCCCCGTGAGCCGCGCCGCGAGCGAACGTGCAGACTGTTTGAGTCGGGCGATGCCGGTTGGGCTTGGCAGCGATACCGAAAGCGGTTCATCGACCCAACGAAGTAACCCGAACAAGCGGCGGCCATGCTGGACTTGCCAGTGCTTCTTGTATGTCGCAACTCTTTTCGTATCGACTATCAAAATGTCGCAGTCCGAGACCAGATAACGGAGTTCGGGCTTGCCGAATTCGTCTGTTTCCGCGACCCTCTCCCGCGGGATCGCCGCCAGGATTGTCTCGAAGGCATCGACGATGAAGTCGGCGATATCGACGTTCGACTCGAACGTAACAAGCCACTGCAGCACGGATAGAGCAACTGCGGGGTACTTCAGCTTTGTTCCGGAGCGGATGACCTGGCGAACCGCTTCCGCCCAAAGACCCTTGCGCGCAATCCAGCGCCGCTCGGATTCAAAGTGCGAAATGAGAATAGCGCGGACTACCTCCATGCCGTCCGCATCGCGCGCCGCTTTGGGCCTATCTGCCCACACCTTTTTCCAAATTTCCCAAAGTGGGATGTCTTGGAGCTCTCTGATCAGGTGTTGCCGATTGCCGTGGTCCCAGGTGAACCCGTCTCCGAGGCCGAATTCGATTGCTCCCAAAGGCTTTAGGTCTGTGTCGGGTGCGCCTTCGTACCGCTTCACCGGTGTATCTCGGTATTCGTGGACCGTGTCGTCAATCAGTTTCGCCAGCGCCGCGGCAGCGGGCGTCACGAGTTGGACCGCGCGTTTTTGGGGCGGCGTTGGTGGCGTGCGTTTCGCGGGGTCCATCAGGCCGAGGGCGTTGGCGAGCGTTTGCGGCGCGGCATCGGTCAATACGAGCTTCTCGATAACGGCCCGCTCGTCGGAATCCAGGACCGAGCTGTCTTTGAGCGCGGTCCGCGCGACGCGGCGCGTTGCGTCGGTCGCGCGCTGGTCCTT
The DNA here is from genome assembly GCA_007753915.1 of Phycisphaerae bacterium RAS2. Classification (NCBI taxonomy): domain Bacteria; kingdom Pseudomonadati; phylum Planctomycetota; class Phycisphaerae; species Phycisphaerae bacterium RAS2. Next base: position 60,145 of record CP036352.1, read on the forward strand.
GATCATCTGTTGCATCAGGTCCAGGCCGGCCCTCCGCTGTGGTTTCTGATTCGCCCAGATCAACCGGCAGGCGCTGGCCAATGCATCGTCGTTGCTCAACGTCAGCAGCAATTTGATCACGGCCCGGCGGAGGTCTTCTGACTTTCGCGTGAGCAATTCTTCAAGGATCGAGGCGTCATCCGGCTTGAGCGTTTGCTTGGTGAGCGCCGATATGGCCGCCTCACGCACCGATGTAGATGCGTCGCCCACCATGCGCAGCAAGATTTCGCGAAATTCCCCCTTCATCGCGCCGGGGCGTTGCAATAACTCGGCGGCGTAACATCGCCCATTCGGCGACATGAATTGAAAGTAGGGCACGATTCGATTGAGCGGTCGGTCGGCAAGCGCAGGCAGCAAGGCATCCGCAACACTTTGACGCTCAAGGGTGTCGCTCGACCAAGGCCAAACCAGCGGCTTCACGCGGATGGTCGGCTTGGGGAACCGCTTGAGCAGGCGTTCCAATCGCTCAAACAAGTCTCCCGCCTCGACGGAGGACTTGCTAAGTCCCGAAAAGTTCACTTTGAGCCAATTCGGGAGTGCCGATTCGAACGACTCGATGAGCGTATTGTTGATCTCCTGCTCTCGAATGCGACGATGGAGTTCGCTGTGCGCAGCATACGCTGCAAGGCAGGCAACGCGCTCATCGGTGTCGTCCACTGCCGGCACGACGACATCGTATGTGTCGGGAATCCCAAGGGCCGTGAGCGCGGCTGCTGCGGCGTAGCGCATCTCCACGGATCGATGCTTGAGCAGCTTGGCAGCAGCCGGGATAGCCGACTGTGCATCTTCAAACGCCAAGCACCACAGCGCAAGGAATGCCTCCGAACCGTCACTGCCCGCGAGCGCTTTCGTCCGAACCGCCTCGTCGTTCAGCATCACAGCGACCTTCTCCAGCGTGTCGCTTGTATACCGGGCGCTTTGAGCATCGAGCATGAACCCGAGCCAGACGTCGGCCGCGCGCACGGTCGCGCTGAACCGGACCAGATTGTTGTCCAAGATGACGCGGAGCATGTGGCGAAATGCGCCGGGGTGGGCAATGTCAACCGCTTCCAGGATCTGCTGCCGCACGCCTTCCTGTCGCTGCGCCGCGAGCAGCAGCTTTTCGATGTACTCCCAGCATTCGCGGTCCGAGCTGCACAAGAACGCCGTAATGACGTGCCGGCCCATCTGGCCGATTTCGTGCTGCCCCTCGGCGCTGTCGCGGAGCGTCTTCTTGATTTCGTCCGCCTGCGGACCGCCCTCATCTATCCCGGCAGCCAGCAGCAGGCCGATCTGGCTGCCGTTGTAGGCGAACTCCAGATGCGGTGCGTAGGCCGCAAGCTGTAGCAGGTCTAGGTCCAGCGATTCCAGGCTATGAAGCAGATAAACCAGGAATTCAACGCGAGCTTCTTTTAAGAGGTCTTCACGACCGGGAGCACGAAATGGCTTTCGCGTCGGGCCGGACAGGTACGGCAACCGATCGTGCAGGTTCCACGCGGCTCGGAACGCCTTGGCCAGCTTCGGAAACAGCGCGTCCCCCAGTTGCAGGAGTACTTTGTCGTCGTATCGCACCAGGAAATGTTTGGCGGTGTTCTGCGTTCGCCAGACATCGGTCGTCTTCCCCGGCTCGGGATCCTTTGCGAGATCCACGAGCTTTTGCCCGACCTGTTTCACGACGCGCGGCAGGCCGCGCATCGCCTTCTCGCGAACGGCGACCCACGTCTTTGTGTCGTACTGCGACTCCAGCCTCTTGACTATCTCATCCGGGCTAAGCATGTTCAGGCCCCTGCAAGAAAGGTCAGTCGCAGGAATGTGATCCGGCTGTCCTCCGCCAGCTTCACGATCGCGTCCAGTTCGCGGTATTCGATTTCGTCAATAATGACAAGATACATGCCATCTTCAAAGGCCTCCAGTGCCGTCGCAATGGCCGACTCGACGTCGACGGGCTTCTCCTTGAACGCCCGCGGCAGGCCGTCACGCCCCTCGGGGCTGACTTTTCCGCGTTCAAGCCCCTCTTCAATTTGGCGAGGGGACAGCACCCGGTCCAGCTTTCGCGCTTCCCGCCGCCGCTCAAACGCGGCCACTTCCTGCGTTACGACATGGGTAATCAGGGCGCGGAGCGTCAGCGGCCCGCCGTCGCCGACTTCCTCCGGCGGAGGGACGGAGAAGTCCTCAAAGAGCCTCCGCCGCTGGCCGATGCCTTTGCCGGTGATGGTGAGCATGACACAATTCTAACACACGAACCGCGCCGCCATTTGACGGGTTCTTGCCCCGGAGACAACTTCATTTCGGCACGGCAACCGCTTGCAGGCAACAAGTGGGTAGGGCCAGTGAGAGCTTCGTTCGAATGAGTTTACAGGCTAAAGCCGATTAGCCCCTGGATGGAGCCTTGGGACAATCTGGTGCCCCTCCCATGCCGCGGCTTGACCGTCAAGATATGTGATTATCCAATTGGCGGATAAGCAGCTGTATCGGTGGAATGCCTAAACCCTTCCTATGGAGCTCTATTCCGATGAGCCAGCCTTAAGCTCGCTTACTACCGCCCTAAGCACACAGCAAGGAATGCTGGCGACAATGGTCGATCGTCACTTTACCCGCGGCTTGTCGGTCGGCAATTGGATTCAATTAGGCAGTCGTCACCATGCGCTGCGAGGCCCGAGTATTGGAACACCTCATTCCATCGGGGAACTAATTCAGAGATTTTGTGAGATCGACTACATTGCCGACACCGGTAAAAGTAGTTTGATCCATCGAGCTTCTCAACCTGCATTGGGGCTTTGCACATATCGCATTGAATTCTAGGAATCTGAGATGCGTTAACATAAGCTGGCTCGCCGCAGCATAAGCAGTTGCGAGACAAGAAGCCTCCCTCGCGACTTTTCACTATCTGGGCTTCTGACCGACAACACTTCGAGAGCTCTGTACTGATCAACTTGGTAGCCATGTCATTTCTCCTTCGCATTAGGCAGCATTGATCCAGTTCTCATGGGTATGAATGCTGCGATTTGCATCGCCATTTAAGAGCCTTACCGAAAGAAGACCTACGTGTAGGTTGTTGTCAATCGTAATCTTAAGGGCCTGCGCATCGTTCTTGATCGCCATTCGCAAGTTGGCGTTCTTTAGGACGTAGAGTCTTGCCCGAGTGCGTCCCCTGGCGAGCTTTGCAAGGTGGTTGCAAACGACTGCTCGCTCAAAACATACTGCGGCCGAATCACCATCAAAGGGGGCAAGCTGATCTAGGCACGAGCTGGTAATGCGTTTGGTGGACATTGTAGCACCTCCATTAATAGGCGGGCCCGTGAATTCCTGACCAAGGGAGCCCACGGGGCCAATCCGACTTGTGCAATTCAAGAATCGCCCACGATGGGCGACTTGGAGCTAGCCGGCGTGAAATTGTCGATTCAAGAGTGGCAGAGCAATTGCCCCGCCGATCAACGACGGTTGCGGCAAACTACAAGAGTTGACTTCTTTTCCGCATCTGGAAGGGCCTGCCTGCTCAACGGCCAATCTGGTTGATTCAGCGAGCAATACTCGAATGCTTCTCGAAATTAAACCAAGGCCCGGTAGAGATACGCCTACCTAATTAGAATTTTGCTGCCATTAGGGCAGCAGTCCAATTGTGTTCGTCGTGGTACGCTTGCAAACGACCCGACCAGTGCTTTGGAAACTTGATACAGGAATCTCGATCGTATCCTTGGGTAGATCCGCGACCGGTGGTATCGCCATCAAACTTACTGCTCACGTTCACCAAGACGGGGGGCTCGCCGAGAGGGTAGCCGGCGTAAAGGGCTGTTGATCAATGAGTTAAGAAATTCCTGCTAAGCTGCTATTGTTCACTTTCCGGTTCATCGGCTTCCTGCTTCTTGGGCTTGCTCTTGAACGCCCCTACTCCCGCCAGTGCCTTCCGTCGACTCCTTTCGTCACGCTTTGCTGCTGAATAGACCTTCCAAGCGTAGGTGCTATGAACTGCACCCAGCGAAAGATTTGCATATCTGGCAATGTTGCGCACTGTCCATTTGAAGTCATTTGCTTTTACGGAGCGACAAATGACCTCCCACACCCTGCCTTCCGCCGTGATACGTTTCAGTTTAGTTCGGGATTCAGCACGCCCCATGAGAGTGCCCTCTTCATTGCCTATCCTATCTCAATCCACTTTGAGCCCGGGAATGGTGAAGGGCCAGCTCCATCCTACCCCGAGAAACCCTGCTCGCAGAAGCCCTGATTTGAAATCCGGTTCGATGCGAGTATGGAGTTGGCCGTTCCCCGGCAATTGTCATTCTTCAAATCGCCGCTTGCATGTCGAACTCGGAGCGGGCGGACATCGCCTGTGTTCAGTTGCACCGGCCACCCGACTGGTATAATGGCTCCCGGCCGGGCGTAGCCGGTTGGCGTGAGTGGCGCGGAAGTCTGGGTCAAAGTGGACGGCCCGCCGCCGGTCGATCCGGTCGTGCTGGAGTTTCTGGCCGTTGGCACGCGCGACCCGTACACGCGCGATTACTCTGGCCCGCATGGCGGCAAGTCGGCGCACTACATGCTGCGATGGGTCAATTCGCGGCGGCGAGACGGGTCCGTGGAGTGAGACGGCCACGGCGACGATTGAGGCGTAGCAAAATGGCGGGAGAGACTACTATCGCAAGACCCGCGCGCCGCCAGCATTTCATCGCGCGCTTCTATCTCCGAAACTTCGCCGAGCCACTTTTTTCAGACAACCTTTGCGTCTACGACATACGAAAGCAGCGTTGGGAAAGGCGGACTCCTGAGGGCGTTGGCTGGTCTCCGCACCTGTGCTCAATGATCGAGATGGACGGAACCCGAACGGATGCATTCGATCAGTATCTCAAACTCCATGTCGAGGACCCGGCTGCACCTGCCCTGAAGAAGCTCGCCATCGGCGGAAGCCTCGACAACGAAGAACGTGCCGCCGTAGCGATGTTCATCGCGCTCACTGCCGCGCGTTCGCCCCAGCCAATGAGCACGTTGCTGGAAGGCCATTTGAGCGGCCTTGCCGAATCCGATCGTGCGGAGATAGACGCGCTGGTCCGCCTTTGGTGCCAGTGGACCCAAACACGGTACGGCCCAAACGCCCACCGCGAGTTCCTCAAACCAAGCAGCTTCGGCGCAATTTGGGTTTGGTCGCAGAGCATTCAGCGATGCCTTCTGCAATGGGAATGGCACCTCATCCATACCACGCGGGATAAACCGTTCATTACCAGCGACAGGCCGGTGTTGGCGCAGTGGGATAGAACACAGAATGTTCGCTTGGTGACCTTTCCGGTATCGTCGGAGGTTGCGCTGGTAATCATCTCGGGCGGCCAATTCAACGACGCCCGGGACCGCTCTATCGAAGCTCGGGCCCTAAACCTCGGGACGATGGACGGGGCGACCGAATTCGTCGTTTCGCGCAGCCAGACTTTTCCCTGCGACGATTTTCTGACGGCCGCGAGAACGCGCGCGGTCAAGTCGTGAGGCTCGTCCATGACCCACCGACGGCCGCTCTGGATTACGGTGTTTCGCTGGGTCGCGGTCTTGCCGGCTTCCTTCGTCGCCGCCTGGCTTGCCTATCTGCTCGTCGTGTTTGGGAATCGCTTGACAATGTTGGGCTACGTTGACCCGGATTCCTTTCTCGCGCGCGGATTCGTCGCATTAATGTCGCACATGGTACTGGGCGCGGTCATCATCTATGTGGCGTGCTTCGTTGCGCCATCGAATCGACCGGCCGTCGCCGCAATAATGACGGCGCTGACCCTCCTCTTGATTGGCGTGGCAGCCTACTTTGCTGTGTTGAAACCCGACTACTGGGCGTTGTTTGGCGGTGTATGCGCGGCCGCAGGCACGTGCGTCACAGGATATAGCGTGCATTCCGGCGAGATCACGTTCAAAGAAGACGCTACCCGCGAACGATTGGAGGATACCGAATGAACCCAGATGTGCACAAAGTGAACAGGCCGAAGTCGCCCACTGCGAAGGTGATTGTCTTCGTGAAGAGCGTGGCCATCTTCGTCTTGGGGCTGGGCGTGTTGGGGTTCTACCTCTTCATTGGCTCGGAGTCCTTTCGAACCATCCCCGACAGCGCCATCGTGTACGTTGACGAGGAAAGCAAGACGTATTTCTCTCCGCCGCTCCTTCGAACGGATTCGCGAGATTTCTGCACACCAGCTCGATACTCCTGCGCTTGTGAGAAAGCAATTCCGGTGGCAAGTTCCGAAGTTGAGGCGATGATTAAGGTAGTTCCACCGGATCCCGATGACATCATATATATTGATTTGAAGCGAGAAGTCTTTGCGGTATTGCCCATCAAAGGCGCGCGGGTCGTTGTTCCAATGAAGAATGGCGAGATTCGCGGAAAGAGGGAATTCTCGCCAGACTTGGAGCATCGCGACAAGAGCGGATTTATTGACAAGCCGCGCGGTTGGTTCGGCTGCGCCATGGAGATGGTCGGTTTCCAGAAGCCGCGCTGGACTGAAAGCGGTGAGTGGAACTGGTAAGCCGTTGATGCCCGAATCGCCGCTGCCGGGCTTGGAACCGGCGGCGTGAGGGGGTTCCAATGCAAGTTCGGCCGATAGCCCGAAGCGATTGGGCGCAACAACCCTTCCTTTCGAGCGAGCATCTTCGGGTAGGGAGCCTGACGAGGCGAGCGAGGCTTTGCTTGGCGGGGCACAATGCGGGTAGGATCAGTACAAAATGATGCGTTGCAATGAACACGGTCCGCTTACGGGTAACCCGGCCTATTGTCCTAGGTGTGGGAAGCCTGCGTTGGCTGATTCCTTAGGGTTTGGAAGGGCTCTACGACATTGGAGGGTGATGTCATTGATTTTGGTGGGAATTGGGGTGGCCGTTGTATTCGTTGTAATCGCTCCAGTGTGCTCGGAACATCGAAAAGAGGTACAGCGGCAAGAGACGGAAAAGCAGCGGAAACAGGAAGCTGAGGTGGCGGCGTTGCCGGAGGGGTGGCGGTTCATTTACGAGACGACGAGGCAGCTGAGCAGTCAGTACGCCAAACGGGACCACATTAGGCGAATGATAAAAGAGCGTGGGGAGAAATTGTCGGAACTGAGTCCGAGTCAGATTGCGTTGTTCACGGAGTTTTTTGGGGCGGATTACAGGCCGGAGATTCTCGATATTTTGACGCATGTGGGAAATAAGGCAGTTCATGAGTAGATTTGCGACATAGTGACGGCTACGCCGCTGGACCAAGGGAGAAAGGCAGGGGGACTACAGTGTGTTTTGCACGAAGTTTACTGGGTCTGTGGCTGTGAGAACTTCGTTTATGCAGCCTCGAATCTCTTGAGATGAGTAGTGGGCCTGGGTCCTGAAACGAAGCAACCTAATCCGTGATCGTGCGATTCGTGCCGCCGAGTGACAAGAGTTATAGTTTCTCCATGAGCGGCCTATTCGACGGCACTCCGCTTGAGCGACCCATGACCTGCGAACATTGCGGCGCTGCAATGGCCGAGTGTCGTTGTCCGCGCGGCGAGGATGGTCGCGTTGTGCTGCCCAAGGACCAGCCGGTACGCGTCTCGCGAAAGCGGGTCAGCGGCGGGCGATTCGTGACGACGATCACCGGGCTTGTCCTGGGCGACGAGGATAAGGCGGCGATGCTGAAGCGGTTCAAGGCCTCGCTTGGCACCGGCGGCACGATTCAGGATGGTTGCATCGAACTTCAGGGTGACCACCGCGACAAGCTTGTCGATCTCCTCCGACAAGAAGGCTACCGAGCCAAACCATCCGGCGGATAGCGGTTGTCCTTGCGACGTTCAACCTCGGAAGGCCAGGCTGCTGGAAAGTTCAGGGACTCATTGCGGTTGGCTATTTCTTCCTTCCAATCCCAGTCAAGGCAATCTTCGTTAGAAGCACGATCAAGGGCACGACAATTTGAGCCAGAAGCATCAGGGTGGTGGTGCGGGGACTGACTGCTATTGGCCAATTGGGGTAGTACTTGGACCAAAAGTATGTGAGCGGCGTCAGGCCAATTATGGCAAATGACATTATGACAAGGAACCGTTCCTGTCGAGTCAGGGTCATGCTCTCCATGCTAACAGATCAATTCCTCAGTCGTCCAGATATGACCGGCATGACCCGCGGCCTCAGACCCGTCTGAATGGACAATCCATTCGCCGCCCTTGGGCCCCCAGACTCTTTCCATCTTGGTCGAGAACCTACAGGGACTCCACGGGCGGCTTGACCAAGGCAACTTCGACGGAGGTATAATCCCGCTTAATCGAGACGGCCGCGCGCCGAGTGCGTGCGGCGGGGCGTACGGGTCTCACTTGGCCGCAGAACCCAAACTCGGCGGCGCGGTGAGACCGGCTTACCAGCAAAGGATTGCGACATGTCCGCAGCGCTGCACACTGACCCGCGCGTCGATGCTACTGCCGCCGCCATTGAAGCGGTCAACCTCTCGCAGATCCTCGTTTCACAGGCACGCTCGGTGGCAGCCGAGCGCGGCAGTAACAAGCAACAAGTTGAGGCGCTTGTTTCGTTATTGGAGGAGGCCGCGCGCGTTCAGGAGCGGTGGGGCCGCGTGGACGATGAATGGAGAATGCGTCTTGCGGGCATTGTCCATCACACGCCCAAGACGTGGCAAGCCTTCACCGCGCGGTCGTTTCACGCGCTGGCGATCGAGATGCTGGAATGTGTGCGTGGCTGGATCGTTAGTGTTGTAGTCGGCATTCCGTCTTTTCAGCAATTACCCCGGAATGCCGTGGACTTGGCAGTGCGCTCGTTGGCGTCTTGCCATCCGCAAGTCATCGAATGGGCCGATGCGATTCAAATCGACACGATGGCGCATCGGGCCGTTATTGAAGAGGAGTGGGCCGGTGCGGTCCGCGATTTCGCGGGAGCGGCGAGCGATGCAGAGCACAGGCTCGGCTTCAACCCCAGTCATGGGCTGGCCTTGCTGGGCGTCGTCGCGCGACTGCAGGATAAGACGCCGCTGCCCGATGACCCGCACGATACAACCGATCACTATATTCCATGCAGCCATGAAATCATGAAATGGATGGAGGCAAAGCACGGGTGCTCATCAAGTGAGTATGCGAACCTGGAGCGAGAGCTTGTCGGGCTAGGCTATCTGATTCGGGAGCCAGCCTATAACGCGACGCTTCTGGAGATCACAAGAAGCGGAAGGCGCGTGCTCCAAGTGGGCGCGTTTGCGAGTGAGGCGCCTCTTCAAGGCTTAGTTTCAGCGAAAGGCAATCAACAGGATTTGGATACTCTCTTCTATCCAGTCAGTTTCTATGGCAAAGTGTTGGCGGCGCGACTGCGAAAAGCGGCTCAGCCGGCGCGAGCGAAGAAGCGCGTGCGAAGGATCAAGCAAAACGATGTTTTTCGCTATTGCTATGAAGACGTTTTACGCTATTGGCCGAGAGACTGTCCGCCCCGTCCGCGTCAGTAGGCCCGCGTCCCGTTGTGTGAATCTGCGTCCCGCAGCGTGAATCTGCGTCCCGCGCGACATTTTGTGCTTCTCAAACAAAATTCGCGGCGTATGGTTCACCCATGCAAAGCGAAAACTACATCACACTGGTAAAGGTCTCGGACGTGACAGGGCTCCCCGTGGCATGGCTTCGGGCGGAAGCCGACGCGGGGCGAATTCCCTGTCTGCGCGTTGGCCGACGACGGCTCTTCAACCTGGAAGCGGTTCGCCGCGTCCTCGCAGAGCGGGCGGCGATGAAGCCTGCGGAGGTGCGTTCATGACTTCACGCGATCCCGGCACCAGCACGCCCACCACAACGTTTGCCGTCGACACTTATGAACTGGCGGAGTTGCTGGGTGTTTCAGAGCGACATGTCCAGCGGCTGGACGCTGCAGGCAAGATTGGGCCCCGGGCGATTCGGCTTGGAAGATCCAAACGCTACGTCTTGGACGGCCCGAACGGCATTCGCGCGTGGCTCGCGGCTGGCGCGCCAGATCGGCGCGAGTGGGAGGCTCGGCGTCGAGCGGAAGGGGGGGACAATGACTAGCGCAAGCGAAGGGCCGCGCCCCGGCGAAGGAAACGCGGCCCCTATCAACAGACCACCGAATTCTATCATCACGCCCGAAGCGGTTCAAGAAGCAAAGCGCCAGATCGCAATCTTTGTGCGCGTCATCTTTGAGCCGGAAGACATCGTGGAAGTACGAACTCTTCCAAACGGACGAAGCTATTGGTACACCGCTGGGGAGCTGCCCGACCAGGCGGAGTTGCTACTCCGTGACAACAGCGTCGGACAGAACATCTACATCGGCGTCAATCCGCGCAAATCGAAAGGCGGCAAGGGCGCAGCTGACGTTGCGCTCTGTCGGTGCCTCTTCGCCGACTTCGACGGGATCGGCGTCGAAGAAGCCCTGCGCCGTTGGCACGATGCCGGGCTGGGCGTGCCGAGCCTCGTGGACAACAGCGGCCACGGCGTCCATTCTTACCTGAGGTTGGAGCACCCGATCGCGCCCGACAAGTTCACCGAGCTGCAAAAGCGGCTCATTGCGCGCGTGGACAGCGACAAATCGATCCACGACCCACCGCGCATCATGCGGCTGACCGGCTTCTTGAATGTAAAGGACCGGGACAAGCCGGTTCCTTGCGAGATTGTCGAATACGACGAAGTGCGGCGCGTTGAGTTGGCTGACCTGCATCAGCTCTTGCCCTCAGTCAAACCCGAACCTGCTTCGCTCCCGTCAACCGGATCGGAATCAACCGCAAGCAAGGACGTTACACGGGATACACGGGGCCTCGTGAGCGAGCCCGATCGTCTGGCGGCGGCCTTGGCTGCCTCACTGCGCATCAAGCCGACCAAGAAGGAGAACGACGGCTCGAATCGCCTCCTCGCTGTTGCCTGCCGGTGCGTGGAAAATGACCTTTCGGACGCCAGTGCAGTCAGCTTGGTGCGTCTGTATTCAAGCGTCTACTCGTTCCCCAAGCATTACGACGACGACCAGATTGTCAGGCGGATCCGAGACGCTGAAAAGAAGACGGCCCGAGGCAGTGCGAATTCGAATCCGGCATCTAAGGATGGGAGCTTGCCGGAATCGAATTGGGGGCCGCCGGTGCCAGCCTCTCAACTCGGGCCGGGCGACGCCGTCGAGTGGATTTGGGATGGATACATCGCGCGAGGCTACAGGACGCTGCTGACTGGCATTTGGAAAGCCGGCAAGTCCACGCTGCTTGGCCATCTTTTGAAAGGGATTGGCCGCGGCGGTGACGTTGGCGGTGCAATCAAGCAGGGACGGGCCTTGCTCATAGCCGAAGAAAGTAGCGGACTCTGGGCCAAGCGGCGAGATCAAATCGGTTTGACGGACAGTTGCGAGTTTTTTTGTTTGCCTTTCAAGGGTCGCCCAACCTTTGTCGAGTGGCGCGCATTCATCAAGTACGTCGCCGGACTCGTTGAGGACAAGAAGTACGACCTTGTCGTATTCGACACTATCAGCATTCTCCTGCCGGTCGTTTCGGAGAATGATGCCGCCGAAGTGAACTCGGCGCTGATGCCCCTTCACGCTATCACCGAAGCCGGAGCCGGGCTCTTGCTGGTACACCACCCCCGGAAGGGTGATGGCACCGAGGGGCAGGCGTCGCGCGGCAGTGGTGCATTGCCAGGCTGGGTGGACATCATTCTTGAGTTTCGGCGCTACGACGCCCAGAACAACGAGGATTGTCGACGGACACTGAAGGCGTTCTCGCGTTTCGACGAAACGCCCAACGAAGCGGTCATTGAACTTCGCGATGGCCAATACCGGCTCGTCGGGAGCAAGTCCGATGCCAGGCAAGGTGACCGACTGGAGGTTCTCCGGGAGATCATCGGGAACAACAGCGCAGGCATGACAGCCGAGGAAGTTCACGAGGCGTGGCCGGAGTCGGGGACGGTCCCCAAGCCCGGCATCCGTACGATCCGGGGGGACTTCGCCAAAGGGGTTACGGCGGGCTGGTTCAAGTCGAGTGGCACCGGCAAGAGAGATGATCCCCTTCGTTACTTCAACCATTCAATTCCGGCAAGCACGACCTCTATAGGTGCCGGAATCGAATCGGATGGGGAGTTGTACGGGGACAGCGGCTTTGAATCAGAGGGCGAGGCCGCGTGAAGAGGAGCCTGAAACACGGGGGAAATGCGGCATGTGGATAGACCCCGGCCCGACACCGTATCGTCGATCTAGACGGCTGACAACGTCCGGCCCGCAAGAAGGGTAAGCCCGGGCCGGTTGGGAGTGGCCGAAGCAGAGGAGAATCATGGCGAGACTATTCAGGCAATCGTGGTCGAAGAAGAGGCCCGACGGCACTGTCCGGCGGGGCAAAGCCGCCAAGTGGTACATCGAGTACCGCGATGGCGACGGCATCCTTCGCAAGGCTGTCGGCTTCAAGGACAAGACCGCAACGACTCAACTCGCTGCCGAGTTGGAACGCAGGGCCGATCGGCAACAATCCGGCCTGCGTGATCGCTTCGAGGATCACCGCAAGCGCCCGCTGGCCGAGCATCTTGAGGACTGGCAGAACGACATCCTCCATCGTGGCCGGACGCAGCGACATGCTGACCTACTCTATGTCCGCGCCAAGAAACTCCTCGACGGGTGCAAGTTCGCGTTCTGGCCGGACATCACTCCCAGCGCCGTGCAGACGCAAATCACCAAGCTCAAGGACCGCGACGGCATCGGCACGCGGACCGCGAACTTCCACATTCAGGCGGTCCGGCAGTTTTGTCGGTGGATGGTTCAGGATGGCAGAGCGCCGGACAGTCCGCTTGCCGGATTGCGGCCGCAGACCATCACCGAGGAGCGCGAGCGGCGAGCCTTTGAAGTCGATGAACTGAGGCGGCTGATCGACGCGGCTGAGCATGGTGAGCCATGGCGCGGTATCTCAGGCCCGGAGAGAGCAATCCTCTACAAGGTAGCCGTTCAAACCGGCTTGCGAGCGAGCGAGTTGCGGAGCCTGAAAGTCGCGAGTTTCGATCTTGAGAGCGATCCGCCAATCGTGACTGTTACTGCCGTAAACTCAAAGCGGCGGCGAGAAGACACTTTGCCGATTCCGCAACAGCTTGCAGCGGACCTTCGGCACCACTTCGCCGCAAAACTGCCAGCTGCCGCGGCCTTCGCGATTCCAGCGTCCTACGACACAGCGGACTTGCTGCGGTCTGACCTTGCCAAGGCCCGTGCGGATTGGCTCGATGCCGCGGAGGATGATGAGGAGCGCCAAACGCGAACGAAGTCTTATTTCCTTCTGCCAACCGACGGCGAAGGCCGCGTGCTGGACTTCCACGCCCTGCGGCACACATTCATCACCAACCTTGCCCGTGGTGGCGTGCATCCCAAGCTCGCCCAGGACCTCGCCCGCCACAGCGACATCAACCTTACGCTTTCCCGCTATTCGCACACCAAGATTGGCGACTTGTCCGAGGCACTCTCCGCCCTGCCGGATATCTCCGTCCCGCCAGCGGAGAAAGTCAGCCAACGGGCAACCGGAACACATGGAGCCGGACGGCCAGAACACCGGAGCGCATCAGCGAAGCAGGCCGCGCCGCGCGGACATCGACAACGGTCTGCGCTTACCCCTTTTCTTACCGGAACGGGTGACGCAACAGGTCGCGACATGACGGTGGTATGCGCTGCGACCCCTGGTGGCGATAGGAAAAACTGCGTTGAACAGCCGCCGATCGGACTCGAACCGATGACCTGCGGTTTACAAAACCGCTGCTCTACCAACTGAGCTACGGCGGCGAGGCCGTTTCGATTGCCCTCGCCGGCCAAGGCTATGGCTGCGACGGGGGCGCGATGAGAGCGCTGGGGCTCGAACCCAGGACCCGCGGCTTAAAAGGCCGCTGCTCTACCGACTGAGCTACGCTCTCGGGCTTTCGCCATTTTAGCCCGCAAAGGCCGGCCTGTTAAGGATCGGTACTGGTGGCGTTTGAACCGAGCCGCGCGCGTTACCGAGCGGGTTACATACATTTGGCCGTCCCCAACCCGCTCCCTCACGGTCGCGGCTCGGGTGGACAGTCAAACACGACCAGTATTTAAGGATCGCTGTAGCCCCGCATGGCCTTTTGTTTCCGTGCCCCGGCGCGGTCGGCCAATTGCCGAATGGCGATTCGCCTTTCGTGTGGTTGCGGCGGCGAGACGCGCGGACACATTACGCGGGTTTTGCCGGCAACGAGACAACCTTCGCGTTTGCTTCGCCCGAAGCGTCGCGGACGAGGATCGCCGTGCCGGGCGATGCGTGTGCCGATTTGATGTATCCCAACGCGAGCGGCGCGCTGAATGTTTCGCTCCAGCACGCGCTCGTTAGGCTCCCGATCTCCGCGCCATCGTGCACGATGGCAGCGCCGCGCGGCGGCGGCGACTGTGCCTCGACAACGATGCCGACAAGCCTTCGCGCGAGAACGTTGTGCGCGCGCATACGCTCGATGACTTCCTGCCCGAGATAGCACCCTTTGTGATAGCTGATGCCTTGCTCGATGCGGCCGGTCTCAGGCGGCACAACCGTGTCGTCGATATCGTCCACCGACGCCGGGATTCCGGCCTCAATTCGAAGAATCTCCGCCGCGTCGTGACCGATCTCGGCCAGCCCCAGTTCCGTTGCGAGCGCTCGCGCGGCGGCCGAGGCCTCACCAGCGCGTGCATCGATCAGATAGACATCCCCGGAGGGCAGACCGAGAAAGTCGTTTCGCACGATTCGCCCCGCGGCATCGCCGAGCGTCGCCGTGACGTGTTGCCACTGCGCCATGGCAGCCAGGTTTCCGCAGCCGACTCGCGAGGCGAAGGCGGCGGCTGACGGCCCAATGGTCGCAAGGCGAACGGCACCATCGCTGGGCGCAAGCGTTACGTCCTCGGCGATGATGTAGCGATTCAAATGCTTGAGTGCGGCGTCAAGCCAGCGGCGATCGAGGTCGAGCCAGAGGCGGTCCTCCAGCACCACGATGCCGGCGTCGAAGACGCAACGGCCCTTGACGTTTGTCGCGAATGCGTAGTTGCCCTCGCCGGGCGAGAGCGTTTTCACGGTGTTCGTCACGAGGTTATGCAGCCACGCGGCGCGATCGCGGCCGGTGATCTCGACCACCGTGCGGTCGGAGCGCAAGAGCAATCCGCCGCGCTCGCGCGCAGCGCGGACCTGTGCTTGAATTTCGGGCGTGTTTGCCATGCGGAGTATTGTAGGGGGCACTCGCGCCGGCGCGCGAAGTCATGCGCGCGGGGGGCGCGCGCGACCTTTGTTCCGGGACGGGACGGGTGTTTACTGCCCGCCGCCGGAATTCGAGGGCGGTTCGGACGATTCGCTCGGCGGGACGGGCAGCTCTTCGCGCGGGGCGGCCGTATCGCGCCGCGCCTCGGCGGCGACGGTGCGTGCTCGCGGCTCCTGCGCGCGAATGTGGCTGAAATCTTCGTCGGAGAGCTGCTCAATGCGTGTCGCGGCGAACTTCTGGTTGGAGACGTTTCCGTCTTCCTGAAGCTCGATCACCTGGTGATAAAGCGGCAGGGAATTCGAGCGATCGTGCCGGCGGAAATCCAGCACGACGGCCAACTGAAAGCGGACCGGGTGCGGCGTGTTCGGATCGAGGGCCAGCGCCCAGCGGTAATAGCGAATCGCCAGTTCGTCGTCGGGGTCGTCCTCGCGCAGGTACTCCTTGTAAATCTCCGCGATGTAGAAGGCACAATCGTCCACCTTGTCGGACGTGGGATACTCGTGAATCACGCGCTTGAACATCTCCAGCGCCTGGCGCGCCTTGTCTTTCACGTGCGGCAGCGCGCCGGCCAGCGGGATCAGCCCGACTTCCTTGCGAATCTTGAGCGCATCGTTGTAGGCTGCGTCGGCCGCGGGGATCGCGTCCTTCGGCTCCACGCGAACAGCGGTTTGTTCGGGCGTTTCCTGCGTCAAATAAGGATAGACTTCTACTTTGTCGGTGAGGTTGCGCTGGCGTCTGGCCCAGTTCGCGCGGACCGCATCGCCGCCGGCGAGGAACGCGCGCTCCAATTCAACGAGTTGTTGCAGGTACGCCGCACGGCGAGCCATCATCTCTTCGACGATGTCAGGAATGTGACCTGTTGAGGCCCGCGCGCCGCCCGCGGGCGTGTCCATCTCCGTGGGGTCGGGCGGCGTGACGTCCACGACCTTGTAGTCATGCTTGCGATCGTAGCCCTCGCAGCCGCAGAGCCATGGCGCGGCGACGATCAAAGCGAGGGCGAAGACATGGAGCGATTGGCGGCGGGACATGGACGTTCCTCCCTGATGCAGCAGCGGCCCCCAGCCGGATGGCGGAACCTGCCGCGCGAGTCCTTCGGAATGCAATTTCCGGGGGGTATTGGACCGCCGCGCGACGGCCGGGTCAAGCGGGCAAGGCGGTTGGATGTGGTGGGCATCCTTTGGCGGGAGCGATGGTTACGAGGCGGCCAAGGCGGATTGGCGCGTCGGTTTACGGCCGCGTTACACATGGCGCAATCGCGAATGTGATATAGTTGACGGCTTGCCGCCCGCCGGCGCGGACGGAATCTAAGTTTCGATTCGGGAAACACCTATGAACAGAGCAGCGTGGATCATTGTCCGGGCCGTCCTTGTCCTGGGGCTGGCTGTGAATTCATCTTATTCGCAGCAGCCGCCATCGAATGTCGAGCCGGACGCGAATCAGAAGAAGGGCGGCGAGGCGGAAGTGAAGGACGCCGCCAAGCGGGTCTCGGTTCACGGTGGGGTGACGAAGCAGAAGGTCGCGCCGCCACCCTCCGCGCCAACCGTCGTGCTTAAGCCGGGGGAAGTTCCCGCGATCAAGTTCGACACGCCGACGTTCAACTTCGGCCGCGTGCGATCGGGCACGGACGTGAATCACGATTTCTGGTTCACCAACACGGGTACCGGGCCGCTGGAGCTGCTGTCTGTGCGTCCCAGCTGCGGTTGCACGACGAGCGGGCAGTACGACCGCGTGGTGCAGCCCGGCCAGAGCGGCAAGATTCCGATCAAGTTGAGCACGGGGCACGGAGCCGGCCCGATGACCAAGTCGATCTCGGTTCAGACCAACGCGCCGGGCGATGGCGCGACGATGACGCTGCAGGTGACCGGGACGCTGTGGCAGGTCGTGCAGGCGGTTCCCACAAACGTCAATTTCAGCAGCCTGCGCGCGTCGGGCCTGACCGAGGAGCAGTTGACCAAGAAGGTCGTCATCACGAACAACGATCAGACGCCGATGAAGCCGAGCGAGCCGAAGGTATCGGGCGGGCCGTTCAAGGCGACGCTCAAGACACTGACTGAAGGCAAGGAGTATGAGCTGACGGTCGTGGCGCAGCAGCCGCTGTCGAAGGGCAGCAACACGGCATCGATCCAGATTGCGACCGGCAACTCCGAGATCCCGATGCTGAACATCCCGGTGAGCCTGTATGTCATGTCGGACGTGGAGGTCTCGCCGGCGCAGCTGCAGATTCCGCCGACGGCGACCATCGTGAAGCCGCTGGATCGTATGTTCTATATTCGCAATTACACCGACAAGCCGGTCAAGGTCATGGAAGTCACCACGACGAACACGGCGATCAAGACGCAATTGACCGAGCTTCAGTCCGGAACGGCCTGGCGGCTGACCGTGACGCTGCCGGAGCAATACACGGCGGCGGCGGGTGAGCGGATGGTCCTGAAGACGGACAGCCCGACGGTTCCGGAGTTGATCGTACCGTTCATGCAGTCGTCGCCGACGATCGCGGCGGGAAGCCCGGTGAAGCCGGCGGCGCGGCCCTCGGCGCCAGGTGTCACCAACGCGGCAGAGAATTCACGCGAGTAGGCTGCTTACAACAGCGCGCCGGCGATCGCGCCGGTCATCCAACACGCCATCGCCCCGGCGAGCATCGCGCGCGGTCCGAGCGCCAGCAGATCGGCGCGGCGGGTCGGCGCGAGGCTGCCGATGCCGCCGACCTGAATTCCAATCGAGCTGAAATTGGCAAACCCGCAGAGCGAGTAGATCGCGATGAGGCGCGAGCGCTCGGCCAGCGCGCCGGCGTCGGACAGCTCCGCAAGGCGGCCGTAGGCGATTATTTCATTGGTCGCCATCGACTTGGCCAGCAGCGCGCCGACGGTTCGCGCATCATCCGCGTGAACGCCGTTGAGCCATGCGATCGGTGCGAAGAGAAGGCCCAGCAGGGAATCGAGATTGAGCTGGCGGATTCCGACGGCGCCCAGCACGCCCGACAGGCCGGGAATGCGCCCGATCTGCGCCAGGCCCATGTCGAGCAGGGCGATCAGTGCGATGAAGGCGATCAGCATGGCCAGCACGTTGATGGCCAGTTTCATGCCTTCTGCCGCGCCGTGCGTGGCGGCATCGAGCAGGCCGCGCGTGTGGATCGGGGCGGCCGGCATGGCGCGATCGAGTTCGCGCAGGGCGTCCGGTGACGGCGGCACCATGATCTTTGCGAACACGAACGCCGCCGGAGCGGACATGAGCGATGCGGTCATGAGATGCCGCGCGACGGCGAGGCGAGCGGTCTGGTCGCCGTGCCCAAGCAGGTCGACGTAAAACGCCATGACGCCGGCGGCGACCGTCGCGAAGCCGCCGGTCATCAAGGCCATCAACTCCGAACGCGACATGCTGTCGAGATAGGGGCGCACCAGCAGCGGCGCTTCAGTCTGGCCGAAGAAGACATTGGCCGCCCCCGAGAGGCTTTCCGGGCCGGAAAGGCGGAGCAGCCGCGACATGGCCCAGGCCATGGCGACGACCACCCTCTGAAGAATGCCGTAGTGATAGCCGATCGCCGACAGCGTCGAGACGATGATGATGGTGGAGAGAATCTTGATGCCCGCGACGGCTTTCCATGTGACGGATTCGTTGTTGCCCGCGAGCGGTCCGAAGACAAACGCCGCGCCTTCGTCCGCGCCGCGCAAGACAGCGGTGACGACGTGCGCCATGGCGTCGAAGATCGCCCGCCCCGCCTCGGTGCGCAGGACAAACAGCGCGAGCACCCATTGCAGCGCCAACCCGCCCAGGACGGTGCGAATCGGAAACCGCCGCCGGTCGCTGGAGAGCAGCCAGGCGATTGCCAGGAGCGTGGTGATTCCAAGCAGGCCGCGGGCGGCGTTCATTCGCGAGTTTCCGGTGGGCCGGGAAGCGGCGTGAAGTGCGCCCGGCAGCGCGGTTCGTAGTCATCCAGCCCGCCGACCATGTGCAACGTACTGATCGGCGTCAGGCGCTGGGTGTAGGGCGCGGGACTGCCACAAACGCGGCACGGCGCCCGGCAGACGATTTCCTCCTGCGACCGGGCGATCAGATCGGGGATCGGCTCGAACGGCCGACCCCACGCGTCGTGGGTGATTCCGGCGACGAGCACGGTCTTGCCGCGTCGCAGGAGTTCTTCAATCACGGGCACGAGCGCGCGCTTGAAAAACTGACCCTCATCGACAGCCACGACATCGACATCGGCGACGCGGTCGAGAATGGCCGCGGCGTCGGGCACGGGTTGAGCGTCGAAGCGGTCCTGCCGGTGCGTGACGAGGTGGGTCGGGTCGTATCGGTTGTCGATGGCGTGCTTGAACGCGCGGACGCGAAGGCCGTCGGTGACGGCCTGACGGAGGAGTGCGATCATGCGCTCGGTTTTTCCGCCGAACATGGAGCCGTGAATGACGACAAGGCGCGGCGGGGAGTGGGGCGTGGAAGGGCTCACGCGGCGAATTGTGGCGGAATAACGTGCGTTGGCAAGTATCGAGTATCGACCCACAAATGGCCGTCCGGGCAAGCAATTGAAACGCTCGCGCGTGCTACTCCGATTGCCTGCGCAATCGGCTCTTCGGGTTACTTCGTATTTGTGGCGGCTGATTCCTTTAGCACCACTGTGAATTGCTTCGTGTCGATTTCGGTCATAGCACGGAACCAGAATGTGACGGTCGCGCCGCTGCTGCCTGGGCGATTCAACTCCTGCCGAAAGCCCAGCTTCTCCACCTGCGTCGGCGTGAATCGCCCGACGGGCGGGTGCAGATCGACGCGCAGGGCATCGCCCTGATGGGTGATGACCTTGCCGACGCGCGACCCGTTCAAAGAAAACTCGACGAACACCTTGCCCGACCAGTCGATCTTCGCACCGGGCAGCACCTTGGTCACGAGTCCGACGAGCGCCGCGAGGTCGGCGGGCTTCCAGTTTTTTGTTTGGCAGTGCGGCACCTGGCGCTGCGAGAGATGCCATGCGCGGCCGTCGGTCTTCCACGGCTGCGCGCCGCCCTCCTTCTTCGCCATGCCCGCGACGTATTTGAGGTAGGCGTCGATGCCCTTGCGGATGAACTGGTCGAACGCGCGCGTCGAGATTTCTTTCTTGTCGTGAATCTGGACGCGCACCTGCTCAAATCCCTCGCCGGCCGGGCGCACGTGGACGCGCGGCTCCGCGGAATAGGCGTGAATGTCGTCTCGTTCGTTCAGTGTCAGCAGGCCAAGCTCGCGATTCAGCGTGCGGGCGTTGAAGGTCCCGCTTGGCACGCGGAACAAACAGTCCACCATCCATCGGCCGCCGGTGAGCGCGTGCAGAAGCCACGGCACGGCTGATTGTGCGACGCCGGCCGGCGCTGCGCCGACGATCTCAACGCGCGCGCGATCGTTCCAGCCGGTTGGTTGCAGTCGTCCCTTGCCGCGTTTTTCGATCTGTGTGACGAGATGTTCGAGGGCCGCGCCTTCCCAATCGACCGGTTTTCCATCGCGACTAAGGCGGTCGAGCGTGTGCCACTTTTTCCCGTCGCGCTCCCACGGCATGCGCACTTGCTCGGCATCAGGCGGCGCGGTGATTCGCTCCTCAGCGACGCGCGATGCCCTGGCAGGCGGCGAGTAGACCTCACGCAGCGCGCGCGGGCCCGAGTCGAGCACGGGCCGGAGCAACCGCCCGGTGTGCGACGCAGCGATCTGCGCAATGTTCTCCGGCGTGCCGGCGGCGACGATTCGCCCGCCCTCCTCGCCTGCTTCGGGGCCGAGGTCGATCACCCAGTCGGCGGTCTTGATGACATCAAGATTGTGTTCGATGCAGACAACCGTGTTGCCGAGATCGACGAGGCGGTGCAACACGTCGAGCAGTTTGCGAAGGTCTTCGAAGTGCAGGCCGGTCGTCGGTTCGTCGAGAACGTAGAGGGTCTTTCCTGTGCTGGGGCGGGCCAGTTCGGCGGCGAGCTTGACGCGTTGTGCCTCGCCGCCCGAGAGCGTGGGCGCGCTTTGGCCGAGAGGCAGGTAACCCAGCCCGACGTCGTCGAGTGTTTTAAGCAGGCGCACGAGGCGGGGAACGTTGGCGAAGTGTTCCAGTGCCTGCGCGACGGTCATGTTCAGCACGTCGGAGATGTTCCGGCCCTTGTAGCGCACTTCGAGCGTGTCGCGCTGGTAGCGTGTGCCGCCGCACGTCTCACAGGTGACCCACACGTCGGGGAGAAAATGCATCTCGTGGCAGACCTGGCCCTGCCCCTCGCAGTCGTCGCAGCGGCCGCCGGAACGGTTGAACGAGAATCGGTTGGTGGTGTAGCCGCGGACCTTCGCGTCGGGCAGCCGGGCGAAGAGTTCGCGTACGAGATCGAAGATGCCGCAATAAGTGGCGGGGTTGGAGAGCGGCGACTCGCCGATGGGGTTCTGGTCGACGCTGATGATCTTGTCGACGTGTTCGATGCCGTCGATTTGTTCGTGCGCGCCGGGTGTGAGCCGGGCGCGGTGCAGCCGAGTGGCCAGCGCGGGAAGGAGGATTTCGGTGACGAGCGAAGACTTGCCCGAGCCGGAGACGCCGGTGATGCAGATGAATCGAGAAAGAGGAATCTCGACGGTGATGTTCTTGAGATTGTGATGCCGCGCGCCGACGATGCGGAGGGCATTCAGAGCAATTGAGTGTTGCTCATTCAGGGCCTCGGCGTATCGCTCCGGTGCATGCGCGCCAACCCCGATTGCTCGCGCAATCGGCTGTTTGTTGCGGCGACTTCGCCTTGGCGCGTCGATTGGTTCGCCGTCATCGTCGACCAGCACCCGAGTCGGCTCCGGCGCGGTCTGCAAATCGATGGGCATCTCAAGGAGCCGAGCGCGCGAGCGATCTGTCTCTCTCAAAAGGGGCGCGCCAGTTTGAATCACGGGGCGTCGATTGGTCGGCACGGCGATGGCGGCGGTGCCGGCGAGGAATCGCGCCGTATAGGATTCGAGTTCGACTGCGCCGCCGCCGCGCGTTCGAGCGGTGCGACGCAATTGCTCCGGCGCGCCTTGCGCCACAACGCGCCCGCCACCCGCGCCGGCATCGGGGCCGAAATCCAGGATGTGATCGGCCGAGTCCATGACTTCGCGATCGTGCTCGACCATCAGCAGCGTGTTGCCCAGATCGCGCAGCTTGTGCAGCGCCGCGACGAGTCGCTGATTGTCGCGCGGGTGCAGGCCGATCGTGGGTTCGTCGAGAACGTAGAGCACGCCCGCGAGGCCGCTGCCGATTTGCGACGCCAGTCTGATTCGCTGCGATTCGCCGCCGGAGAGCGTCGGCGCGGACCGGCCCAGCGACAGATAGCCCAGGCCGACATCGAGCAGGAACTGCAACCGCGAGCGAATCTCGTGCAGCAGTTCGCCGGCGATGGAGGCCTCGCGCCGCGCGAGTTTGAGCTTTGCAAAGAACTCCGCCGCGCGCGAGATCGTCATGGCGCATGCCTCGCCGATCGTGCGCCCGTCGAGACGTGTCGCGGCCGGCTGCGGCGCGATGCGCCCGCCTTCGCACGCAAGACACGGCACGTCGGTGACCAGCTCCTGCAAGCGCGTGCGGTACTGCCAGCTCACGCGCGTGGCTTCGTCAATCGCCGGGAAGAAGCCCTTCCACTGGAACCGCAGCCCCGGCCGCCTCGGATCGAGCGCGATCCAGCGGTCGCCGAGACCGAACAGCAGCGCGTGTCGTTGCTCTGCGGTCATCTCGGTCGCCGGCGCGCCGGGATCGGCGCCGATCTCCCTCGCAAGCGAGCGGATCATCGCCGCGAGCATCGGCCGTTCGCGCGCTTGCTCCCATCCCGCAATCGCGCCGTCAAGGAGCGTTGCATCGGGTCGAACGATCACGCTGTCTGCACTCGTGCCGCGCTGCACGCCCAATCCCTCGCAGCGGTGGCACCAGCCGAGGCGGGCGTTGAAGCTGTAGTGGTGTGGGGTGAGTTCGTCGTAGCTGTTTCCGCATCGGTCGCAGGAGAGGTGCTGCGAGAATCGCGTCGCCGCGCCGTCGGATGTCCCCGCCGTGTCGTCCGCGCGGTCGTCCATGTCGATTGCGAGCATCACGCCGTTTCCGAGTGAGAGGCAATGTTCGACGGAGTCCGCGATTCGACCGCGCGACGACGGGTTTACCACGATGCGATCGACGACAAGCTCGACGGCGTGTTTGCGTCGCGCGTCGATCGTGGGAAGCGGTTCGAGCGGCGTGACCTCGCCGTCGATTCGCGCGCGGCGGTAGCTCTGCGCAGCGCAGCGCTTGAGCAATGCCTGCCAGGTCTCGCCGGGCGACGGCTCGACCGGGGCGCAGAGCATGAGTTTCGCGCCGGCGGGGCGGGTCAGGATTCGATCGATGATTTCGTCCGATGTCTGTGTTCCGATGGGGATGCGGCAATCGGGACAATGCGGCTGTCCGATCCGCGCCCAGAGCACACGCATGTAGTCATATATCTCGGTGACCGTTCCGACGGTGGAACGTGGGCTCTTGCTGGCGGCCTTCTGCTCGATGGCGATGGCGGGCGAAAGACCGTGGATGTGATCCACGCGGGGCTTTTGCAGTTGCCCGAGGAACTGGCGGGCATAGGCGGAGAGCGATTCGACGTATCGGCGCTGGCCTTCGGCATAGACCGTGTCGATGGCGAAGGATGATTTGCCCGAGCCGGAGACGCCGGAGCAGACGGTCAGCTTTCCGCGCGGGATGTCGACGGTGACATCCTTGAGATTGTGTTCCCGCGCGCCGCCGACGCGGATCACGTTGGCGGCGGCAGATTCGTGCGCCAAGGAGCCGGTTGCACGAGCAATCGACGATCCCGGCACCGGCGAATCCGATTGCTTGCGCAATCGGCTCTTTGAAGCGCCGCCGAGGACTTCCGCGAGCACCTGGCCGGTGTACGACGTTGTTATGCGCGCGACGTCTTCCGGCGTGCCCTCGGCGATGATTCGCCCGCCCGCTTCGCCGCCCTCCGGCCCCAGGTCGATCACCCAGTCCGCCGTCTTGATCACATCGAGATTGTGTTCAATGACAACCACAGTGTTGCCGGCGTCGACGAAGCCGTGCAACACAGTGAGCAGGCGGCGGATGTCTTCGAAGTGAAGCCCCGTCGTCGGCTCGTCGAGGAGATAGAGCGTGCGGCCGGTCGATCGTTTCACCAGCTCACGGGCGAGCTTGATCCGTTGCGCCTCGCCGCCCGAGAGCGTCGTGCTGGATTGGCCGAGCTTGAGGTAGTCAAGCCCCACGTCGTGCAGGGTTTGCAGCATCGCGCTGACTTTCGGAATCGCCGCGAAGTGCTCCATGGCCTGCTGCACGTCCATGTCGAGTACGTCGAAGATGCTTTTGCCCTTGAAGTGAACCTGCAGCGTCTCATGGTTGAAACGGCGACCGTTGCAGACGGGGCAGTCGGCCCAGACATCGGCGAGGAAATCCATCTCGATGCGCGTCGCGCCGTTGCCCTCGCAGGCTTCGCACCGCCCGCCGCCTTCGGTGCCGGATACGTTGAACGAGAATCGGCCGGGCGCGTAGCCGCGCACCTTGCTGTCGGGCAACTGGGCGTAGAGCGCGCGAATCTCGTCGAACAGTTTGATGTACGTCGCGGGGTTGGATCGCGGCGTGCGGCCGATGGGCGACTGGTCGATATCGATGACTTTGTCGAGGTGCTCGGCACCGTCGATGGCGTCGTGCGCGCCGGGCTGCGCGCCCTCGGCGCCGTTGAGATCGCGGGCAAGGCGTTCACGAAGGATGTCGTTGACGAGCGAGGACTTCCCCGAACCGGACACACCAGTGACTGCGACGAATCGCCCCAGCGGTATCGCGGCGTCGATGTTCTTGAGGTTGTTGTGCCGCGCGCCGCGGACGATGAGCCAGTTTGCGTGCGCGTCATCAGATTCACTTGGCGACCCAGGATTCGGGTTCGACAAACCTCGTCGTTGACTCTGCGGGCGTGCGGCGTGCCTCGTCACGGCTTACGCGCCTTTCTTCGGGATTGAGGGCGAAGACCGGGTCGTTTCTCGACCGGCCGGCGTTGTTTCGGCACCTCAATCACCCGCTTGCCCGACAGATACTGCCCTGTCAACGATTTGTCGCAATCAAGCACTGCGTCGAAATCGCCCTCGGCCACGACGTGACCGCCGCGGATGCCGGGGCCGGGGCCGAAATCGACGACGTAATCCGCCGCGCGCATCGTGTCCTCGTCGTGTTCCACCACGATCACCGTGTTGCCCATGTCGCGCAGGGCCAGCAGGCTCGCCAGGAGTTTCTGATTATCGCGGTGGTGCAAGCCGATCGAAGGCTCGTCGAGAATGTACAGCACGCCGGCCAGGCCCGAGCCGATCTGTCCCGCGAGCCGAATGCGCTGCAACTCGCCGCCCGAAAGCGTCGGCGCGGTTCGGTCGAGGCTTAAATAGTCCAGCCCCACGTTGAGTAGAAAATCCATCCGCGTGCGAAGCTCCTTCAGTACTTCTTCGGAGACGATTTTCTGCACGGGCGAAAGCGCCAGGCCGTCGAGCATGGCACGCGCCTGTGCGACCGACAGGCCGCAGAACTCCGCGAGGTTTGGCCCCTTCGCATTGCCGGTTGCCGCCGCACGCGCCTTGTTGCTGACCGGCAACCGCACCGCGCGCGCCTGCGCGTTCAAGCGCGCCCCGGCACAATCCGGACACGGCCCGCGGCGCATGTATTTCTCGTAGTAATCGCGTATGAACGTTGCCTTCGCCTTGCGATGCTTCTCGCGCAATTCCTCCAGGACGCCGTCAAACGTGCCGCCGTGTTTCCACACGCCGCCCGACCATTTCCACTCGAACGTCAGATGTCGATCACCGGTTCCGTACAGCAACGCCTCGCGCGCCTTGGCCGGCAGCTTCTTCCACGGCAGATTGATGTCGAACCCGACCGCGCGGGCGACCGCCTCATAAACATGCCGCCGCCATTTACCCACTTTCGTGCGCATCGGCTCGATGCACGGCGCGTAGAAGTTCTTCGACGGATCAGGCACGAGCAGTTCGGGGTCGAAGTCGAGCAGTTCGCCCAGGCCGTCGCACTTCATGCACATGCCCGTCGGCGAATTAAAGGAGAACAGTTGCGGGGAGAGCGGCTCGAACGAGATGCCGCAGCGCGTGCAGGCCGAGCTTGACGAAAACACTTTCTCGCGGGCAGCGGATTCTCGTTTGGTCGCCGTGCGCTTCGGACTTGTGCCGGTTTCTTCGGCCGCATCGACGGCCTCCACCGCGACAATCAATGAGCCTTTGCCGATACGCAGGGCATTTTCTACCGCTTCGGCGATGCGCGATCGATTCTCCGGCGCGAGGACAAGCCGATCCACGACGACTTCGATATCGTGGCGGCGGTTCTTTTCCAGCGCCAGATCATCGGTCAGCATCACGACGCGGCCATCGACGCGCGCCCGGACGTACCCCGCTCGCACAAGGTCTTCAAATAGATCGCGGAACTCGCCCTTCTGCGCGCGGGCCTGCGGCGCGAGTATGAGCGCCCGAATGCCGCCCCTGCCATCGGCCGAACCCGGCGCAAAGGAGTCGAGAATCCCTGCGACGATCTGCTCGCGCGACTGCGCGGAGATGGGTCGGCCGCATTGCGTGCAATGCTGCGCGCCGATGCGCGCGAAGAGGACACGGAGAAAATCGTGAATTGCGGTGATCGTGGCGACGGTCGAGCGTGGGTTCCAGCCGGTCGTCTTCTGCTGGATGGCGACGGCGGGGGAGAGGCCGCTGATGAGATCGCAGTCGGGCTTCTGCATCTGGCCCATGAACTGTCGCGCGTAGGACGAGAGGGATTCGATGTATCGCCGCTGCCCTTCGGCGTAGAACGTGTCGAAGGCGAGTGATGATTTGCCGCTGCCGGAGACGCCAGTGAAGACGATCAACTTGTTTCGAGGCAGGGAGAGGCACACCTCGCGCAGGTTATGAACGCGGGCGTTCTTGATGTCGATGGTCGCGGGTTCCACGGCGCGGCGATCCCCTCTTGGGGACGATTGTAGCCGCTGCGCCGGGGTGCGTCAGAGAGTTGGGGGTCAGGCTGTCTTGGCGGTCCGCCGTGTGCGCGAAACGTGTTCGAGCATTTCCACCTTGAGTTGGCGGATTTTCTCGTCGTCGTAAAGCCAGCGGGGGTAGCTGCGCGTCGGCTCGCTGACCTTGGCCGCGTTGACCAGGAGGCGCGTGTGCAGGCACGGCTCGGCGAGGCCGGTCTCGGCACGCAGGTCGGCGACCAGTCGCTTGAAGAGTCGCCGCCGCCACCAGCTTCCGCCAAGCGCCGGCCCGGGCACGACGGAGGTGATCGATTCGACGCGCCAGCCGGTGCCGTTGAGCAGCTCTTCAATCTCCTGTGGAGCGTAGCGCCGCCAGGCGGATTCGGGGCCGTGTTCGATTCGCGCGCTTTGCGGCGCGCCGCGCAGAATCGAATGCGTCGCCTGGAGGCTGACCGGGTTCTCGGCAAGGAGGACCAGTCGCCCGCGCGGCTGAACGACGCGGTTCAATTCATAGAAGACAAACTCGGGGTCGTCGCGCAGCGCTTCGATCCGTCCGAGGTAAACAACCAGTCCGAAGGAATGATCCTCCAGCGGGAGGGCATCGGTCTCCGGGTCCTGCTCGATCAATGTGAACGGAAAAGACGCGTCAGTATTCGGGTGCGGCCGGGCGCGGCGCAGGCGGCGTTTCGCGCGGCAGGTTGGCGGGGCGACGCAGGTGACGTCCTTCCAGCCGAGTTTGCCGGCGAGGTAAGGCACCTCCGCGCCGGTCGAGCCGACAAGAAGGCATTTGTCGCAATTCTCGGTTGCCGCGGGGAGGCCCGCAAGCGCTTCGTGCAGTTCCGCCGCGCGATGGAGCAGTCGCCGGGATTCGCCTTCGGCGTCGTGCGGCGCGGCGAGGTCGTCTTCAGAAACGAGCCAGTGCAGAGTTTCGCGCACGGCGCGAGAGAGGCGAACCGGAGGGCAATCAAGCATGGGCAATGGATCCGTTCTATGCGGCGCGGCGACGCCGGGCACTACATGAATCGGATATTGCGCGGGCTTCGGGCGAGTCGGTTGCGCCGCGCGGGGCAGTTTCGCGCAGGATCGGCCGACGTCGCGCAGGGAATGCCTGACTTGCTTTCGGCGATAGCGCTGGTCTAAGGCTGCGCGATGCCGGCGAATTCGATGTCGCCGTCCTCGATGACGGCCTCGACGCGCCCGCCCCCGCCATTCAGATCGGCGGTGAGGAATCCGGCGGCCGTGGCGATGTTGGAGACCGTGAACCCGTTGAGATTGGCCGAGACGGCGCCGTCATCGGTGATGAGCTTCAGGGCGGCGCCGAATCCCTGTTGCACGAGAATGCGGGCGTTGCCGCCGACCGTCCGCGCGAGAACCTGCGAGCCGATTGACGGCATCGCCCGAATCGAAACGTCCGCGTTGGATGTCACTGCGTCGACGTTTCCCTTCGCGTCACGAATCTCGACCGGATGATTCGTCGTCTTGGCGACAATGTTCCCGGCCGCCTCGGTCACGAGAATTGCGCCGTCGGCCGTGGCGATTTCAACATTGGCGGCGAGTCGGATGATCTCCACCGGGCCGCTGGTCAGGTAGATCTCCGTTCCCGCGCCGCGCGGGACCGTCAGCTTCACATCCAGGGCGACATCCTTTGGTTGAAGGCCCTGCGAGATGATCGAGGTGACGTTCAGCCGCGCCGGGTCCACAAAGGATCGCTCGGCGCGCACTTCCGTCGCGAGCAGATGATTCTCAAGATCGTTCTTGCCGAGCCAGCCGGCTGTAATGATTTCGGTCACCTGAATCGTGGCTTCGTCCGCGGCGCTGTCGATCTGTTCGATCACAAGCCGTGCAGTGTGAAGCTCGACACGGATGGTCCGAACTCCGGAAAAGTCGAGCGTTCGCGTGGACCGCTCGATGTTCGGCTCGCGCGGGTCGATGCCGCTGACTTGCGGAAGCGGCGCGGGATTCTCCGAGCCGCTCGGGCCCGGCAGCGGGACAAAACCGCATCCCGCAGCGAGGCTGAACAGAATCGAAACAAGTGCGAGTACCGGTAAGGCGCGGTGAACCGAGCGAGAGATCGTCACAGGCTGCTCCTCAAGGCAGAGTATGGACTTCCGTCGTGGGTTTATCGGTCAAACCGGTGAGTGACTTGGCTTGGTCTTCCTGCCGCGCGAGGGGTGATCGGTGCGCGTCAATGGGCGGCAAACTCGGCCGAAGCGTCCGATAGTTTGGCGCCATCTTCCGTATTATCATTCTCCGTCATGAGCGTGATGGATTCCCCGCCCGGCTTTGAAGAGCGACCGGCCCTGCGCGTGCAGAAACGCCAGTCGCTGCTGGTCGGCATTCTTGTCGGGTTGACGGTCGGTTACTTCGTCGTCGGGCAGCTGCGCGGGTATCTTGAGGCGCGCAACGCCGGGACGCGCGCGATCACGCCGCGCGGTGATCTCGCGGCCGACGAGAAGTCGTCCATTGAGCTGTTCGCCAACGCTTCGCCGTCGGTGGTTTATGTCCAGAGTGTGCGTCTGGTCGAGCGGCGGCGCGGGCTGTTCTCGCGCGAAGTCTTTGAGGTTCCCGAGGGCACCGGAACGGGCTTCATCTGGGACAATCTTGGGCACATCGTCACGAATTATCACGTTGTCGAGCCGGGCCAGCGGCGCAACGCCGAACTCAAAGTCATCCTCGCTGATCGTTCATCATGGGATGCACGCGTCGTCGGCGCCGAGCCGGACCGTGATCTGGCCGTTCTGAAGATCGACGCGCCAGCCGCCCGGCTGCGGCCCATCCCGGTCGGCACGTCAACCGATCTTCAGGTCGGGCAGAAGGTCTATGCCATCGGCAATCCATTCGGATTTGATCAGACGCTGACGACGGGGATCGTCAGCGCGACGGGTCGCACGATCACCGCGCGAAACGGGCGCACGATCGACGGCGTGATTCAGACCGATGCAGCGATCAATCCGGGCAATTCGGGCGGGCCGCTGCTGGACAGTGCCGGTCGATTGATCGGTGTCAACACGATGATTTTCAGCCCCAGCGGCGCGAGCGTCGGCATCGGGTTTGCCGTGCCGGTAGACATCGTCAACGAAATCGCGCCGCAGTTGATTCGACACGGACGTGTCGTTCGGCCGTTGCTGGGCATCGAGCCGGTCGATGCCGGCATTGCGCGACAACTGGGAGTGACGCGCGGCGTGTTGATAGGCGGGGTGGCCGAGGGCGGCGGCGCGGAGAAGGCGGGGCTGGAGGGGACCTATCGCCTGGGCGATGGATCGATCGTGCTGGGGGATGTGATTGTCGGCATCGACGATCGCGAGATTGGTGACTACAACGCGCTACGCGACGTGCTGGAAAGCAAGCGCGCCGGTGACACGGTGACGCTGACGGTCGTTCGTGATGGCCGCACGCGCACGGCGAAGGTGAAGCTTAGCAGTTCGGTTGACGGCGCGGGCGAGTGACGATGCTGTGTCGCCTCGGATGAGCGGCACGGGTTAACACGCTTTCAGAGAATCGCCGGATCGTGCTCGCACGGCGCGCTCGACCGTGAGCGGCACGCGATGCGGCGCCGTTGGTTCGATCGTGACCCATATTGATTTGAACGCCGGCGTTTTTGAGCGCGGGTCCACGCGCGAAGGCACAAGCACGTTCGCCTCGGGGAAATACATCAGGCAGTTGCCTTCGCGAATCTCGAACGGCCGTACGCGCAGGCCCGCCATTTCACCGGCTTCGCTTCGGACGGTAACGAGTTGGTCGGAAACGAGGGAGCGCTGTTCCATGTCGCGCTCGTTCAGCAGAATCACATCGCGCCGCTCCTGCCCGCGGTAGAGGTCCTCGTCTTCATAGACGACGGTATTGAATTGCCCCTCGGATCGCACGGTCATCAACCGCAGTGCCCCGTCGCGCGGGGGCGCTCCATCCGGCAGCGGCGTCTCGTGGAATCGCGCCCTGCCGTCGGCCGTGGGAAATCGCGGCCGATGTTGCGTGCGTCCGTCAATGTGAAATTCGGCCTTCGTGGCGCCGATGGACTCCAGCTTCTCAAAGCCCGGTACGATCCTCGCGATGGCGGCGCGAATGGACTCGTGCGATTGCATTGCTCGCCAGTCGATCGGTCCGCCGCCGCCCAGCACCGCGTGCGCCAGGTCGGCCACGATTGCTACTTCGCTGCGCGGGCCGTCGTGTCGCGCGGGGCCGCCGTCGCTTAACCGCACGTAATTGAACATCGATTCCTGCGTGGTCGATTGCGATTCCTCGTCGCGCGCCAGCACCGGCAGCACGATGGTCTCCTGCCCGCGGCCCCACACATGGCCGAGATTGAGCGTCGTGTTGAGGTGGACGATCAGGCCGAGCCGGCTCATCGCACGCCGGGCAAACGACGAGTCGGGATTCGCGGCGAACAGATTGCCGCCGAGGCACACGCCCACGTCCATCTCGCCGGCGTCGGCCGCTTCCATGCACTGCATCGTGTCGCGGCCCCCCCACGCTGGAAGTGTGACGCCAAAGTGTCGCTGTAATCGCTCGAAGATTGCCTCCTTCAGTGCCGGCGTTACGCCCATGGAGCCGACGCCCTGCACGTTGCTGTGCCCGCGGATCGGCAGCAGGCCAGCGTGCGGGCGACCGACCATGCCGCGCAGCAAAGCGAGATTCGCAATCGCGTGGATGTTCTGCACGCCGTGTAAATGGTGCGTGATGCCCATCGTCCAGGCAAAAACCGTCGCGCGCGATCGCGCATAGCGCTCGGCGACGCGCTCGATCATCGGCCGCTCCACGCCGCTGCGATGCACGATTTCATCCCACGGAGTCGCGCGAATGGCGGTTTGCCAATCTTGCGCGCCGGTCGTCGCGGTGTCGATGAACGCGCGATCGGCCGCCCCGCTCTCCAGCACGGCTTTCGCGATTCCGCAAAGCAGTGCGATGTCCCCGCCGATGTGCGGCTGGACGTACATGCTTGCGATGCGCGAGCCGAACAGCATGCTTCGCACATCGGACGGTACGCGGAAGTTCACCAGTCCCGGCTCGACGACGGGGTTGATCACGATGACGTCGCCGCCGCGCCGCCGTAGCTGCATGAGCGTGCGCATCAGGCGCGGGTGGTTCGATGCCGGGTTGCCGCCGATGAGGAAGAGCAGGTCGGTGTGTTCAAGATCGTCCAGTGTGATCGTGGCCGTTCCGCTGCCGACTGCGTCGTTCAGCGCGACGCCGCTGGCCTGGTGGCAGTAGTACGAGCAGTTGTTGACATGATTCGTGCCGTACATCCTGGCGAAGAGCTGCAGCAGGAATGCGGCTTCGTTCGAGGATCGGCCGCTCATGTAGAAGAACGCGCGGCGCGGGTCGGTCGCCTTGAGTCGCTGCGCGATGCGCGACATCGCCTCGCTCCAGTCGATCGGCTGGTAATGGGTCGCGCCCGGTGCGGCGTAGAGCGGCTGCACGACCCGGCCGGCGGCCTCCAGCTCGCGCGAGGTAAGCAGCTCCAACTGTTCGAAGTTGTAACGCTCGAAGAATTCGCGGCGCAGGCCGTCCTGCATGTCGGCCGCCATTGCCTGAAGGGATTTCTTGCAGATCTCCGGCCAGTGTCCCGACTCGTTGCGCATGCCGCCGAGCTGGCCGCCCATGCCCAGCGCGCAGGTCTTGCAGGCGTTTTTCGATCGCACGCTTTGCCACGCGCGCCGCCACCCGACGCGCTGCGCGACGCGCAGCGCATACGCGATAGCCTGCCAGCCGCCGCCGCGAACCTTAGCCATGCCCCTTGTCCTCGTGGTGCGGCGACGATTGTACCCGACGCGGCGCTACAGTTTCAGTTCGCGATACTTGACGCGGTGTGGTCGGTCGGCCGCTTCGCCCATGCGTGCCCGCCGGTCGGCTTCGTACGCCGTGTAGTTTCCGTCGAACCAGTGCACGACGCTCTCGCCCTCGAAGGCGAGGATGTGCGTCGCGACGCGGTCGAGGAACCACCGATCGTGGCTGATGATGAGGGCGCAACCGGCGAATGCCTCGAGTGCTTCCTCCAATGCGCGCATCGTGTTCACGTCGAGATCGTTGGTCGGCTCGTCGAGAAGAATCACGTTCGCGCCCTGGCGCAGCATGCGCGCGAGGTGCACGCGGTTGCGCTCGCCGCCCGACATCGTGTCGACGGCCTGCTGCTGATCCGTCCCGGTGAAGCCGAATCGCCCGACATAGGCCCGGCTGTTCACGCGCTGCGAGCCGAGGGCGATCAGCTCATCACCGCCGGAGATGGCCTCCCACACCGTCTGGCCGGCCTTGAGCGAATCGCGGCTCTGCTCGACGTATGCCAGCTTGACGCTGTCGCCGATCTCGATCGTCCCGGTGTCGGGCTTCTCCTGCCCCGTGATCATGCGAAAGAGCGTGGTCTTGCCGGCTCCGTTGCCGCCGATGATGCCGACGATCGCGCCGGGCGGCACGGAGAACGTCACGTCCTGCATCAGCAGTTGCCGGCCGTATGCCTTGGTCAGGTTCTTCGCCTCGATGACTCGGTCGCCCAGCCGCGGCCCCGGCGGAATGTAGATTTCAATCTCTTTCAGCTTCTCGCCTGCGTCCTGCGTCAGCAGTTGATCGTAGGCCTTGAGGCGGGCTTTGCTCTTGGCCTGGCGCGCCTGGGGCGAGCGGCGGATCCAGTCCAGCTCGCGCTGAAGTGCGCGCTGTCGGGCCGACTCGGTCTTCTCCTCGACTTTCAGCCGCGCGTCCTTCTGTTCCAGCCACGAGGAGTAATTGCCCTTCCACGGGATGCCTCGTCCGCGATCCAATTCCAGAATCCACCCCGCCACGTTGTCGAGGAAATACCGATCGTGCGTCACCGCGATGACTGTGCCCGCGTAGCGCTGCAGGTGCAGCTCCAACCAGCCGACCGATTCGGCGTCCAGATGGTTCGTCGGCTCGTCGAGCAGCAGGACGTCCGGCTCGCGCAGCAGCAATCGACAGAGCGCCACGCGCCGGCGCTCGCCGCCTGAAAGAACGTTTACGGGCTTGTCGCTGTCCGGACATCGCAGCGCGTCCATCGCGACTTCCAGCTGCGTCTCCAGCTCCCATGCGTTCAGCGCGTCGAGCCGTTCCTGCACACGACCCTGATCTTCCAGCAGCTTCGTCATCTCGTCATCAGAGAGATTCTCCCCCAGTCGCTCGTTGATGCGCTCGAACTCCTTCAGCAGGTCGATGGATTCCTGCTTGCCCTGCTCGACGGCTTGCCGCACGGTGAGTGTGTCGTCCAGATGCGGCTCCTGTTCGAGGAATCCGACGGTGAAGCCCGGCTGGAGAGATATTTGTCCTTCGTAGTCCTTGTCGACGCCGGCAAGGATGCGCAGCAAGGTACTCTTTCCCGAGCCGTTCAGGCCCAGCACGCCGATCTTGGCGCCGTAAAAGTACGAGAGGTAGATGTCCTTGAGGATCTGCTTCTTCTCGTGGCGCTTGCTGACGCCGATCATCGAATAAATGATTTTGTATGCTTCATCTGCCATGAGTCCCGGCTCGCTCCTGTGTTGCTATCCTTGTTGGCTTGGACCTCCGACGCCTTTGCGCACGATCAACATCGAGCAGGGGCAGTCTGCCGCGATGCGCTCGGCCTTCCAGCCGAACACATGCGACTCGAGGCCCCACTTCTCGGCCACGCCGATCAAGACCAGATCGTGCGACGCGGCTTCACGAATCACCGCGTCGATCGGCGAATCATCTTCGACCATGCGAAACGTCACCGGCGTCGGCTGCGTCGGATCGGCGAACACCTTGTCCACCGCGCCCTGCGCGCCGAGCGGCGGTGCATCGCGCCGCGTTCGTGGTGTCACGTGCAGCACGGTCACGGCGGCGCCGGCGCTGCGCGCCAGCCGCCTCGCCAGTTCCAGTGCCAGCCGATCATGCGTGCCGCCGAGAAACGGGACCAGCACCCTCCCCGCGGTCGCGAAGCGGCGATCGACAAAAACGCCGATGTCGCACGCGGCGCGCGACATGACTTTGTGCACCGTGCCGCCAAGCAGGGTTTGCCCGAAGATCGGCCGGTGAAACCCCATGAGGATCAAGTCCGCGTGCCGTGCCGCCGCGACCTCCGATATGTCCGTCGCGACATCCGTCGTGACCAGTGAGAGCGGCTCCAGCTCGATCCCCGCCTCCTTCGCCGCCGCGGCGAGCGGCGCCACGGCCGAGTCTTCCTCCGCGCTTCCGCGGTCCGCCGCGCTGCGATAGGCGTCGCGATCGACGGCCGGCTTGAGGTGCAGCGCCACCAGTTTGCCGGCGCTGCCGGCGATCTGCCCCCCGAGTCGCAACAGGCCCGCCGCCGTGTCGGGCCGCGCGATGGACACCAGCAGGCTCCACGGCCGATCGGCAGCCGGCGCCGCGATGGGTCGATCGCGAAAGAGCCGATCGGGATAGACCCAGCTTAATACAGGTGTCGTCAACGCGGTGGTCACCAGCGCCATGATGACCATCATGGCGAAGACAACATCGGAGATGACGCCCAGTTCGCGGCCGATGTTGAGGATGACCAGCTCCATCAGTCCTCGCGTGTTCATGAGGATGCCGATGGCGGAGGATTCACGCCAGGACAGCCCGCAGGCGCGCGCCGCGATGGATGCGCCGCCGATCTTTCCGGCGCAGGCGACGAGCACAATGAGCCCGGCGTCGAACCAAAGGCGGCCGGAACTCAAGAGCCCGATTTGCGTTTGAAGTCCCGCGAAGGCGAAAAAGATCGGCAACAGGAAAACGACGGTGATGTCCTCGAGTCGTTCGGTCAGGTCGCGGACGAACGCCGAGCCCTTTGGCATGATCACGCCGACGAGGAACGCGCCGAACAGCGCGTGAATCCCGATCGCTTCCGTTGCGAGCGCCGAAGCGACGATCAGCAACATGACCAGTCCGAACATGCCCTGCGAAAGGCGCCCGCGAAGTTTGTAATAGGCTTCCAGTCGCCCCATGAGCGGTCGGCCGATCCAGAACATGATCGCGACATAACCCGTGGCCAGGATGGCCGTCAGTCCGGCGCTGTGCAATCCACGGGCGCGGCAAATCGCGACAACGAACGCCAGCATGCACCATGCAATGACGTCATTCATCGCCGCGCAAACAATCGCCAGCGCGCCCACCGTGGTCTTGTGTAGATTCCGCTCTGTCAGGATGCGAGCCAGCACAGGAAACGCCGTCACACTCATGGCCGCGCCCATGAACAGGCTAACCGTGGTCAACGACATGGCGGGCGGGTTTCCGAACAGCCGCGGATACAGATAGCAAGTCAGTGCCGCGCCAAGCAAAAAAGGAAGCACGATGCTGGACGCCCCGATGCCGGCTGCCGTGCGCCCCTGCTTTCGCAATAGGCGGGGGTCAAGGTCCACGCCGATCAGAAAGAGAAACAGCACGACTCCGACCTGGCTAAGGATTTGCAGGTATTGGAGTGATGCGGCCGGGAAGACCGCTGCCCAGGCGGTCGGTGCCACCATTCCGAATACGCTCGGCCCCAGCACGATGCCAGCGACCATTTCGCCGACAACCTGCGGCTGTCCGACGCGCGCAAAGAGCCGGCCCATTGCGCGCGACGCGACAAGGATCAACCCCAGTTGCCAGAGAAGCGTTAGAAACAAAGGTCGGTTGTTCCGCCTTGTCGGGCGGCTCCGCGGAAGAGGCTATTCCAGCCCGCCCCCGAACGCGGGAACTTAAGGCAATCGTGGCCGCATGCCAACGAAAAGCGATTCGCCGAACGAAGGGGCGCAGAGCGGACGACCCACCGTCGGCGAGTTGGTCGCCGGCTGTTCAGCGTCATTGCGCCATCGCGCCAACGCATTACCGCTTCGCGGTCCTGGTGTCTTGGCGCTTCGGGGCTGTGGAGTTGCCTACTTGTCCTCTTCGCGGATGCCCATGCCGCTGCGATCCGGGTAGGTCGGTCGATTCGGCGCGCGATAGGGATTGCGCTGCAATTCGCCCAACATGTGCGCAATGGCTGCGTCGAGCTGCGGATCGCCGCCGTCGACCATGAGCGCCGGGTCGTCGACGACTTCCATATCGGGATCGACGCCGTGCCCCTCGATGCCCCAGGTGCCGTCTTTCTTGTAATACCCGAACGTCGGCACCGTTGTGAACGCGCCGTCAATCAACCCCGGGTTGCCCGAGATGCCGATCAGCCCGCCCCACGTCCGCATCCCGATCAGCTTGCCCAGGCCCGACTGGCGGAAGTATGCCGGGAACGCGTCACCACCCGACCCGGCGAGGCCGTTGATCAACATGCATTTCGGTCCCTGGTGGCTGTCCGGCGGCCACGGCCAGTCGTGACCGTCGCGCCGCGCCCAGTAGTTCGTGATCGGCCGATTGAGCAGTTCGATGAAGCGCGTGGGGATCTGCCCGCCGCCGTTCCATCGTTCGTCGATGATCAACGCGCCCTTGTCCATCTGGCCGTAGAACTGGCGGAACAGGTCATTCTGCCCATCGACGCCGGTGTTGGGCACATAAATGTATCCGACCTTGCCGTCGGTCTTCTCGGCGACGTACGCCCGGTTGCGCTCGATCCATGCGCGATAGCGCAGATTGCTCTCGTCGGAGAGCAGCTTCACCACCACGTCGCGGGCTTTGTCATCCATCGTCGCCTTGTCGCTTACCGTCAGCGTCACCGTCTGATCGGCCAGCCCTTGGAAACTCGCCCACGGATCGCGCGCGGTATCCACCGGCATCCGGTTCACCGCCAGGAGGTAGTCGCCGACCTTCACATCGACGCCGGGTTGACTCAACGGTCCGCGCGCGTCGCTGTCCCACGGTGCGCCCTCGTGAATCCGAGCGATGCGATACGCCGCCGTATCGCCCTTGACCAGCTCGAAATCACAACCCAGCATGCCGACCGATACGCTCGGCTGGCCTTCCAGGTCGCCGCCGCCGTAATAAGTGTGTCCGGCGTTCAATTCGGAGATCATCTCGGCTGCCACAAAGCCGACATCTTCGCGGCTCGCACAGTCGGCCAGCATCGCCGCGTACCGCTTGTACACGGCCTCCCAGTCGACGCCGTGCATGTGCGGGTCGTAGAAGTAATCCCGCTGCAAGCGCCACACCTCGGTGAGGATCTGCTTCCACTCTTCGCGCGGCGAGACCATCGAACCCATGCCGGCCGTGGAAATCGACTTGTCCAGCTTCTGGTCCTTCGCCGGGTCAACGATCGCCATCTTGTTGTCCTTGCGAACCAGCAGCTTCTTGCCGTCCGGCGAGATGGCGAAGAAGGCCGCACCGGCCAGCACCGTGTTCTCTTCCTTCTTCTCATCCGCCAGGTCGAAAATGCGGATGGACGGCTCGGTCTCGGCGCCACGGCCCGCGAACCGCGAGAAGATCAGCTTGGCATCGTGCGCGACGGCGAGGTTTCCGAAGCTGCCGCGCTTGATCTCCAGTTGCACGGCGCGGCGCTCGAATTCTTCCAGCTCGATGATGACCGGCTTTTTCTCATCCTTTTTCTCGCCCGGCTGGGATGCTTGCGTGCTGGTCGGCGACGAAGCGGGCTGCGAATCCGCCGTCTGGCTGGAGGCGGGCTGGCTCGTCGCAGGCTGGGTGGTGGCCGGCTCTTCGTCACTCTTGGGCGCGAAGGGCAGCTTCACGTCCTTTCGCAGCGGAACGACATAAAGCAAAGCCGTCTCGTTATAGACGAAAGTCGTTCCAATGTCCTCGTAGCGCGGGCTGTTCCAGGCGCGGTTGCTGGCGAAGTATAGATAGTCCCCCGCCCGGTCGAAGGTCGGCGCCCAATCGTTGAACATGCCGGTCGTCACCTGGTGCACTTTGCCCGACGCCATCTCGTACAGATAAATCGCCGATTGGCGGTTTAAACCGTTCTTCGGGTAGGCGATCCAGCCGGAGTCGCGGCTCCAGCTTATTCGCGGCGCATTGGCCCATGGGTCGGTGTCAATGGCTTTCGTCTCCTTCTTCTCCACGTCGCAGAGCAGGATGTTGCCGGCCTTGTCGGTGAGGGCAATGTGCTTCGAGTCGGGCGACCAAATGGGCGCGTAATAAAACGTCTTGCTGCCCTTGGTCAGTTGCTCCGGCTCGCCTTTCTCATCCGCCGAGCGGCGGTACAACTCGTACTCGCCCGTTGCATCGGAGAAGTATGCGATCCACTTGCCGTCCGGGCTCCACATCGGGTCGCGATCGAACACGCCGCTGCTGCGCGTCAGGTTTCGCGGCGAGCCGTGTTCGGCCGGGAGCGTCCAGATGTCGCCCCGCGCCTCGACCACCGCGCGCTTGCCGGTGGCCGAAATGTCGAGCGCCGGCATGTTGCCCGCCACATCCACGCGCCGCGGACGAAGCTTCGGCCGATCGCCGGGGATCGTGACCGACACAACCTTGTCGGACTTCGCGCCGAGGTTGAACAGGCGCAGCTCCGCGCCGACCTGAAAGACGATTTCGCCCTCTCCATTGGCGCCCGGACCATTCGATGCCCACTTGATGTCGAAATCTTTGTAGTTTGTGTGCTGCTGCGTGCGACCGCTGGCTGTGTCGTACGACCAGATGTTCTGGCGATGCTCCGGCCCGGCGTCGCTTAGGTAGTACACGGTCTGCCCCTGCCACATCGGTTGGGTGTCGGTGCCCTCCCACGTCGTCATTTGTTTTGATTGCTTCGTCTTGAGGTTGAACAGCCAGATGTCGGTCGCCATGCCGCCTCGGTAGCGCTTCCACGTGCGGAAGTCCGTCGTGTGTGGCGTGTAGGCCAGCCACTCGCCATCGGCGCTGATCGCCGCCGTCGCGCCATAGGGTACGGGCAGCTTCACGGGCATGCCGCCCGAAGCGTCGACGGTGAAGAGCTGCATCTGGCGGCGCAAACCGGCCAAGCCGTTTGTATAAAACAGTAGCCGATCGCCCGTCGCGCCGCCGGCGACGAGACCGGCATTCGCCGCGGGAACCCAGTCGCACATCGTCTCGCCGTCGGGATGATGGGTGACGCGCCGGGGCGGGCCGCCCTCGACCGGCACGACGTACAAATCTCTATTGCCGTCGTAATTCCCCACAAAGGCGAGTTGAGCGCCGTCGGGGCTGAACCGTGGGAACAACTCTGTCCCCGGCGGGCTGGCCAGCGGCGTCGCCGTGCCGCCATCGCGCGAGACGACCCAGATGTCGTTCGCGTACACGAACGCGATCTTGTCGCGGCTTACGTCGGGATAGCGCAGCATCCCGCCATGCGGCTGGACCTGCGCCCGCGCCGAAAGAGCAAACATGAACACAAACAGGAAGGGGCAACAGAATTGGAACGCGCGGGAAGCTACCAAGCGGTGCATCGATCCTCCTCGAATTAGAAAGGTCGCCGCCAAGAGCATAACCGCTCCGGCTCGATTCGAGCAGGAGGATCGATTCGGTTCTTGCACGAGGAAACGCAAGGAATGGGGCCGGGCACAGCGGGGTCAGACGTGCATCAGTTCATCGCGGCACGGCGTTTTCGCGAGCGACGATACCGGCACGGCGCAGGGATCTGCAACGCTCGCCCGCCTGGCAAGCCGGCGGCGAAACCGCCGACCGATCCACAAGACACACAACGCGCCGGCCACGCCGAAATTCAGCACGACCATGCATGTGTATTTAGGATAAGTGTACCAGAGTGGTCGCACGGGAAGGTAGGGGCCGTTCTCGCCCCAGATGGCGACCAGC
This sequence comes from Phycisphaerae bacterium RAS2, assembly GCA_007753915.1. Lineage (NCBI taxonomy): Bacteria > Pseudomonadati > Planctomycetota > Phycisphaerae > Phycisphaerae bacterium RAS2. Next base: position 100,802 of record CP036352.1, read on the forward strand.
GTTTTGTAGACCGGCCAGCGCAGTGCGCCCAACCACTTGTAATTGAAATAATAGGCGTGGTCGAAATTGTACAGGTCATGGGGCAAGGCGATGGTGACTTCCTTGCCCTTCGGCCCCCAGCCGTAAGCAAAGCCAGTCACGGCGTTGCGTAGAAACAACTCGCGATCCTTTTGCAATTCCTTGAGCGTCGCCGGTCTGCCGTCTTCGTGCTGATAAATGACCCCGTTTGTGGGTCCGACGATTCCCTGCGTTCCGGCGTAGTCCACTTCCACCACCGAGTGCCGGCCGTACAGGCGAGGGCCGTGTTGAACGACCATTCGCGAACTGATCCCATGTGCGGCGAGCAGCGCCATGAAGGCGCGGCTGTTGGACTGGCATGGGCCGATGTGATGCGTGCCATATTCGAGCGTCGGTCGCGGTCCGGTGCGAAACGGATTGTAAAGGAAGTTCAGCCGTACCCAGAAAGGAAAGCGATCGACTTCCTCGGGCGTTGGATGGTAGATCTCTTCATGCACATAGCGCGTGACGGCCCGGACAACCTCGATATCCGGCGTGCCAGGCGGAGCGATTTTGTACGCGATATCGCGAATGAAGGCGCGGTCCATCTGCGCGCTGACATAGAGTGTCGCGTTGACGACAACCACTGACGCAAAGATGACGCGAGCCGCGTAGTTCGGATTGCGAGCGCGATTCACTTTTTTGACCCAACTCCAGGCTACCCACTGCTGCGTCGAGCCGTGGAAGATGGCAATCGACGCACCCAATACTCCAAGTCGCCTTATTCTATTCGCAGGCGAACGGTCAGCGACCCTAATTTTTCGCTAGATTGTGCTGGTTCTTCACGATCGGAATCGCGCGCCCCATGGGCGATTCCGCAGCCAATGCTCGGATTCGCGCAATCGCCGGGAGCCGCCGCGAGTTCTCGGGCCTGTCGTCAGTCGCGCGTCGCCCCCGCAAGCACCTATTGGCGACCAATGTTGTCTGTTATTCCGCCCGGCCCGCGCAGCCATTTCAATATGGTGTCGGCGAAAACCTGATTGCCCAGTTCGTTGAAATGTTTGTCGTGGCCCCAGTGTGTCATGTGGCCGGCGTGATGCGATGCCAGCAGCGCATCAGATAGACAAACATAGTTAATTGAATGGCTTGAGCAATAGGCCTTGAGGCGTTGCGAAATGGGTTCCTCCGCGTTGCTGTAGTAAAGGCACGCGTCCACAACCACCAATCGGGCGCCGGCGGCCGAGACGGATCGATTCAGTTCAAGGAGAATCCGCTCGTTGAGCCGCAGTGCCTGCTCGTCCAGCGGGGAGGTAACCGGCAGAGGATGAAACTTCCATTGGATTCCCATCAGCATCTCGTGGGCACCGGCGGCGATTCGATGTACCAGGAATGACTTCCTCGGCCGCTTGCGCGTTCGTCCACCGCCAAAGCGGCTTTGAATCAAGTCCGCCTGGGCCGCTTCAAACTTGGCCAGGTCCTGCGGAGGGTCCCAGGCCAGCCGGTCCTCCTCGATTCGAAACGTCGGCCGCACGCGCAACGACTCCTGGCTCGCGCCGGGAAAGGCGCCGCGCTCCATCGGCGTTACGGTTCGGATCATGTGGAGTCCCGCTACGTAAACAAAGACTATGTCGGGGCGGTAGGGGCGAACGCGCGTTTCCCAGTTCAGAAACATCTGTCCAAGTCCGTAATTCGAAACGCCGAAGTTCAGGACCTCAAATCTCCGACCGCCCGGCTTGTTCAGCGATTCTTCCGCCAGCCGTGTTGCCGTCAGATCTGATGGCACCTGAAGGGCTTCCACCATCGAGTCACCGATGACCGCAATCCGCGTTGAGCCCGGCGTTTTCTCCCGTGCGCGCTCAAGATCGTGAAACCCCTCGGAGTTCAACTTGATCGGCACGCTGAAATCGCGTGCATACCATTCGTGCCCGGCCCAGGTGAACTCAAGCTCCGGAACCGGTCGCCAACCCAGAATCGGGTCGGGCTTCAAGTGAAGCACTTCGTAGGACGGCTTGAGGGTGACATAAAACTGCCCGGCCAGCTCGGTGACGCCCAGCGCCAGGATCAGTCCAGTCGCCGGCACCATCAGCACCGCTCTTCGACCCCGAAAGCGGATCCAGAAGAACAGCGCGAGCCAGGTTCCAAGCCCGCCCACAGCCATCATCGCGACATAGGCGATCGACCAGCGACCCAACACCCAGGCTTCATTGGATCGTCGGGTAGCCATGGCCGCGACGACCAATGCGCCCGCAACCAGCGCGGGCAGCATGGCCCCGGAGCTGTTTGCAGTCGCGCGCGGCGGCATGGACGGCGTCAAGGAGGAGTGGTGCGGCGGGCCGCCGTGATCAGGATTCATGTGAGTAGACTATCCGCCCAGGATCGAAGTGGCGAGCGGTCGCGGGAGCGCCAGCTTGCGATTATCATGAGTCAGACAAGTCGCTTTGCCATGGGATCGGCCCGGGCTGGCCCTCGGTCGAAAACTCCGAGTGCCGTTGATGTCCCCGGAGCGTGGAATACCAATCGGAGGTTTGCAGCGTGAGTGGGCTTCAATGTCAGGTGCGTCGTCACGACAAGGGATTCGTGGCGCGGTTGGCGGGAACGTTCGGCTCCGCGGAGGCGGGCACGCTGGACCAGGAGTTGGTTCCGGCGCTGGGAGCCGCGCCGGGTCGAGTCATCCTCGATCTGTCCGGGCTGGAGATGCTCGGCAGCGCCGGGGTCGGCGCGATGCTCAAGCTGCGCCGCAAGGTGGACGAAGCCGGCGGCAAGCTCGTGCTGGCCGACGTGCCGGAGAACATCATGAAGATCCTTGAGTTCTCCGAATTGCATCGTGTGTTCACGACAGCCATGTCGGTGGACAGCGCGATGCATGATTAGCGCGTCCTGAATTGGACGCTCGGCATCGCAAACGAAACCGGCGTTGCCGCGTTGAGCTTTCGATCTCACGGTTGCGAATCGGTCTCAACCGCCTGCCAGCCGTAATCGAAATACTGATGTAAAAATGTTCCGTCGGGGCGCACGTCGATGATGCCGAAGCCCTCCTCGACGCCGCGGTGCGGCCCCTTCCACCACTTGGCGCAGACCGCGCCGTCGTTGATGAACGTGATGCCGTTCAACTCGCACCGGTCGCGCTCGTGAATGTGCCCCGACAGACACAGTTGCACGTTGCGCGTCTGGTAGAGCGGCAAGCGCTTCGGCCCGTCGCTGCAAATGAGCGAGTTTTGCAGCTTCCAGTGGATGCCGTCGATCAGATGATCGTGGCCGTAGGGCGTTGCGGAGACAGTCGGGATGTGCTCGCAGGTGATGATCGGCGTGGCCGGGTCGGTCGCGCCGAACTCGGCCTTCAGCCAGTCGAATTGTTCGCCATCGACGAAGCCCTGGTAGGGGTAGCGGGTCGTGCCGCCGGGCTGGAGATTGTCGAGACAGAAGAACCGCCAGCCTTTGTGCGCAAAGGTGTGCCACGTTCGAGGCAGCCCCAGCTCGTCGCAATAAAGCGCCTTGCCGTAGCCGGCGGCGTCGGGCTTGAGGCCGCTCTTCTCCGACCAGCCGAGGATGTCATGGTTGCCGATGGTGTGGTAAGCCGGCAGGTCGATGTGGTCGGCGAGGACTTTCTTGAAGAGCGCGAACTGCGCGCGGGCCTTTTCGCGGTCGACTTCCAGCGCGTCCCAGATAAGGTCGCCGCCGGTGAGGATGAAATCGGGCTTGGGCTTCAGCGCGCCCGCTGCCTTGAGCGCCGCGGCGAAACCCTTGTCGCCGTGCCGCTCGGTCGTGAGGTGGATGTCGGTGAAGTGGACGAATCGAAAGGCCTGCGGCCGCGCGGCGGTGGCGCTCCCTCGCGGTGCACCGGTTTGATCGCCGTTTCCTCCTGCGCCGGCCAATTCCATCGCCCGCGCGATCGGCGCGAGCGGATCAATCGCAGCGGTCGCAGCCCCGGCGACGGCAGCTTTCAGTAATTCGCGTCGAGTTGGATTGGCGGGCATTGCGGATTGCTCCAACGGCACTAGAAAGCTACTAGGAATCCCATGCGATGCAAAGCGGCACTTGCTTTCTAATCGCCAGGGACGTTATTCGCTTGCTTCCCAACGGGTTGAGTGGTGGGGGGCGTTTGCTTGGACTTGTGATTGAGGACGCTTGCTAACAGGTCAGCGATGATCAAGCGACGCGTGTTCGAAATCCTCGCATTTTTGAACGCGTTGCTGCTGCTGATGAATCCTGCGTGCACTAGCGCCAGATGAAACAGATCTCTGTCTGGGCGAAGACTCTCGTCTTCCAAGACGATCTTGAGTATCGCTTCGAAGTTAGGCGAATCAGGCCGGGAATAACTAAGGTACATCAATCTCGGCAGTCCGGGTGTCTTGGCGAGCCCTTCGATCGTTGCGTCCAGTTTCTGAGCAAGGTCGGGCTGCGGTCCTCCACGGCCCTTGATTGAGTCTACCACGTAGGCAAGGAGTGTTTGATTCATGCCGGCGAGGTCAGCTTTCTTAAACCAATTCAACAGCAGTTCGCGGGGGAGTACGCCGACGAACACAGAAGCACCGGTTTCGGTGACAGAAGATAGCCGCATCGTGGAGGCCATCATTTGATCAAACGTGGGTTGGGGTCGAGGCCTGGCAAGCTCCGCAACGGCGTCGCCACTCAACTGCAGGCTCGCGCCTTCGTCGAGTTGAAGGACAATGCGTGATGCCGCCTCAAGACAGTCTTCGGGCGAGACCTTTCGCAAGCCTAAAAAGCCTGCATAGACGAGGACCGGGTGCTTTCGCTGCCGTGTCATTTCCCAAAAGAGTGTCTTGTTTCTGGCAGTTATCGCGGAGCTGTACGGGGGAATCGCAGCAAATAGCTGATAATCTTCATGGCCTTGGCCCGTCTCAAGGCATCTCCATGCCGCTCGCGCCAAGTCTTCCCACGAATCAATGAAGGGCTCGTCTGCTACAGCCAGGCCTGTGCCCAATAGAACGAGGACGGCGATCCATCTTGAACCAGCCATGTGTTATCTCCTCAACCGAGGCATGATTATCTCTGCCGCACTTCGGGCGTATCAAAGATGCGTTGGCTCTTACAGAACTCTCAACATTGGTCCCGCATTCCGGACAACAGCACACGTGATCGTCACAGAAAAGGCACCCCAGCAAGACCCTTGAAGTTGTTCGACGATATCAATTGCGGAGCGCAGCGCACGATGCGAGAACACCGCGCTCGGGGACGCAGCAAATGTCTCGTGGAAGCCCTGACCTCCGAGCCCTGCGCCTCAAGCCTCAATCACGCCTCAAACAATGGCGCGGTTTCGTTCGGCGCAGCCCCCATTGTGCTTTGCGCCGGCGTGTACGGCCGTTTCAGGTGCAGGCAGGCGGCTTGTGTCGCGCAGCGGCCCTGCCGCGTGCGCGTGACAAAGCCGATCTGAAGCAGAAACGGCTCGACCACGTCCTCCAGAGTGTCACGATCCTGTCCCATTGTGGCGGCGAGGGCTTCAATGCCGGCTGGCCCGCACTGGTAAACGTCAATCAGCGCCGCCAGAAACGCGCGATCGAGCTTGTCCAGCCCCAGTTCGTCGATCTCCTCGATGGCCAGCGCCTGCTGCACGACCGCCGCGCTCAATTTCCCGTTTGCACGCACCTGGGCGTAGTCCCGCGCGCGGCGCAGCAGCCGATTGGCGACGCGCGGGGTGCCGCGCGACCTCGCGGCAATGGCTGCCAGCGCGCCCGGCTCGGCCGGGGCATCGAGCTTTTCGGCCGAGCGCCGGAGTATCTCCACGAGATCGTCCGCCGAGTAGAAGTCGAGGTGATAGCGCAGCCCGAAGCGGTCGCGCAGCGCCGCGGAGAGCATCCCCGCGCGCGTCGTCGCGCCGATGAGCGTGAAGCGCTTGAGTTGAAAGTTCACGGTGCGACCGCCGAGGCCGCCCTCGATGGTGTAGTCGACGCGGAAGTCTTCCATCGCGGGGTAGAGGAACTCTTCTACAACGGTGTTCAGCCGGTGAATCTCGTCGATGAACAGCACGTCGCCCTCGTCGAGGTTGGTCAGCGTGCTCATCAGCTCGCCCTGGCGCGTGATGGCCGGGCCGCTGGTGACGCGGATTCGGTCGGCGACGCCCATTTCTTCCGCGATAACGTGCGCGAGCGTGGTCTTGCCTAGGCCGGGTGGGCCGTCGAGGAGGACATGTTCGAGCGGTTCGCGGCGCTTCGTCGCAGCCGCAAGGGCGATGCGAAGCTGCTCGATCACCTGACGCTGGCCGATGCACTCGTCGAGCCGGCGCGGGCGGAGGGCCCAGTTGACCGTCTCCTCGCGGGTGTCGTCGGCGGCCTCGGCGGATATGATTCGTTCGCGCGGCATGGGGAAAGGGTAACACGAATGCCTGATAGCGTGAACCGCCACAAACCCTCACCCCGGCCCTCTCCCTGAAAGGGGGAGGGAGTGCGGCGCGTCAGCGTTCCGCGCCGGCGCGAATGCGATAGGCGGCTTTCACCCACTCATCGGGCGCGGCGATGTCGCCGTGGAGCTGCGCGGCGCGGGCGATCCACCGCTCGGCATCCGTGCGACTGTCGCCCCAGGCGACGATGATCTCAATCGCGTCGCGCTGCTGCGGCGTGAACGGGCCGGCGGCCGCGGGCGGAATGCCGCCGGCGGCGAGTGCGTGCTCGCGCAGCTTGCCGCGCAGTTCGGCGATGATCTGCTCGGCCATGCGCTTGCCGATGCCGGGCAGCCGTGCCAGCGCAGCGGCATCGCCCGACTCGATGAATGCGGCGATTTGAGCGGCGGGGGCCGCCAGCGCCCGGAGCGCCTTGCGCACGCCGACGCCCTTGACGGTAATGAGTTGTCGAAAGAACACGCGATCTTCGGCATGCATGAAACCGATCATGCGCGGCGTCAGGTTGCCGCCGGCGGCATTGCCTTCGAGGTACTCCAGTGTGTGGAGTTGAATCGTGCCCCCGCGCGACGCGGCCAGCTCCGGCAGCGCGTAGGCCGGCACGAGCACTTCGCGAGCGAGGCCGTCATGCTCGATGACGACGGACTCGTCGCCGGCGTCGGTCAGTGTGCCGCGCAGCTTAACGATCATGGCTGGTCAGGCTCCTGCCGCGTGGCGCTTGTCGGAATCCCGCCTCAACGTCGCGACCGCGGCCCGGAGGGTGCGTCCTCGACGAACCGGCGCTTCTCGACCGCGCGATCTTGACGCATCATTCAAGTCCGCCCCTCGGGCTTCGACTCGCGGAGCGGCGCTCATGGCGGCGCACCACGCAATGGCCATCGCATCGGCCACGTCGGCCGGCTCGGGCATGCTTCGCAGCTTGAACGTGGATGCGATGGCGCGTTGCATCTGAATCTTGCTCGCGTGGCCGTTGCCGGTGAGCGTCTTCTTCACGGCGGTCGCGGGAAGGCTGGCGACGGCGATGCCGCGCCGTGCGGCGGCGAGCAGGATCACGCCGCGCGCGTGGCCCATGAGAATCGCGGTGCGCGGGTGTTTGTAGTGCGCGTACAGCTCTTCGACGGCGACAAGGCGAACGCGGTGCTCGGCGAGAATCTCATTCAGGCCTGCGTCGATTTCGGCCAGCCGTTCAGCGAGCGGCCGGTTGGCAGCGGTACGAATGACGCCGGCATCGACGACGCGCGGAGCGAGCGAGCCGGGCGACGCCGCGAGGATCGCATAGCCGGTGCAATTCAGACCGGGGTCAATCCCGAGAACCAGCGAGGCGGCGCGATGGGCGGCGGTCATTCGAGTCGCCATAGGGTTCCGTCCGGTCGGTCTTCGAGCGTGATGCCCAGGGCGGTCAGTTGTTTGCGCACGTGGTCGGCGATTTGAAACTGCTTGGCCTGTCGCGCCTGATTGCGGACCTCGATCAGCAGTTCGACGAGCTTGGCCGTCTTGTCGTCGCCCACCGACTTCGTCATTGGCGGTTGTTCAAACAGACCCAGCAACCGGCCAAGCGTGATGAAGGTTCCGGCGGCGTCGACGGCAATGCCCCGGGCGGACTTGTCTTCGCTCGTCTCCAGCCGCGTTGCATCGAGGAAGCGATTGATCAGGCCGGCGATATCAAACAGCACTCCGATCGCGCCGGCGGTGTTGAAGTCGTCGTCCATGGCCTCGAGGAAGCGGATTCGTGCCTTGAGCATGTCATCAATCAGCGCGAGCGAGTGGCCCTGCAGCGCCGGCTCGGTGAGGCGATCGATGTCGCCGGCAGGCTGATAGGGGTCGTGCTCGGTTGCGCGGTGCAGGCGCTCCAGGAGGCGGTGGAACGTGGACAGACCGGTCCGGGCGGCTTCGAGCGTCGCGTCGGAAAAGTCGATCGGCGAACGATACTGCGACTGGAGAATGAGAAAGCGCAGCAGCTCCGGCGGGTGCTGCTTCAGCAGGTTCACCAGTTGCAGCGACGCCATGACCTTTTCGAATTCGGGATCGCTCTTGGAAATCTTCTTGGTGTTGAATCGCGTCAGGCCGTTGTGCAGCCAGAATCGCGCGAAGGGCTTGCAGGTGGCCGACTCGGCCTGCGCGATTTCATTTTCGTGATGCGGAAACTTGAGATCCAATCCGCCGCCGTGGATGTCAAATGTCTCGCCGAGGTATTTCATCGCCATGGCGGAGCACTCGATGTGCCAGCCGGGTCGGCCCTTGCCCCACGGCGAATCGTATTTCACGTCGTCGGGTTCTTCGGGCTTTGCGGCCTTCCACAGGGCGAAGTCGCCGGGGTTGCGCTTGCCGCCGCGGACGAGTCCCTCGCGCGTGCCGGCGTGCTGCTCTTCGGCCTTTCGGCGCGAGAGCTTGCCGTAGTCGGCGTCCTTGCTCACGTCGAAATAGACGTCGCCGTCGACGGCATAGGCTGCGTCGTTGGCGATGAGCTGCTGGATGTGCGCGATGATCTCGGCGATGTGTTCGCTGGCGCGCGGCATGTGGTCGATCGCGCGGACGCCGAGCGTGTTCAAGACCTCCACGTACTGCTGCTCAAGGCTGCGAGCTAGTTGCATGACCGACGTGCCCTGTTGGGCGGCCTGGGCGATCAGCTTGTCCTCCACGTCGGTGACATTGACGATCCAGGTGACCTTGTAGCCCTTGTGGGTCAGGTAGCGCTTGATGACATCGAAGATGACGGGGCCGACGGCGTGACCGATGTGCGCGGGTTTGTAGACCGTGGGGCCGCACAGGTAGATGCTGACAAGGCCGGGGATGACCGGTTCGAAGAGTTCCTTCTCGCCGGAGAGGGTGTTGTAGACACGTAGCGTCATGCAGGGTCCGTTCCAGTCTCATGCGAGCATGGGCGCCAGGGGCCGCGACCATGCTACCCGTTGAATGTTTTGATACAGGATAACGAAGCAAAGCGAGGCGTGGAAGCGCTCACGCGCGGATGCGGTGCGTCATGCCGACCACGCACGTGCAGCCCATTGCCTCGCCGCGGCCGATGGCGTCGACGCCCTCGTTGGTTTTGGCTTTGATGCTGACGCGATCTTCGGAGATTCCGAGCAGGGCAGCGACGTTGGCGCGGATGGCGGCTTTGTGCGGCGAGAGCTTTGGCCGTTCGGCGTGAATCACGACATCGACGTTGGCCGGTGCGAGGCCGCGCGACGCGGCGACGGCGAGGGCGTGCGTGAGAAAGCGCGTGCTGTCGGCGGCGGCGTTCGCCGGGTCGGTATCGGGAAAGTGCTCGCCGATGTCCGGCAGGCCGGCCGCGCCGAGGATGGCGTCGGTGACGGCGTGCAGCACGAGGTCGGCGTCGCTGTGGCCGACGAGATGCTGGTCGATGGGCAGCTTGAGTCCGCCGAGCGTAAGCGGCCCCCCGGGCGCAAGGCGGTGCAGATCGGTGCCGATGCCGACGCGGTGGATGGGAGTGTCATTCATGCGTCACGCATCCTCGTCGCGCGGCCAGACACCGCTGAAGACCTCTACCGCCGGACCGGTTTTGTAAACATGATTCGGCGATGGTTGTTGATTGTCCGAGCCGGGCCAGTTTTGGCCCGAAGTGGATGTCGCGCGCTTCGCCGCTTGATTGCGGCGGCTCGGATCGGTTGAGGGATCGTGCATCCATTCGATTTCCAGATCGCCACCGGGCAAATGCAGCAGTGCACTCGCATCGAGCCGATCTTCCAGCACGCCGGCGACAAGCACGGCGCAGGCGCCGGTGCCGCAGGCCTTCGTGATGCCGCTTCCGCGCTCCCAGGTGCGCATCGTGACTTCGCGCGGCGAGATGACCTGCGCGAAGTGGGCGTTGACGCGATTGGGAAAGGCCGCGTGCCGCTCGATGAGCGGGCCGATGTGTTTCAGGTCAATCGCGGCGACATCCTCGACGAAGAAGACCGCGTGGGGATTGCCCATCGAGACACAGGTCATCGTGAGGCGCTCGCTACCGACTTGCAGCGGCTGTTTGATGCAGCGCTCGACCTGGGAAAGCGAGGCCGTGCCGCCGAGATCAACGGGAATCTCGCACGGGGCGAGAATCGGCGGCCCCATGTCAACACGCACCCGCTCGACGCGACCATCGCGCAGAAAGCACGTTGTCTCCAGCACGCCGCGGTCGGTTTCGATGCGAATCGTTCGCGTGTCGCCGCCGCTCTGCTCTCGCCCGGCCAGCGCGTGATCGACGGCGTACTTGGCGACGCAGCGGATGCCGTTGCCGCACATTTCGCCGCGCGAGCCGTCGGCGTTGTACATCTCCATGCGCACATCGGCGGGCACGCCAGGCTGCGGCGGGCCGATCAAGATGAGGCCGTCCGAGCCGATGCCGCGATGACGATCGCTCACGGCGCGAGCCAGCGGCGCATGTTGCTCGACGGGGATCGGATGGCGAAACGCGTCTACGTAGACGTAGTCGTTTCCGAGGCCGTGCATCTTGGTGAAATCAAATCTCATGAGTGCCGATCAATCTGGATTGATTTTCGTCTGCGGTGCCTTGGGCAACGCATCGAGGTTTTCGTTGGAGCGAAGATCGCTTCGGAGGTGCGTCTTGCGAGTTGCCTTATCGTACGCAATCACGAATCGATCCGGCCCGGGCTTCTCTGACTTCTTGAGATACTCGTACAGTTGCAAATCGTGGACGACGTACATGCCGTTCTCTTTTGGAGTATGGCGACGCCAAAAGACCATGAGTTCATAGTCGGTACAGGAAAGTTCCCATCCGGATTCTGTCAGCGCGTTCGTCGCGTGTTCTTCCGCAAGGCCCCATCTGACTTTCTCATTATGATTCGGGTCATTTATTAGACAACCTGAAAGGAACAGCGTTGTGCCGCTGGCCAGCATCAAGAGCGTCGCATGACAGATATGCTTCGACAAGGGCATTGCTGGCTTAATCATTCGCAACGAGCCGAATCCCGAACTCTTTCATCTCGTAGATGATAATCCCGTCCACGCTCAAAAACCCGTCGGCGACGAGCAGCGGTTCGGGGCTGTCGTCGCGGCGAGTGATGGCGGCGGAAACTTCGACGCGCCGATTTCGCGGGATAATCTGCCCTCGGTATTGCCACTCGTGGGCCAGCCCGACGGCGATGGATTCGAATCGATGCGTCGCTGCCAGCGCCGGCCAGCGATCGCGTGCATAAGCCTTGAGAAGTTGCAGGAACGACTCCAGCCCCAGCGAACCAGGCCAGACCGGGTCTTGGTAGAAATGTGCCTTGAAGAACCACGCCGATGGATCGACGGTCGTTGAGCCGGCGATGTAGCCCAACCCTTGCGGGCCGCCGTCGGGGAGCAAGGCGTCGATGCGATCGATCATGCGAAATGCACGGCCGGGCAGGGCAAGGCCGGCTTCGAGATCGCGATTCGATTCAGCCGCATCGTCCGGCGCGAACGGCGGATCGTCAGGCAGATCGAACGGCGCGCGGCCGGCGGAGAGTTGCTCGGCGGCGGGGACGAATCGCCGCGCGGCGGCATCCCGAATACCGACCTGCTGTGCAAGCGCGGTCGCCGAGAAAAAGCCGAATGACGTATCGCCGCTGTAGATCAATTCATCGCCGCGGCGCATTTCGAAATCGAACTTTTGGATAATCATGCCGCCGGCGCGGGAGACGCTCGTCATTCGAACGCGAGTCGTGAGCGTGGCGGGTTCAGCAAAAACTTCGGCGTGCTGCACCGCGCGGCCGCCCAGATTGCGGAAGCTTAAATCGACGTCGCTCGTGAGCGCAGAGCCGCAGTAGGCAGCGAGCCAGCCGCAGGGCTGCAAGGCGATTTCGAGCAGCACGGCGAATGGCATCGCGCGTTGTCGATTCGCGGCGAAATACCACGCGCCGGGTTGCGGCACGCCGTCTGTCGCAACAGGCACGTCGTACTCGGCCGTGATCCAACCGCCCGGTTCGAGCACCCACGGCGGCGGCTCGATGTCCACGACGCGATCGAGGAATTGATACGGCGGACCCGGCAGGCGAGCGATGCGTCGCTGCGAATCGAAAATGGCGTACGGCTCGCCGAACGCGTCGGAGGGTTTGCCGATGGCGAAAGCGAGAATGCGGTCCGTGTCGTAAATCGCCGCGCGGCGCGGGGCGATCGCGCTGAAAGTCGACGGATCGCTATCCATCGATTTCGCTATTGTCTGTGAATCGGGGTGGCATGGCCGCGGCTGTTGGCGGCCATGCTCTGCTGTGTCCGGGCGGACATATTCCCATGCCGCCTCAATCTCCTCGCGCGAAAGTCCCGTCACCTGCAGCGACATATTGTCCATGCGTACGATGCGTTTGTCGTCGGCGTACATGAGTGCGTCGGCGAGAACGTAGGGCGCCTGCATGCCGTCGGCCTTGGCGCGATAGCCGATCTCTTTGATATGCAGTTCGTATCGTACGGTGCGAGTGCTTGTGGTGACAGGTCCGCGACACTGCAAAGCGCTGGCGACCCCGGGAATCGGCTCGTAGCAAACGCCGTCGCGCTCGCCGACCCAGCCGACGCGGAGCAGGAAGAATCGCAGCGTGTGCACGCAGCACTCGTACATGAGCGTGCCGGGCATGACCATGTCATCCACAAAATGGCACGTCAGGTACCAGTCGTCGGGTTGCACGTCGGCCTCGGCGATGACGAGACCGAGTCCGAACCGTCCGCCGTGCAAATCGAGCGTCGTCACGCGATGGATGAGCGTCATGCGTCCGTCGGGCAGGCGCAGTGGATCGCGAAGCGACAATTTATCGAACGGTGCGCCGAAGCATCCGCCGAGGTCGCCGCGGCGCAGCGCATCGAGCTGCGCATCGCCGAACGACTGCGGTGCGTCTTGCTGCACGATTGGTGCAAAGTCGCCCGTGACGCGTCCGCCGGCCGGGGCTTTGTCATCGGCGGTGAGAACGATGCCGTGCGAATTCTCGATTTCCCGCGTGGTAAAGAAACCGGCGCAGCCGTCGCGCATGGTGAGGACGGTCTCCCCGTTGATCGTGCCGTCGAACTGGAAAAAGAACAGGTACGTTTCGCCTTGTCGGACGAAGCGGTCGATGGTGATGTCGTAACGAATCGTCTTGCCGGGCCGCGGCAGGCCGCGATGAAACGTGACGGTCGCATCAAGCAGGCGGTAGGCGCGGACGCCTTTGGCGACGAAATCAATACCGAGGTAGCCGGACAGGAACAGATCGGCCTGGCCCGCTTCGACCGTGATGCTGATCGGAGCCCGGTCGCCGTCGAGGTACCACGCGCCGGGGAGCACGTCGTGCTCGGTGACGACGCGGCCGTGCGTGAGCGAGCCTTTCTCGCCGTCGATTTCGAGAATGCGATCGACGAGCATGAGCGGTTCGTCGGGCAGGCGCACGCGGACGGGATAGGTGTCTACGACGGCGAACTCGGGGCCGAGAACGCCGGCGACGCGGCCGACCGCGAATTCAAGACATTTGGCGCGATCCAGCAGGGGCGGCGCGGCGACGATCCGAGCCGGATGACTCGGCGGTGTGTTTTGCGCGATCACCGGGGCGACACGTCCCGGCTCTGTAGGGTCGGCGTGCTCCGACTCCGCGAAATCTGTCAGCAACTTCGCCGTGTCCGCCAGCGCGTTGCGCGAGAATCGAAGAAACGTCTCGTGGGCCTGCGATGCGGCATTCGTTGTCACGTGAAACGCCGTGATCAATTCTGATTCGCTTTGTCCGGCGAGCGATGGCGCGGTCGCAGAAGATGGAACGGCAATCGGGTGTGTGATTGCCGTTGCGGCCGCGTCGAGTGCCGGCGCGGCGTGGCGACGTGTGGATGGCAATCGCGGCTTGCCCAGACGCACGCCAACTGGAACGCGAACGGTCGCGTCGGTGCGCGTCGGTGTCTTCTCCCCGCTCTGCCCGGGCGACGGCGCATCAGCCGATTGAAACAACGGCGCGAAGTCAATCGGAACGCCCTCCGCGTAGAGCGCCGCCAATAGGTGAATGAACTCGCCGGTTTCGTCTTCGCCGCGCGGCACGGCCGACCGCGCGAAGTGCGGCCGCCCCTCGAGGATGCGACCGATCATGCGCGTGCAACTCGCCTGCGGGCCGATCTCGACGAACCGGCGCACGCCGTCGGTCCAGGCCCGTTCGATGAGCGCGGGAAAGTCGAAGCCCGTCATCGCCTGGCGCGTGATGGATTCGGCGGCGCTGGCGCGCGTCACCTCATACGATGTCGCCGCCGCCGCGCTGTAGTAGCGCACGCCGCTCGGTGGAGTCGTCTCAAGCAAATGAATGTCGCGATACGCCTGCTCGACCGATTTCGCCGCATCGCAGTGAACGGTCGGCACGCCGTCCGGCACGACCCCGCGACAACGCAGTGCCTTCATCATGGCATCCACATCGGACCGCAGGCCGCCGATCACGCACTCATCGGGCGTGTTGACGATCAACAGCCGCGCCCGGAGCGGCCGGCCCTCGCGCTCGTATTCGGCCAGCGCCTTGCGCACGACGTCGGCCGATCGCGGGACGACGACCGCGTGCCAGTCGATGTTGTCATGGTCCGGCAGGCTCCAGCTTCGGCGCAGCGAGTCATACGGCGGGCCTAACTCCGAACCGAACAACGGCGACGCCGACATGCGGCGCAGAATCTCGTCGGGGGCTTGCCAGGCGCGCGTGGCGAAGAGACCGACCGATTCACCGAGGCTGTAGCCGATGACGGCGCTGGGACGGACGCCGAAGCTGGCCAGCAAATCGGTGACGGCCATGCCGAAGCCGACCTGTCCGAAGATCGGGCGGCGCAGATCGGCCGCGACCGTGCGTTCGAAATCGTGCCGCGCGGCGTCGTCGGCAAAACGCCACGGCGCGAACCAGCCAGCCATCATCAGCGAGGCGGCGTGCTCGGAATCGCGTTCCAGAGCAGCGAGCGCCGAGGGGAACGCATTGAACAGCGCGCTGCCCATGCCGAGGTAGTGATTGCCGGAACCGGGATAGACGAACGCGATATCGCCCGCGCGGCGGTGCGCATCGGGTGAGTAATACACGCCATCGCGCCCATCGAGCGCAACGTCGGCATGGAGCGACAGCGCGGCGAGTGCGGCATCGATGGCGCAGCGCAGCGCAGACATGTCCATGGCGACCAGCGCAAGCGTTCGAGAGTCATTCGGCGCGGGGCCGGACTGACGACGCGCGGTGTTCCCGTCATTTGTCTTGAACCATCGATGGGCGATCCGGTGCACGTCGTCGTCCGACCGCTCCGCGAAATGCGCCAACTGGTCAAGCTGCGAGATGAGTTGGGAATTGGTGACGGCGCACAGGCAGAAGACCGCCGGAGCGGCGGAATGGGTCGACCAAGGAGCGATCGTCGCGTGCGGTTTCCGCGCTGGCTCTTCCAACAGGATCGCAACGGATTCGCCGAGCGCAGACGACGCTGCGGCGACGGCGCGGCGCGGGCCGATGGCTCGATCGTGCAGCCAGTGAGTCGGTCGCGCAAGGCAGCGCGAAGAATCGGCGAGATCGAGCGAGTCGGATGGAAGGGTCTTGTGGTGCAGCGCCAGCGCGGCACGGACCAGCGAGCCGATTCCGGTGGCAGCGCCGGCGGCACCGTGCGTGGCGTTCACGTCCCACGCGCCGCGTGGGCTGAAGCCCGCGGCTCGTTGGGCGGGCGAGATACCTCGGGCGCGCGCGGAGGAAAATTCGGTCAATAAAGCGTAAACGCGATCACCGTCTCGCTCGGCATCGTCCAGTCGCTTGAGCACGACGGTTGCCGCGCCCTCGGCAACTTGCTTCGGCTCTTCACCTGAATCACGCTTTGATTGCGTCGTCGCCCACACGGCGCGCACGTCGCCGGCCAGATCGACCGCTCCGGCGACGGCCGCATCGATCTCGCCGCGCTGCAACATTCGCGCGGCGATCTCCACCGCTCGCAAGCCCGACGCGTCCTCGCATGAGACTGCAAAGCACGGTCCCCCGAACTGGAACTCCCGCGCAATGCGGCTGGCGATCATGCCACCCAGCGCGCCGACGGTTCGCGGCGCGTTTAACGCCGGACCGGTGGCGTCGCGCAGCTCGTCCAGCCACGATTCGAGATGCTCTTCATCCAGCGCCAGCCCCAGCGCCTCCGCCCAGCGGCGCACCTGCTCCGCGAGCCACCACCGCAGGTGAAAGTTCGTCGTCTCGAAGTCCAGCGTCATTCCGATCAGCGCCGCGACGCGCGGCCGTCGACCTCGCATCGGCATCTTTGCGTCGGTCATCGCGGCGGCGACGGATTCGAGCATGACGAGCTGTTGCGGCAAAATCTCGGGCAACTCCGCCGGAGGAATGTGATAGCGGGTAATGGGAACTTCCAGATCGCGCAGGTAGACCCCGCGCGCGGCCGATCGCGCAAGTCCGTCGTGAAGCAGACTGTCGAGGTAGTCTTCAACTCCGCGCCAGCGATTGGGTGGTCGCGTCCGCGCCGTGGCGCCGTCACCGGCTGGATCATCATGAAACATCGCGCGTGCAATTGCATCGAGCGATTCGCACCGCCCGAATCGGGCGTCCATGCCGACGATTGCGATGGGCGATTCGGTCGCAATCCTGCCGGTGATTGACATGGGACGGGCAGCAGCCGAATCCGTAGCGTGTTCCTCAATCAGCACGTGTGCATTGATGCCGCCGAAGCCGAAGGCGCTGATCGCGGCGCGCCGCGGCGCGTTCTCTTCGCGGCGATTCCACGGCTGCGGCGCAGTGAGTACGCGGAACGGCGAATCGACGAGCGGGCTGCTTGGCCCGGGGCGTGTGAAGTTTGCCGACGGCGGCAGCACGCCCTCTCGCATGGCCAACAGCACCTTGATCAACCCGGCCGCACCGGCTGCCGTCAGCAAGTGGCCGACATTGGACTTGACCGATCCGATCGGCACGGGCGATTGCGATTCCGGCACACCGGCCCACATCGTGCGCAGCGAGGCCAGTTCGACGGCGTCGCCCGCCGGAGTGCCGGTTCCATGGCACTCAACAAGGTCGATCTCCCCCGGTGACCAGCCCGCCTGCTCGTAGGCCGCGCGCATCGCGCGAAGCTGCCCCTCGCTGTCGGGCGCGAGCAGGCTGCCGCCGATGTCGTTGGACAGGCCGATTCCCCGGATGACGGCGTGAATGCGATCGCCGTCGCGCCGGGCGTCATCCAGCCGTTTGAGCAGGACGATCCCCGCGCCCTCTCCGACGACCAGCCCATCGGCCGATTCGTCGAACGGCGCGCAGCGACCGCTCGCCGACAGCGCCCGCAATTGCGAGAACCCCATTTGCGTGTACAGACATTCGGGGCGCGACACACCACCGGCGAGCATCGCGTCGGCGCGCCCGGCGGCGAGTTCGTCGCACGCGAGCTTGAGGGCGTACAACGACGACGCGCAGGCCGCATCGAGCGTGTAGGCACATCCGCCCAGTCCGAGCGCTTCAGCCAGCAGCGCGGCGGGCAGGCCGACGGCGGCGGCGTTTAGCGGGTGCGGCGATTTGCTTGCAGGCAGCACGGCATCCACGGGGCGACCGAGCACGCTTCGCGCGAAAGCCCGGCCGATCACCGCGCGCGTGATGGCCGATGCGCCGTCGGTGGGCAGGGCGATGGCGGCGAGAATCACGCCGGTTCGCGCGCGATCAAGTCGCTCGATCCCCGCCGCCGCGTCCTCCATCGCATCGCGGCCGGCATGCAGCACGAAGTGGTAAAGCGGATCAAGCCGGTTCAGCGACTCATGCAGGTCGGGCGCGAGCGCCAGCCCGCGCGGATCAAGGCGAAAGTCCTCAACGTAGCACGCGCGGAGCGAATAGACCTTGTCGGGCGCGGGGCCGTCGGCGAGGGCATCCGCCGGGTTGAGAATCCATCGGCCCGGCGGCACATCGCGCGCGGCGTCGGCGCGCTGCACGATGTTGCGCCAGAAGTCAGCGAGCGACGCCGCGCCGGGGAAGACGCCGCCGATGCCGACGATTGCAATCGGGACCGAAGCACTCATGGTTTCGTCATCGAGGCCGGATCAGGCTGTCAGGCCGATCGGCGATTGTTTGCGGAACGCGGCGGACAGGCCGGCGTCGACGGTGCACTGGTAGCCGTCGATCCGCGCGACGATCGCGCCGTGGTGGTCGGTGAAAACAAAATCGGCGGTGACGCGGGCACGCGACGACTCGGTCACGTGCATCGTGACGCGAACGCCGTCGCGCGGAAACCGCGCGCGGTGCTGGCGATACGCGGCCAGTCCGCTCGGCAGCGATAGCGCGGAAAGTTCTTCGTGGCACCAGAGGATCGCCAGTTGAAACGCGGCGTCGATTGCCAGCGGGTCGGTGAGCCATTCGCCGCGGATCGGCTGGGCCATCCACTCGCGCGCGTTGGGCGCGGTGCGCACTTCGGCGACAAGGCCGCGCGGCGAGATGCCGGAGATGGATTGAATCGCGCGAAAATGCTCGCCGTGAAAGAGCACGTTGCCGTAAGCCGCGTCGATGGCCAGCGGGAACGGGCGATCGGTGAGCGTGTCGGTCCCGTTGGCATCGTCACCGGCCGGCGCGGGCCAGGCGCTGGCCAGCACGGCGCGGGCGCGGGCGTGCAGAATCTCGCGGTCGCCCCGGCCGACGGATCGCATCTCGACCGGAACCACAAATTCGCCGCCGCGCCGGGTCGGTGCGCCGGTCAGCCAGTGCAGGGTGCGGGCGCCGCCGTCCAGCACGACGCCGCGAAGAATACGAAAGTCTTCAATCCCCCCGAGCACAAGGCCGGGGTTGGCGTGGATGGCCGCCTGCCCCAGCCATTCCATCGCGACGGCAGCCGGCAGCACCGGATGCCCGTCGAGCAGATGAGAACGGAGGAACGGATGGCTCTCGATGTCGATGCGGCGGTTGAAAGCCGGGCGCAGGTCAGCGGCGTCGGTCGCCGCGGCATGGGTTGACCGCGCCGGTGTCTCGAAACCGTCGCCGAGGATGACTTCCACCGCGCCGGTCGGCCCGACGCACTCGCGCACCATGGCCCGCGCGCCGGCATCAAGCGGAATCAGCGACACGCCGCGCTGGGCAAACGCGCGCTTAAGGCCCTCGTTAACCATGCCGCCGTTCCACGGCCCCCAGTTGATCGCGCAGACACCGGCGTGCGGCAGGCGCGCGGCGAGCCGGCGGGCGGATTTGTTCAGCACTTCGTTGGCTGCGGCGTAGTCGGCCTGACCGAGATTGCCGAATCGCCCCGCGACCGACGAAAACAGAATGATCTGTTGAAGTTCGTTTTGATCCAGTGCACCGAGCAGCGACCCCAGCCCGCACACCTTGGTGTCGTACACGCGGGCGAATTGTTCGTCGGTCTTGTCCTCGATGCGCCGATCTTCCAGCACGCCCGCGGCGTGAACCAATCCGCGGATCGGTCCCCATTCGCGCCGAATGCGCTCGATGACCGCGCGAGTCGCTGCGGCATCGCGCACATCGACCGGCTCGTATCGCACGCGCGCCCCGGCCGCGGTGAGCCGGGCAAGCGTTGCGCGAATCTCGCGCTGCGCCACGTGACGCTCGTATGCAGCGCGCAGCTCGCGCGGCCCGACGCGCTGACCTGGGAACTCGTTAGCGGCAATGGCCTGCTTAATCGCGGCTTCATCGTCCATGCCGCGCAGCCACGCAGGCTCCTCGTTCGGAGTGGGCGAGCGGCCCAGGAGAACCAGCGCCGGCTGAACTGCCAGCGCGAGAGCTTCGGCCGCCGCCGCGGTGACACCGCGCGCGCCGCCGCTGATCACCACCACGTCGCCGGGATGCAGCGCCGGCCTGGCATCCATGGCCGGGGCATCGGCGAGGTCGAGGACGGCACGACCCGTCGCCGACAGGCCGACTTCGATTTCGTCGCCGCGTCGCAGTTCCTCCGCCAGCGCGTCGGCGGCTGCGCCGGCTGCCAGATCCGGCGTGATGTCAATCACTCGGCACTGCACGTCGGGCCATTCGTGCGACGCCGACTTGACGATGCCCGCCAGGCCCGCATGCGCCGCATCGAAGTCTCCGCCGGTCAGGCCGAGCCGGCCGTCCATCCGGGTGACGCACGCGAGCAAGGCACCGCCGTTCTTCGCGGCGGACTGGAGCGCCGGTGCGGCGCGCCGCACGAGTGCAAAGAGATTGCGGGTGGCTTGCTCGGTCTCGCTGCTCCAGAGTTGTGCGCCGGGACGGGTCGGCGGAAGGGTGAGAATCAACGCGGCCGGGTTCGCGGGCGGCACGGTTCCCGCCGCATCATCGAACGCGATCGGGACAACGTGCGCGGCGAAACCTTCCGAGCGGAGCCGGTCGACGAGGCGATCGCCGAGGTCGTCGCCCGCGCTTGCGATCCAGACGGTCGCACCCTTCGGCAATCGCCAGGCGCGATCGGCCGGCGCGGAGGACTCCCGCGCTACCAGGACGCGACGCCGAAGTCGCACCGTGTCGGTCGCATCGTCCTTGCGCGGCGCAGCCGGTTGAGCGGCATCGCGCGAGTCGGTCTGCTTCGCGGGAGAGTAGTTCGCTGCGCCGCCCTGTGAGGCAAAGTAATCGACGATCTGTGCGAGCGTGCGGAGGCTGCCCATGTATTCCGGCTTGACCGAGGTGACATCGGGCAGGCGGCCCTCAACCGCCGCGAGAATCTCCACGCGCTTGATCGAGTCGATTCCGAGATCGGCTTCCATGTCCATGCCGAGATCGAGCATGTCGCGCGGATAACCGGTGAGATGCGCGACCACGTCAAGCAACACATCGGAAAAGATGGATGTCGGTGACGCGATCGGCGCGGTTGAAGCGGACGGTGTCGTCGCGGCGGCCTGCGTCGAATGCGAGTCGTCCGACAAGGCCGGCCTGCCTTGGGTGAGCGGAGTATTTACGGACTTGTCCAGGCCCGATTCCACAAACGTGAGAATCTCGCGCAACGTGCGGATGCCGCCCATGTATTCCGGCTTGATGCCGCCGAACGCCGGGACGCGCTCCTCGATGGCCGCGACGATCTCCACGCGCTTGATCGAATCGATGCCGAGGTCGGCTTCGATGTCCATGTCCAGCTCGATCATGTCGCGCGGGTAGCCGGTCTTCTCGCAGACGACATCGAGCACGACGCTTTCGTGCGAGGCGGACGCGGTTGCTGTTGACGCGGGCCGCGCAGGCGTCGTAGCCGGCGGGGCAACGCGTGCGATCGGAACGGGTGCGGGGTCGGGGGCGACGGGCTTTGCCGGGACGACGGGCGTCGGATGCGGCGCGGCGGTCGACATGGCGAAAGCCGGGGCGGAGCCGGCCATTGGCTGCACCGTGCGCGCGATCGGCGATGCAGTCGGCGCACCGGAGAGCGCTCGGCCGTGCGTCTCGAGAAGTTGCACGAAGGCGCGGTGGGCCTGTTCCTGTCCTTCGAGGAAGCGCTGGTGAGCCGCGGCGGTCTGTTGTTGCAGCGCCTGCATGGCTCGCAGCCCCTCGTGGAGCAACTGCGCGGCGTCCGAGGTCGGAGCGGGCGCCTGGTGACTACCCAGCGCCGGCGATGGGGCGGACGGTGAAAGCTCGTTCATGTTCGTCTCAATCTTCTTTGTGTTCGGTGAATTGTGCGAAATCGATGCCGCGACGGGGGCAAGTCGCGCCGAAGCGGTCGACGCAGGTGTCGCGGTCGGAGTTCTTGGCGCGATGGATGGCGCGACGGGATTAGCGTGCGTGGGCACGGCGGCAGCCGATGGTATCGACGCCGGCCGTGCGGTGTCCTTTTCGGGTTTCGTCGTTCTCGGCGCACGGTAATTCGCGCCGGTCAGCGGAACGACCATTCGCGGTGAGCGCGGCTCGGGCGTTTCACGTTCCCATTTGGCGAGATCAACCCGACGGCCTTGCGCGGCGAGCTGCGCCAGAACACAGGCAAGGTGGAGCGTGCCGTCGCGGCCGGCGGGCGCTTCGAGCGCCAGTCGCGTGTGCGGTCGATCGCCGAGCGTTGCGTGAACGAGGCCCGACAACACCTGCTTTGGCCCGACCTCGACGAACGTATCAACCCCGGCATCGGCCAGCGCGCGCGTCACAGCGATGAAATCCACGGGCGATGTGAGTTGCTCGCCGAGCACGGCCCGCGCCCCCGCTCCGGCGGGATACAGCGCGCCCGTCGCGCCGGCCAGCACCGGCACGCGCCCCGGCGCAAACTCGACGGCTTCCAGCGCTTGGCGGAACGGTGCCGCGGCCGATTGCATGAGCGAACTGTGGAACGCACCGGAGACATCCAGCGCCTTCGTCGCCCAGCCGCGCGCCTTGCACGCCTGGGCCGCCGCGGCAATGGACTCGCGCGCGCCGGAGAGCACAGCCTGCGACGGCGCGTTGCGGTTGGCCAGAACCACATCCAGCCTTTCAGCCTCGATGAGCGCCGCGATCTCGTTGACGGGCGCCTTCACTGCCAGCATCGCGCCGCGCCCGCCATCGCCGGCGGACATCAACCGACCTCGCAGCCGTGCGAGGCGATGCAGCGTTGCTTCGTCGTAACGACCGGCGACGCACAGGGCGACCAGCTCGCCAAAGCTATGGCCTGCCAGCAAATCGGGTGCGATGCCGAATCGTTCCAGCACGCGCGTCATGCCGATCGACACCGCTCCCAGCGCGGGCTGTGCGTGTTCGGTCTGGTTCAACTCGCGCGTGGCGGTTGACTTCCGGGCGTCGTCCAGCGGACCACGCGGGTAGATCAGATCGCTGACGCGCGCGTCGGATTCGTCGGCCGCCTCCTCCGCTGCTTCCAGCGATGCGATCATCTCCGGGAATGTGCACGCCAGATCGCGCCCCATGCCGAGATGCTGGCTGCCCTGCCCGGGAAACAGGAACGCGAGCTTGCCGGTGGGCCGGCCCGCGCCGTACAAGACATTTGTATGTTCCTTGCGGGACGCCGCGTTGAGGTCATGATCGCCGGCCTGCGCGGCATCGATCCTGCTCCGGGCGCGTTGCAACGCCGCGCCGAGGTTCTCGTTAGCGTCAAGCACCATCGTCAGGCGGTGCGCGTGCTCATGGGAGAACGCTTTGCGCGATCGAGCGGCGAAGTGCGCGAGCCACGCGGGCGACGTGCGGCCCGCGCGGACGTGCTGCGACCAATCATCCAGCTGTGCGAGCAGTCCGGCCGGCGAATCGCCCGACAGCGCGATGATCTGCGCCGAGCCGTCCCACGCCGGTTCAGCGAGCGCGCCGGGCGCGGCCTCCAGCAATGCGTGAAAATTGCTTCCCCCGAAACCGAACGAACTGACCCCCGCGCGGCGCGGCCGACCGCGGCGCGCCACCCACGGACGCAATTCCGTGTTGATGTAAAACGGACTGGTGTCGATATCCAGTTTCGGATTCGGCCGGGCGACCTTGATCGTCGGCGGCAGCGCGCCATGGTGAATCGCCAGGGCCGCTTTGATCAGCCCCGCCGCGCCGGCCGCCGCCTTGGTATGGCCGATCTGTGATTTCACCGAACCGACAGCGCACCAGCGCGCGTCGGCGTCATTCGCAGCCTCGCGATACACGCCTGACAGCGCGTCAAACTCGACCGCGTCGCCGACTTTCGTGCCGGTGCCGTGGGCTTCAATCAGCTCGACTTCATGCG
The DNA here is from genome assembly GCA_007753915.1 of Phycisphaerae bacterium RAS2. Taxonomy (NCBI): domain Bacteria; kingdom Pseudomonadati; phylum Planctomycetota; class Phycisphaerae; species Phycisphaerae bacterium RAS2. The sequence goes on from CP036352.1 coordinate 124,608, forward strand.
GGGCAAGGCCGGCGATCTTGTACGCATTTCGCAGCGCGCGGGCCTGACCCGCGGCGTGCGGGGCGTAGATGCTCTGCGAACGGCCGTCGCTCGACGTACCGATTCCGCGGATGACGGCGTAGATTCGATCGCCGTCGCGCTGGGCGTCGGGCAGACGCTTCAATACGAGCATGCCGATGCCCTCGCCGAGCACCGTTCCGTCGGCATCGTCGGCGAAGGGCCGCGCGTCGCCCGTCGGCGAGAGCGCCGGCGTCTTGCTGAAGCACATGTACATGAAGATGTCGTTCAGGGCGTCGACGCCGCCGGTCAGCGCGAGATCGCACCGCCCCGTGGCCAACTCCATCATGGCGAGGTGCGCGGCGCTCAACGAGCTGGCGCAGGCCGCATCGACCACGCAGTTGGTCCCGCGGAGATTGAGACGATTGGCGATTCTCCCCGCGACCACGTTGCCCAGGAGGCCGGGGAATGAATTCTCCTGCCAGCTCACGTACGCGTCGGAGATTTTCGCCAAGGCCGACTCGGCCTGATCGGCCGGCACGCCCGCCTCGGCCAGCGCCCGCCGCCAGATCGGATGCCCCAGCCGCGCCCCAAGCGGCAGGGCCAGCTCCTGCAAGCCCGTTACGCCGAGGATGACACTGGCCCGCTCGCGGTTGAACTCGCGCGACTCGCCGTAGCCCGCGTCCTCCAGGGCCGCCTTCGCCACGACGAGGCTCAACAGTTGCGACGTGTCGGTCGCTTCGAGAATCGTCGGTGGGATGCCGAACTCCGTCGGGTCAAACTCCGTCGTCGAGAGAAACCCCCCGCGCCCGCAATATGTGAAGTCCGGCCGCTTCGGATCGGGGTCCACGTAGTCGGCGATGGACCAGTGCGAAGGCGGCGTGGGCGTGATGGCGTCGTCCCCGCGGCGCAGAAGCCGCCAGAATGCGAGGATGTCCGCCGACTTGGGGAACATGCACCCCATGCCGATGATGGCGATGGGTTGAGCGGGAGTGTCCGTCGTTCGCGCGATGCTCATTCAGGGGTCCGACTTCGGAAAGTGCGTTACGTGCCTGGCCGATCCGGGTTGACTGCTTGTGTGAAAGGGGGAAGTATAAGGGAAAGAGCCTGACGGCCGCACCCCCCACGGCATTCATAAACCTTTTGGTAAAATAATGTTATGGTTGTCAAGAGAATTGAGAAGAGCGAGTTGCGAAGAGTGAAACCATAACACTCAAAGCGAACTCGTGTTCGCAGGTGCCTTCGAAATTCGCTATTCAGCCAACGCCCCCTGCACGTCCGCCAGTTCCATCGGTTCGAAGCGCGCCAGGTCCGGGGCAATCTCCACGCCCTGCGCCCGCAACCAGTTTACGCGCGTCAGCACGGCCGCGCCGAGCATCAGGTTCATCGCGACGGCGACGACTGTTCGGTTCTGCCAGCGTTCGAGGCACGAGCCGCGCGCCCACTCGTTGAAGGCGCCCATGGCCGGGCCGCACCAGACCTGGTAGTCGGCTTTCCGCGTCGGCTCACCGGCGTTGGCCCATTTTGACGCTTGTCCAAGATAAGATCGGAAGACCAGGGCCATGCGGTGCTTCGGCTCGGCCTCGGCGCGGTCGATTTGCGAGGGGTCGCGTTTCTCGAAGAACGCGCGCGTCTGGTCCCACGCCTGTTCAATCGAGCAGCGGAAGAAGTCCCGCTCCAGCGCCGTGCGCTGCGTCGCGGGCAACGCATCGAGACTATCGTATTGACGGTACAGGTCGTACAGCTTGCGGGCCCGCATCGCGAACATCGTGCCGAACTTCAGCACCTGCACCTTCACACCCATTTCAAACATGTCGGCCGCCGGGGCCATGGTCACATCGGCCTGCGCCGCCTTCGCCAGCATCTCACGCACCGCGTCGGACGTGCCCGCCTCGACGCACGACTGATTGACCGAGCCGGTCAAAACGAAGGCCGCTCCCATCGCGAAGGCTGCCGCCGCCGCAGCGGGCGTGCCGATGCCGCCGGCCGCGCCGATGCGCAGCGGGCGGTCGTATTCAAACTCGGCCTGCAATTCGTCGCGCAGCGCCATCATGGTCGGCAGCAGCGCGAGGGATGGACGGTTATCCGTGTGCCCGCCCGAATCGGCCTCGACAATGAGGTCCTGCGCCACGGGAACGCGTCGCGCCCACTGGGCCTGCTCGGCCGTGAGGTCGCCGGAGGCAACGAGCTTGTTCAGCATCGCCTCGGGCGGCGGCGAGAGGAACTTCCGGGCGACTTCGACGCGCGAGACCTTGCCCAGCACGCGGTTGGGACAGATCACGCGCCCTTCGGCATCGCGCGTGATGCCGCTGACGCGATAGCGCACCAGCGGCAGCGTCAGGTCGAGGTAGGCTGAAGCATCAACAACGCGCACACCGCGCTTCAGATACAAGTCAACGACGGCGGATTCGAGGTCCGGTTCGCTCGGGCTGTGAATGAGATTGAAGCCGAACGGGCGATTGGGGAGCGCGGCTTGAACATGGTCGATGGCGCGGGCGACGCGGTCGACCGACAAGCCTGCGGAGCCGAAGAATCCCATCATGCCGGCGCGGCCCATCGCTTCGACGATTTCGACCGATGCGATGCCGTTGGCCATCGCGCCGGCGAGGTAGGCGTATTCCAGTCCGTAGTCGTGTCGAAATGAAGGGTCGCCCAGCATGGAGGGGTGCAGGGCGGGAGTGTATGCAAACAACGGCAGGACTTGTTCGCCGGCGTTCGGCGCGGTTTCAGTTGGTGCGATTGCGCCGAGCGTGCAGACACCGTCTACGCCGAGCGAGGTCCGTTCACCATGAACGACCACGGCGAGCGGCGAGTTAACGCGGCGCAGCGCCCGGCGCACATCATGCGGTTCCCAAACCGGCTGCCCGCCGGACGATCGCCACCACCCGCGGACGAGCGGCGCGGCGGCGTGAGAAGATTTGCCTGCGTGCTTCGTCTCGCGACTGGTCTTTGTTGATTCGGCCTGTGGAGTGATCGTTTCTGATGACGCAGGAGTGGCACGATTCGGCATGGCCGCTTCGGGCGGCATGGTCGGGGCCTCTTGCGGCCGGGTCGACGTCCCGTCGCGAAGCGGCAGCGCCCGCGCCGCCCGAACGCCCAGATCGATCAGCACGTTGGCTCCCGCGAATATCGTGCCCAAGGCCAGGCGCGCCCCGGATCGCGCCGTGTTCGCCGCAGCCGACAACGCATCGCGACCGGTGTCGATCACGCCGGACGCCACGGTTGACACCAGCCCGACGCCGGCCGCCGGCTCGTGACGCGCGGGAGCCATGCGCTCGTTTGATTTGTCAGAATTGCCCATCGCCCCGCGATTCTACCGCCAAATCAGCCTTCAATCACCTTCAGCGGCACGCCGCGCTTCTGCTCCACGGCCTCCCGCAGTTGCGGCGGAATCTGGAATACCGTGTCTTCCTCGGCCGTCGTGCAAAGCTCGACCCCGCCGGCCCCCAGCGACGCCAGCCGATCCAGCACGCCGCGCACGACCGATTCGGGAGTGCTTGCCCCCGCCGTAACGCCGACGAGTGCCGCATTAGTGACCCATTCCGGGTTGATCTGATCCGCCCCGTCGATCAGGAAGCCGCGCACGCCCCGCGCCGCGCCGACTTCCACCAGCCGCGCCGCATTGCTGCTGTTGCGCGAGCCGACCACCAGCAGCAGGTCCATTCCGCGGCGGGCCATCTCTTTTACCGCGTCCTGCCGATTCTGGGTCGCGTAGCAGATGTCGTCGGTCGGCGGCAATTCCAGTTTGGGGAAACGCTCGCGCAGGGCGTTCAGCACGCCGGCCGTGTCGTCCACGCCGAGCGTCGTCTGCGTGAGCACCATGAGCTTGTCGTGCGACGGAAACTCGACCGCGCGGGCGTGCGACTCGTTCTCGACAAGTGTAATCTTTCCCGGCGCTTCGCCCATCGTGCCGATCACCTCGTCGTGCCCGGCGTGGCCGATCAGGGCGATGTGATAGCCCTGCCGCACGAAGCGATGAACTTCCAGATGCACCTTTGTGACCAGCGGGCACGTCGCATCGATCAGCCGCAGCCCGCGCGAACGGGCCTCGTCGAACACGCTCGGCGCGACGCCGTGCGCCGAAAGAATCGCGACCGCTCCGGCCGGGGCCTCGGACAATTCCTCGATGAACACGGCCCCCTTGCCCCGCAGATCGGCGACGACGTGGCTGTTGTGCACGATCTCCCGCCGCACATAGACCGGCGGGCCGAACGCCTCGAGCGCGAGATCGACGATCTTCACGGCGCGATCAACGCCGGCACAGAACCCACGGGGATTGGCAAGGAGGACGTTCATTGGCGAGTAATGATAGCGTGTGACGGCATCAAAGCCGACGGGTTGCAATCCGTCGGCTTCATGCATCGTCATCCAGCTCATTACTCACGGCTTGCGGCGAGAAGCTCACGCCTCCGCCAATTCCCCCCGCGCCCCGGCGATCAGCGGCGCAATCGCCTCGGCCGAGAAATCGAACTTCACCCCCGCCGCGGCGAACAACTCCGGCAGCGGTCGGCGGCCGCCCAGGGCCAGGCCCCGCTGGTAGGACTTCACCGCTCCGGCGTAATCCCGCCGCGAGTTGAAGTACACCCCGAGCGCCCCAAGCTGTGCGATGCCGTATTCGACGTAATAGAAAGGCACGGTGAACGGGTGATTCTTGCGATGCCAGTTCGTCGCCAGCACGTCCTCCATGCCGCTGTAATCAACCCAGTGATTGAATCGCTTGTTCAGCGCGGTCCATGCAGCGCGGCGATCTTCGCGTGTGTGCGTCGGGTGGGAATAGACCCAATGCTGGAACATGTCGATCGTGCTCATCCACGGAAAGAACCGCACAATATTCTGTAAGTTGTCGAGGTGCGCCCGCTTCGCGTCGGCCGGCGAGTAAAATTCCGTCAGATGCGGGGCGGCCAGCAGCTCCATGCCCATCGACGCGACTTCGGCAAACTCAATCGGCGGCTGACGGAGCGCCGTCATCGGTTCGTCACGCACCGAGAACACGTGAAACGCGTGCCCGCCCTCATGCAGCATCGTCTGTACGTCGTCCTGCGTGCCGACCGCGTTCATGAAAATGAACGGCAGGCGGCGGCCCTCGAACGCCGTCATGTAGCCGCCCGGCGCCTTGCCCTTGCGGCTCTCCAGGTCGAGCAGTCCGCCCTCAACCATCCGCGCGAACTGCTTCGCAAACACATCGCCGACGCGCGAAAAAATCTTTCCGCATCCCGCGATTAACTCCGTCGCGCCTTTGAACGGAGTCAACGGCTCGCGCCCCTGCGGGTCCACGTCCATGTCCCACGGTCGAAGCGCATCAAGCCCCAGTTGTTGCCTTCGCTGCTCGGCCAACTGCTGCGCCGCAGGCACGACGAGCTTCTCGACGCTGGCCGCGAAGGCCTCGCAATCCGCCGGCGTGTAATCAAACCGCTCCCAGTCGCGGAAGGCGTACTCGCGGTAGTCTTTCAGCCCCTTATTAACCGCCATCTGATGCCGAATGCGCACCATGGCGTCGAAGATCTGCTCGACCTCATCGCGCCGGCTTGTCCAGCAGGCGCTGATCTTCTCCCACGCCTCGCGGCGAACCGCGCGATCCGGCGACTCCAGCAGCTTGCTCATTTCCTCCAGCGTCTGCTCGCGGCCGTCATGCTGCACGGACATCCCACCGACGATCTTCTGGTACTGCTGGGAGAGTTTGTCATCTTCCGTCGCCAGCGGGACGTTTCGCTCGTCGAACAGGTCGACGCGCGCGCGGAGCTGCTTGAGCCAGACTTCGAAGCGCTCCGAAGGCAGATCGCGGTGGTGGGCGCAATCCAGCACTTTGCGCTCGAGCCGGTTGGTCCAGACTTTGACCTGTGGCGCGACGTTCTCGACGAAGTCGAGGTAGCGCTTTTCGATTTCGGTGTCGTCAGTGTGGCATGTCATCGCCACATAGCGCAGCGAACTCTCTTCGTCGAGCCATGCGTCCAGCTCGGACCAGTCCGCGAGAAGCGCTTCCATCGCCGCGCGGCTGCCCAGTGCCCGGCCTTCCAGGTCGCGGTAGTACGGCTCGATCGCCGCGAGGTCGCCGAGGACGGCATCGGCCGCGACGAAACGGCGCGGAAAATCACACGACGCGGGAGAGCTTGTGGACGACGTTGAACCAGCCATGGAGGACTCCTTTCCCGGAGGTCGTCGCGCGAGGGCGCGATGGGCGTAATGGTATCGTCCCGCGCGCGGCGCGGCTTGCTTCCAATAGCGCGCGGACACAACTCAATGGAGTAAAAAAGGCGTGCGGCACCCTGTTGGTATTGGCGCGGTCAAAGGGTGCCGCAGCGAGTGGAAGACAGGTTGTGATTCTCCCATCGGTCAGCGAACTGAAGCACGATGAGATGTGGCCATTTCATTCTACGCAGCGAATGGTCAGGGCTGCGGGTATCTGGAAAAAGGTCACCCGCTGCAGCCGTCCGCCGCACGCTCACCACATTAACATCATATCCCGTAAAAGGTTATCAGTCAACGAAAAGTCACGAAATTCAGGGAAGTTCAAGGGGGATTCTCGGAAGCGCAGTGTCCTTCCAGTCGTGTTGCGACCGGAGTTGGACGGATCTGTCGGCGGCATTCACCAGGCGATCGGAACAGGCTTCGGCCGGTCAGGGAGATGGCGGCTTGATCGGAGTTGAGCCGCTCGGCGTGGACTTGACGCGGTTTCGAATCGCGGGTCGGGCTGCAAGGACCGGCTGGCCGACGGATTCCTTCACTCTGGCCCTGCGAATGGCGGTGAGGTGAGCAGCCGCTACAAAGCCGTCCAAGTCCTGGAAATCCCACTCGTTTCTGGCCACGGGCGACGCATGGGAGTCGATAACGACCAAACCGTGGCGGTCAACCAGCGCTCGCGCCGCAAACCGGTCGCAGCGAGCTTCCTTCTGCCGGGTGTTGCGACGAGCCTGGCGAACCAGCCAGTGATAGAGCTCATGCATGAACACAAACAACACCAACTGGTAAGGGTCCTGCACGACGATGCTGTATATCTCGCGCCACCATCGGCCCCGGCTGGACCGCGCCCGGGCGAGATAGGTCTTGAGCGGATACGGGTAGCTCACGTGACGCCCGACATTTACGTAAATCCGGCCCGTCTTGTAGAAACACGTTCCCGAAAAGTCCGATGAGCGGCTGTCGCGGATCGTCACATCCAGCCCGTGAAGCGGCCATTCGCCGGCCGCCTCACGAATCATCTGCAGCAGCCGGTCGGTGTCGAGTGATGTCAGGTTGCGAAATCGCACGAAGTCCTGCTCCGATTCAAATGCCGGCATCGAGACAAGGGGTTCGCCCTCCCCGGCTACGTCCGCGAACCATTGAACGTAAATGTCCATCGGCCGAGCAGATAACCCGGCTGGAGCGGGTGTCCGAGCGGCGAATCGGGTTGCCTCCGGGCCGCGATTGCAGCAACCCGGCAAACCCCCATAAACAACGCGATGTCCGGGGCGACGGTGTGCCGCAGGATTTCGAGGTTTTGGGACATGCCGGAAGCTTCGTATTGATCGGAGGTTTCGGCGTTGCTTCCTCCCCGGTCAGGCGGTAAAATCCAGCGTGAGGCAGCCGGGTAGCAACCGGGGACCGGCCGTCTCAACCTTCCCCGCCGATCCATGCCGGACATGGCGGCGGATGCAAACGGCGCGAAGCGTTTCAACCCATTGGTGGATTGCAGTCGTGCCCCCGCCTCGCGGAACCCCCAGGCAGCCTTGTAAGGGAGGCCCTTTCATGAGGACTCGATTCGGTCACGTTCTGAACCTGCGCGGCGCGGTGGCGCTGGGCCTGCTGGCGGCGTTCATCGCCGTAGGCTGCGGCGGCAACATCAGCCCGTTCTTGTCGGCGCAGTTTGCGCAGACCTTTTTGAACCTTCCCAATCGAAACCAGGGAGCGCCGACGACCACGCCCGATGACAACTCTCCCGACACGGCGATCACATCCGTGTGCGCGCTGGACGCGGCCAGCAGAAATATACAAATTGCGCTGGTGAATCAGGCGCAGCAGCCGGTGTCGTTCGCGATCACCCTGGCCGTCTCGGCCGGGCCGGGCGGCTTCGTGTGTGACGCCGAATTGCCGAACTACCTCAACGCCGGTTACGTCGACGCCCTGATCCCCGGCCAATCGGTGCTCGTCATCGGCTGCGATACGATCCCGCTGCTCTCCGGGAATCGAATTCTGGTCCGGCGGTACGGCATCAACGAACTGGGCAGTCCGCCGCTTGTCGCAGCCACGCCCGGGACGGAGACAACGCGCACGCTTCTGACGGCCACAGGCAGCCCGCTGATTCCGCTGCCGGAACTGATCGTTTTCGGCGATGCGGATCCGAACTTCATCTGCACCGGTGCCAACCTCTGCACTCAGCGCGGATTCGTGTACACCAATCCGTCGGGCATCCCCGTCGGCAAGTCCGCCGAAGTGATCCGCATTCAGGGAACGCTTTGTGCGCAAGGCTTTGGCACGGCTCCGGAATGGCGCCTCGACAAGACGCCGTTCAACAACGCCGTGCAACCGTTCCAGTTTGCGGGCGGCGGCACGATTGTCACGACGGTCCTTGACCGAGCCGGCGACGCAACGGGCAACCCGCGCAATCAGGTGGTGTGGCTCGTCACCGACGCAAACGGCGACACGATCCAGAATCCCGATCCGGGTTGATGAGTAGAGCGGGATTGGTCAGGGGTTCGTGATCAGCGATCGCCGGGGAGCGCTCTCGGCGCACCATATCCATTGCTGTTTCTTCGCAACGCGGTGCAACACGCTCGGCGAGGCGAGTGCGGTTGGCTTTCTTTATCAGACCGCCCATTCCATTTCATTTTTCAATCGGTTTTTTTCGTGCAGGGATGCGGACGACGGGCTAACCTGTGCGCCGCAAGGATGCCCGCGCGATGCGCCGCCTGCTTCGGGCGATCTCGTGCGACGGAACGGACTCCATCTCTTCGCCGGTTGGGAGTTTCGTTTCGTGCTTGGTTATGTGTTGGCCTATCGTCCTCTTACGCTTGACGGGAGTCTTGTCACGTCAGCCGGCCGGCGGTTCTTCTTCAATGCCCGGCCGGAAGATACGGTGCTACGCGGCGGCGACTGGGTTCACTTTGAGCCGCTTCCCGGCGCGGCAGCGTCCATCGCCTGCGCCGGCGGATCGCCGGCCTTCGCGCGGATCATCGCTCGCGCCGATCAGGTGGCGTCGATGTGTATCCCTTCTCGCGATGCGGCGGATTTGCTGGCAGCGCTGACCGGAGAATCCGAGGCGATTGGCAGCTAGTCTTGTCGTGGTACGTGGAAGGCGCACCCGGCGGCGTGATGCGAGAATGGCGCGTTCCGGACTCGCCGCCCACGCCGTTTCCGTTTTCTCCGCCAACTTGAGCCTCCCGGCACAGGGCCGCTATACTTTTCGCTGATCGGTCCGCCACGGCGCTTCCATGGCAGGCGGCCAGCCGATCCGGGAGTTGCTCCGATGCCAAACATGACTCGTTCCGCATGCTCGCGTTGTGCCTTGATGCATTCGGTTGCCGCTTTGGCGTTGATCGCCGGCGTCGGCTGCTCGCAGGCCGGCGGCGATGCTGCGATGCGCGACGTGATTATGGTCGGCACGACCAAGGCAGATCCATTCGGCATTCCCGCCGAGTACCGCGCGCTCCACGCAGGGATGGAAGAGGCGCTGGGCCGGCCGGTTCGATTCAATCCGCAACCCGGCGGGGAGGCAATATCGCAACAACTGACGATGGGCGACATGAAGTTCGCGATTCTGTCGGCCCAGGAATACGCCTCGATCCCCGACGCTTCGCATTTGAAATTGCTGGCCAGCGCCGTGAACGAAATGGGGCGGACATCGCGCAAAGGGCTGCTGATCGCGCGGGCGAGCGACCAGCGATTCAAATCGGTGGCGGATTGCGCGGCCAAGCGCTTCGCCTTCGGAACCTACAAAGACCTGTTGACCGATTATGCCGCGCGCAAGGCGCTGGAGCGCGGCGGGGTCCCGACGAACAAGCTGCTGCCTGAACTGCTGCCCCCGCCTTTTTGCTGGGAGCAGCGGTTGTATGTTCAGAATGACGCGGCCGTAAAGATCGCGCTGGACCTGACGGTGAACGCCGGCGTGGTCGACGAGTCGGTCTTCAATAAACTGCCCGCGACGGGGGGGAATCCCATCTCCGGCCCGTCGAAGGATCAGTTCAAAGTGATTGGCGAGACTGATCCGGTGCCCGAATTGGTGATCGTCGCGGGTCCCGGGGCAGCGGAAGAAGACTTGAAGAAGCTGACGGACTACCTGCTGAATCGCACAGCCGAGAACGAAGCACTCTGCAAACAGTTGATGGTGAAGGGCTTTGCTCCGTCCAATCGCTCCGAGTACGACGCCTTGAAGGCGCTGATGCCGAGTTAACAAGCCCCGGCGGGAACGAAAATCAATTGAGGAACCGCAATGACGCACGCACCGCTTGCTGACATATTGCTCTTCACAGGCGCTCGTCGCCGCACGATGGCCGCTGATCTCGCGCTGGTGGTCGCCGGCTCGATACTCGTGGCGCTGTGCGCGAAGGTGCAACTGCCGATGTGGCCGGCGCCGATGACGTTGCAGCCGTTCGCAGTGCTGCTGGTTGGCGCGGCGCTGGGGATGCGGCGCGGCGCGGCGGCCATGGCGGTTTATTTGATGGAAGGTGCGGCGGGCTTGCCGGTCTTTGCCGGTCCGGTCGCGGGGATCGGCTATTTCGCCGGGCCGTCAGCGGGCTATCTGTTTGCATTTCCGATTGCGGCGGCGGTGGTCGGGGCGCTTTGTGAAATGGGAATGGGCCGGCGCATGGCGACGGCTGCCGTAGCCATGGCAGTCGGCCAGGCGATCATCCTGGGCGGCGGCTTCATCTGGTTGGCGCTTCAGGCCGGTGTGACCGCCGCGTTCTTCGAGGGAGTATTGAAGTACCTTCCGGGCGACGTGCTCAAGATCGCCCTTGCCGCGACGGCGATGCCGTGGGCCTGGCGGCTCGTCGGCGACCAGCGCAAATAGCCGCAACTCCGAACATTGAGATCAGCATGCCCGCGGCCGGCTCGGGGACGGCAATCGGGGACTGTCGCAGCGTGAACGACGTGATTCCGTCGGGCACGTCGATGTGCAGCAGGATGCCCGCATTGAAAGCCGCGGCCGGCATGAACCCGGTTCCGATCAAATCGAATTCGGTGGCGGGCAGGGCGCTGAAGAAAGTGCCGAGCGAGACCGGCGAGTTGTAATCCGGCGCGTCGAAATCCAGTCCGACGCCGCTGGTCGCCTTGACGAATCCCGCGCCGACGCCGAATCCAAGCTCCATGTGGTAACCCGACCAGTCCAGGCCGGTGCTGTTGGAGACGCCTTCTTCAACGCGGTATTCGGTGGTGCCGCCGGTGTCGGCGATTTCGAAAACGAGATCGACCGGCCCGATTCCCACGTAGTTTTTCTGGAGCACAAATACGACGTTTGGCGATATTCCGGCGACGTCGTCGTTGTTCGGGGCGGACGGCGCGACGATGAACTCGCCGGCGACCGAGGCAACGCCCGAGTGCCACGTCAGCCCGGTGATCATCCCGGCCGGGGCGCTGCTCGCGGCCGACGCCATGGCTGCAATCGCCGCGAAACAGGTCAGGAAGCTGGTGAAGCGACGCGAGGGTTCAGCAGGGCTACGCATGATGGTTCCTCCGAGAGAAAGACGGCGCATTGAGTCTGTCGCATGAAGCGGCCAGGCAAGAGACGCTGGAGCCCATTCTAACCGAAAGGCAACCTGAAATCGCGCCAAAATCGACCGTTCCGCCAATAAAGAAAAGTGACTTGAGCAACGCGTGGGCGCGGAGCGGCTGGCAGAGAAGAAGCTTTGGGCCGTGAGCCGGAAGAAAGGCGGGCAGTGCCCGCTCTGTTACGGCTGCCGCGGCGCTGTGAACATCGGCATGGATTCATGCCTTATGAGGGGCACAGCACCGATTAAGGCGCGGCGAGCAGATCGGCTGTAAAGAGCGCTGTGTCGCCGTCGAGCGTCTCCGTCTTGTAGTCCGCGCAGCCGGCGTTGTCGGTCTCGAGCGGCGAGCCGAGTTTGGCGCGGACGAAACCGGCGATGTCGGAACCGGTGACGAATCCGTCGCCGTCGATGTCGCCGAGCAGTTTGCAATCGCAACCGATGGTGAACTGTGCGACGGCATCGGTGAAGGGCGTCTCATCCGATTGGAAGTTTCGCGCTTTGATTCGCAGGGTGTACTCCGTGCAGGGGACCAGCCCGGTGAGGTTCACGCTGGCCGCACCGGCTCCGGTGACCCATGCGTTGGCGCCGCTGCCGTCGGGCGGGGTCAGTTCGTAATAGAAGCCTGTCTGGAGGAATCCGACGTTGGTAAAGGTTCCGAGCGCCTGAACCGTCATCGATGTTGAGGTCACGTTTGAGAAGCCGACGCCGGTGGGGGTCTGGATCGGCATGCCGGCGGTGATGGTGGTGCTGTAGGCCGTGACGTTGGGCGTGGGGGAGTTGCTGTCGCGCGCGCGCACCCGGTAGTTGTAGACCGAGTTGGGCGTCAGGCCGTTGTTGGAATAGTCGCGATCCGTGGTCCAGCCGCTGTCGATGCCGCCGCCCGCGCCGCTGACGTAGTCGAAGTAATACTCAACAGGCGGCGAGCCGGTGTCGGTGGCCTCGGTGCATTGCATCACGACGGTTGTCGTGCTGGTCGGCGTCGGCGGGATGGTGAAGAACATCGGATCAGGAGTCGGCGAGACGATGTCGTCATCGCAAACACCCTGGGGGTTGGCCAGCGCGTTTTGCAGGCCGGAGTGCTGGATGGCCGTGCCCTGGTTGGAGCCGCCGCCGCTGTTGCAGCCGGCGTGCGTATGTATGCCGATGGCCAGTCCGGTGGTTTCATCAATGATGGGTGAGCCGGAGTTCCCGCCGGTGGTGTCGGTCGCGTAGCGCACGGTGTTTCCGGTCAGCGATACGTAGGGCCCGACGTGGGTCTTCTGCACGTAGTTCCAGGTAGGCGAGACGGGCGCGGAAACGCCGCCGTTGCCGGTGATGCGGATGTTCTGTCCGGAAACAGGCGGTGCAAACGGGGCCAGAATGAAGTAATCGCCCTGCGCCTGCGCGGCGGTGAGGTTGGTGTTCGAATTCTTGAAACAGCCGAAGTAGGCCCAGTCGTTCCCGACGCCGCCGTTCAGGGATTGGACCGATGCGGGGTCGATGGGATACTGATCCTGCGGCGGCGGGCTGACCGTCGCGCCGCCGGCCGTTGAGAGCGGCACGTTGAATTGCATCACCTGCAGCGATGCGCCCGCGCAATGTCCGGCGGTGAGCAGACACTTGTTCTCGTCGTTGAAGAGCCAAGCGGTGCAGGTGACGGGCATGGCGCGGCCGACGCGCGGGTCGTTGGAAAGAATGCGATCGTCGACGGCCCCGCAGATCGTTCGCTCGTCGGCGTCGTCTTCGATGACCGGTTCTCCGGCGATGGTCTCTTGAATCACGATGCGGTTTTCGCCGGTGCCTGCGCTGGCGAAAAGTTCGATGCGTACGGCGTCGCCGTTGAAGTAGGCGCTGGTGTTCTGCCACTGTTGCACGTGCGAGGCGTGCATGATCTGGAAGTATCCGTCATGCAGCGAGGTGATAATCAGGAACGAGCCGGTGCCGTCGTCTTCGTTACCCGCAAGCCTCACCTCGTCGAACTTGAGCCTGATCCAGGATGCGTCAGGAACGCGGACGGTTTCCGCAAAGACGGCGTCGTTGGAAAGACCGATATTCTCCAGTGGCCCGGAGTCGAGCGGCGTGGGGGCCAATCGACTGGGGATTTCGCGGGGTTGAGCAAATGCCAACGGCAGCCCGGCGAAGAGCAAAAGGGTCGCCACGCACAATGTTTGAGCAGGTCGGAATGAGTTCATGACGGTCTATTTTAACCACGCACGGACGCAGTTTGAAAGCAGAATCGGCAGAATTTGCCGCTTGTTGGCTGCTTTCGGTCGATTCGCCCGACGACTCGCGGGTACGGCGGACCGAATTTGGTGGCGAAGGTGTGTGCGCGCAAACGCCGGGCTGATTATGGGCTGCGCCGCCGGGGTGTTCCTGTGCGGCTGCAATCGCCCGGGTGCCATCGATGTGGACCTGACCAGTCATCCCGTTCGGTTCCTGATCGACCATCGGGGGTGGCCGAGGCCGTTCATGTGTCCGCGCGTAACCGAGTTCGCGGTGGCAAGCGACGAAGAGGGGGCGGTGTGGCAGTTGGCGGCAGAATCTGCCGAGGGCGTTCCCGCGCGGGAGTTGGCGATTGTCTATGGCGAGCTGCCGCGCGGGTTTGTGCAAACCGTTCCGACAAGCGGGCGACCGCCGCGATTGATGGAGGGGCGGACGTATTATGTTGGCGCGGGCGGGCCGAGATCGGTCTATCGCATCGTGTTCGCGTTGCCCCTGGAGCGGGGCATGCCGCTGCCGCAGGGAAGCCGTTAGCTCTTGGCTATTAGCCGTTGGCCAATCCTCCTTATCCCGCCGATTCTTGAAAACTCTCCAGCAAATGCCGTAGGTGCGTCCTCGACGCACCAATTTCTGTTCGAATCTTTCTCGGCGAAAGTCGCGCGATCGATGTTGCTGAACGGCAGAGGCTGCGCGGCGCGGTGTGCTGCTTGAAGCGTGATTGAGGCGCTTCATCAGGCGACACACAACTTTTTTTTCGCACTCAATCCTCCGAGAAATCGAAACTTAGCGAACATCGCAGACTCTGATGCCGGCTCAAACTTCGCGCGCTGGCACGCCCGATGCCTAGGCCAGACGGCGTCCGGACTGCGCATTCCGCGCGGCCGGCATGAGTAAGCGTGCATGAACGAACGTGCAGCGACAACCGGCGATTCCTCGCGAGCGACATCTGATCGCGAGGCGATTCGCTGCGAGGCGAGCGGCTTGCGACGGCTTGGGGCGGCCGTGCTGCGAGGCGCAATGATCGCCGCGACGCTGCACTTGATTGAATCGCCGACCCGGGAGCGGGCCGAGGAAGCAAAACGCTTCGATCGCTAGTGCGACGAGGCCGGGCGACAGGAGGTCGCTGGGACATGGTTCAGGGACTTTGGCAGTCGGCCGGTGGCATGCTGGCGCAGGATTACCGGCAGACGCTGCTGGCGAACAACCTGGCCAACGCGGAGACGCCGGGCTTCAAGCCGCAGCGCGTGGGCTTCATGGAGCGGCTGAACGCCGCCCGTGCGCGCGGCGATCTGCCGTCGCTCCAGGGGCCGTGGGCGAATCTCACCGGGGGCGTCTTCGAGACACAAATCTACACCGATTTCACCGAAGGCCCGATCGCGCCGTCGGAAAGCCCGTTCGACGTGGCGATCCGCGGCGAGGGCTTTTTGTCCGTCCAGACAGCCGACGGCCCGCGGTACACGCGCGATGGTCGCATGGTGATGGACCAGGGCGGCATGTTGCGCCACGTCGCCAGCAACGCGCCGGTGCTTTCAACCGAGGGGCGGCCGATCGTGGTGAATCCCTTGAGCACGGACAAGGCGCGGATCGACGCGACGGGTCGCGTGTGGCAGGGCGAGAACATCGCGGGCCGGCTGGATGTGGTGGAGTTCGCAGACCGGCAGGGATTGGTGGCGCAGGGCGAGAATTTGTTCGAGGCGGGCGGCCAGTCGGCGCGGTCGAGCCGGGCGGAAGTTGTGTCGCGCGCGTACGAAGCGTCGAGCGTGCAGCCGACGGCGGCGCTGGTGGAGATGATCGCGGCATCGCGGGCCTACCAGATGAACGCCACGATGATTTCGATGCAGGATCAGTCGCTGGGCCGCGTGGTGAACGACCTGGGTCGAATTGGTTAAGGACGGTTCGTGATTTAGCCGGCGAGCTTGCTCGCCGTTCGAAGGGTTGAGCATGGGCATTCAGGCACTCTATACCGCAGCGACGGGCATGAAGGCGATGGACTTCAAGCTCGACGTGACGGCGAACAACCTGGCGAACATCGAGACGACGGCGTTCAAGCGCTCGCGCGTGAACTTTGAGGACATCCTGTACCAGACGATCGAGGAGCCGGGCGTGCGCAACGGGCTGGACCAGCCGCTGCCGCTTGGGCAGCAGGTGGGTCTGGGCGTGCAGGTTTCCAACACGCAGTTGAATTTCGAGCAGGGGTCGTTCGACCAGACGCTGCAGCCGTTCGACATCGCCATCGAGGGCGACGGCCTTTTCCAGGTGCAGGCGTTCATCGACGGACAGGAGACGACTGTCTATACACGAGCGGGCAATTTCACGAAGAACGCCAACGGCGAACTGGTGCTGGCCAATTCGTTCGGCGCTAGGCTGGAGCCGCAGATCACGATCCCGCAGGACGCGGTGGACGTTCAGATTTCGCCGCAGGGGTTGGTGGCGGTGCGGTCGCAGGGCGCGCTGGAGTTTCAGGACATCGGGCAGATTCAGTTGGCCCGGTTCATCAATCCGTCGGGATTGAAGCAGCTCGGGAAGAACCTGTTCGGGCAGACGGACGCCAGCGGCCCGCCGTTGATCGCGAACCCGACGCAGGACGGGACGGGTTCGTTGTTGCAGGCGAACCTGGAATTATCAAACGTTGATCCGGTGCGCGAGCTGGTTGAATTGATCCGCACGCAGCGGTCGTTCGAGTTGAACTCGCAGTCGATCCAGAGCGCCGATCAGACGCTCCAGACGGTGAACAACCTTCGGAGGTTCTAGGAAGCGCAGTGAGCAGTAGTCAGTAAACAGCCGCAGACGCACCAGTTCAATCTGTAGGGTGGGCACTGCCCACCAAGAAGACGAGATGAGCGAAGCGGGAAGACTTAGAGACGCAGGCATGACACGAGACACGAAGACAAGCCAGACCGCCGGAACCGTGCGAGTTGATCGTTCGCGCGTCGGTGCCTTGCGATGCCTGGCGGTCTCGCTGGCGATTTGCGTTTGCGCTGCGCCGGTTGACCGTGCGATGGCGGGCGAAGTGCGTATCTGGCCGACGGCGATGGTGTCGGACCGCGATGTGGTGCTGAAGGACCTGGCGGAGTTTGTGGATTTCTCGCGCACCGAGCGCGATCGCCTTGAAGCGACGGTCGTTTCGCCGTCGCCGTGCGAGGGCGGCGAGTTACTGCTGACGATTGAGGATGTTCGCCGGGCGCTGGTGGAGGGGGGCGCGAACCCGGCGGAGGTGCGATTACTTGGCGCGTCGCGGTGCAAAGTGATGCGGCCATTGGGCGCGCCGCGCCGATTGTCGCTGTCGAAGCATCCATCCGCCGACGCCGGGGGCGCTCAACACAAGGCGAATCGAGTCAACAGGTCGAAGGCTGAGCCAATTAGAACGGAGTCGCCCCGTGCCGCGCGGACACTGGAATCCGCGGTGCGGGAGTTCCTGGCTGCCCGGCTTTCGGAGCTGCCCGGTCGCGTGGATGTGCGCTTCAGTCGGGCCAACCGGTCTGATCTCGCGCTTCCGGCCGAGAGTCATCAATTTGACATTCATGCGGCATCATCCGTGCAGCCTGGACTGGTCACGCTGGAGGCGAAGGCGCATTCGGCGGATGGCGCGATGCGCGCGATTCCGCTGGTCGTGGAAGTGGCTGTGATGCGGGACGTGGTCGTGGCGCGGCGGCCGATCAATCGCGGTCGAATGATCGAATCGGCAGACCTGGCGGTGCAGGAGCGGCGATTCACGGAGGCGTCGGACATCGGCCTGACGCAGATGGATGCGGCGGTGGGCCAACGTGCACGCGATTTCATTCCGGCGGGTGCGATGGTCGCGGCGGCCTCGATAGAAGCCGCGCCGGTGGTGGAGCGCGGCGATGCGGTGACGATCTGGATTCGGCGCGGCGGTGTCGTCGTGAAGGCAAGCGGTCGCGCGCAACAGGCGGGCGGGCTGGGCGACGTGATCGCGGTTCGCCGCGACGGAACGAAGCGCAAGCAGGACCTGGTCGAGGCCGTGGTGACGGGACCCGGCACGGTGACGATTTCCGATTCGGCCCAACTGGCGAGTCGGTGACGGAGCGAACGTGATGAACCGGTATGTGATGGGATTGATTGTGCTCGGCATGGCGCCGGCGATGGCGGCGGGGCAGTCGTCGTCGCTGTTCAACCGCGCGCAGGAGCAACCGTCGCAGCAGGCCAGCGCGACAACGCAACCGGCGATCAACGGAGCGGTTCGAGCGGAGAACGGCGCGGCGATTCCGCAGGTGCCGGTGGTGATTCCGCCGCAGCCTCGCAACCTTGCCCTGGCGCAGTACTCGCTGACATCGATCGCGCCGCCGGAGCCGAAGGCAATCGGCGTCAACGACTTCATTGGTGTGATCGTACGACACCGCCTGCGATACCAGACGGATTCGCGGCTTGAGCAGAAGAACAAGTGGAATCTCCAGACGAAGCTGGCGGCGTGGTTTCGGTTCCATGACCACAAGCTCGTGCAGCAGGATTTTGAACGCGGCATTCCCGAAGCGAAGCTGGACCACAAGAACGACATTCAGAACCGCGGCGTGTCCGATCGGCGCGATGTGTTCGAGACGCGCCTGAAGGCGAAAGTCGTGGACGTGAAACCCAACGGCAACCTCACGATCTTCGCGCTGACGCAGGTGGAGATCGACGACGAGAAGCAGTTCATTCTGATGACGGGCGAATGCAACAAGACGGACATCGCCCCGGACGGCAACGTGACGAGCGACAAGATATTCAACCTCGTCATCAAGACGGACAACGACGGCGCGGTGCGTGATGCGGTGAAGCGCGGCTGGTTCAAGGAGTTCCTTGATACCGCCAAGGCGTTTTGACGGGATATGGGAATGATTGAGTTGACACAACGAGCCGCGGGCTTCAGCCCGCGCGGCCGATCGAATGGTCGAGACCGCTTCGCGTCGACGCACGGCGTGTTTGTGATCGCGGCGTTGCTCCTGTTCGTCACGGCGGACGTGGCGCAGGCCACGCGCATCGCCGACGTGACGCACCTGCAGGGTCGGCGTGAGAACCGGCTGCTGGGTTACGGGCTGGTGATCGGCCTGCCGGGCACGGGCGACGGCGGGAAGTACCTTGCATCGGTGATGCAGCTCCAGGCGATGCTGGCGAAGTTTGAGATTCCGGTCCCGGCGGCGGCGCTGGCGGATACGAAGAACGTCGCGATCGTCATGGTCGAGGCGACGCTGCCGGACAACGGTGTGCGAGAGGGCGACCGGATCGACGTGCGCGTGAACTCAACCGGCTCGGCGAAGAGCCTGATGGGTGGCTACCTCGTGCCGACTCCGCTTCAGGGGCCGGGGCTGGATCGCATCTTTGCGTTTGCGTCGGGGTCGGTGCGACTGACCGATCCGGCGGTGAAGACGAGCGGCCTCGTCGTGCAAGGCGCGACGATGGAGGCGGATGTCATTCACAACTACATGAACGAAGCAAGCCAGATCACGCTGGTGATCGAGGACGTGCACGCGAGCCACGCGCTGGCGTCGGTCATCGCGCAGATGATCAACGAGAGCGTGTCGGAAGTCGGGCAGACGCGGCGACTGGCCGAGGCGATCGGCCCGAAGAATGTCGTTGTGACGATTCCCGAGGAGGAGCGCGACCGGCCGGCGACGTTCATCGGCCGGATCGAGAGCACCGAGTTGCTGATGCCGCCGGGCGAGGCTCGAATCGTGATCAATCGCAAGACGCAGACGATCGCGATCGGGGATGGCGTGGAGGTCGGCCCCGCGGTGATCTCGCACAACGGCATGTCCATCATGACGCGCCAACCGCCGCCGGTTCCGACACCGGACGCACCGGTCGTCGGGGAGCAGTTCGTCGCGGCGATTCAGCCGGGTAACGGCGTCGCAGGCGCGAACGATGCGACGCGGGCGAAGTTGCAGGAGCTGGTGGATTCGCTGAACGCGCTGGGCGTACCGGCGAAGGACATCATCGAGATCGTCGAGAACCTTCACAGGCTGGGCAAAGTGACCGGCAAGCTGGTGGTGGTGGAGTAATCGCGAGCATGGAAATCAATCCGGCATTCTCGATTCGCCCACAAGCAGCGCTAAGCCTTGCGGCGGATCCCGCGCGCAGTGCGGCTCGCGCGATCCGCGTCGCCCCGGAGGCCAAGTCGGCAAACGAAATCGGCCGCGAGCGCGTCGGCGAACTTGTCGGCAGCATCTTCTACGGCCAACTGATGCGGCAAATGAATCAGTCGAGTTTGCGTAGCGACTTGTTTCACGGGGGCCGCGGCGAAGAGGCGTTCCAGGGGCAGCTCGTGCAGCACCTGGGTGAGCGAATCGGCCGCTCGAAGAACGAACCGGTGGCGAATGCGATCCACCGCACGATGCAGCGACGGCTGGGGAATGCAGCGGACGGAGCGGCGGCATGACGGCAACAGCGAAGAACATTCCGATGCCCGCTTCGCAGAGCGTTGACGCGCTGGTGCGGCTGCTTGATCAGTTGATCGCACGGCACGAAACGCTGCACACGGTGATCGCGGACAAGCTGGAGGCGATGCGCCGGTCGAATGTGCCGGCGATGCTGGAAGCTTCGGCGCGCGAAGCGGCGGTGGCGGACGAGATTTTGAAGCTGGATCAGCAGCGCGCGACGGTCGCGACGGATCTGGCGACGCGGATGCAGTGGCCGGCGAACGTGACGGTTCGGGTTCGGGCGCTGGCGGCGCGGCTGGAACCGGCGGAGGCGAAGAAGCTGATCGATCGCGCGGACGTGCTGCGGGAAAAGATGCTGGCGGTGGCGCGGGCCAATCGCGTGGTGGAGCTGGTCTGCAAGCAGATGCTCCAGCACATGAAGGCGGTGTTCACCGACCTCGTGCAGCCGGACGACTCGAACAAGACGTACTCGGCGGGCGGCGGGGTCGAACGACCGGCCGGTCCGCAGGTGTTTAACACGGTGGTATGAGACATGGGACTTAGTTCAGCCCTAGGGATTGGTCGCTCGGCGCTGGCTGCGTATCAGGCGGCGCTGCAGGTTGTCGGCCACAACATCGCCAACGCGGGGACGCCGGGCTACGCGCGGAACGTTGCGAATCTGTCGGCCGTGCCGGGTGCGAGCCTGGGTGTGGGCCAGGTCGGCTACGGCGTGACCGTAACCGGTGTGCGGCGCAACGTGAGCGAGGCGCTCAATGCGCGGCTGCGAACGGCCGGTTCGAACGTGCAATCGTCGGTCGCGCAGCGCGACGTGATGGCGCGAATCGAGGGCATTTTCAATCCGCTGGGGGACACGAATCTCGGCTCGCTCATGGGCGAGTTTTTCAAGACCGTCGGCGACCTGCAGAACAATCCGCAAAACACCGCTTCGCGCAGCATCGTCACGACGAGCGCCGGCGCGGTCATCGACAAGATTCGCTCGATGCGAACCGACCTCCTCGCGCTTCGCACCGACGCCAACCGCGAGATTGAAGTTGCCGTGCAGCAGGCCGACCAGCTCGCGTCGCAGATCGCGTCGCTCAACGTGCAGATCAGCACGGCCGAAGCGTCGTCGGGCGGGACGGCCGCCGGTCTGCGCGACCAGCGCGATCAGTTGCTCGGTCAGCTTTCGGATTTGTTTGAGATCACGGTGCGCGAGCAGCCCTCGGGGGCGATCAACGTGTACCTCGGCAACGACGCGCTGATTCAGTTCGGCGAGTCGTTCGGGCTGAAGACCACGACGGAAATCGATGCCAACGGGCTGGCTTCGGTCGTTGTGCGGTACAAGCACCACAACGGCCCGGTCGATGCCACGAGCGGGCGCATCCCCGGGTTGATTACGGCGCGAGATTCGTACGGGCAGTCGCAACTCGACCGGCTCGATGCGATGGCGTCGGCGCTGATACACGAAGTCAACAAGCTGCACGCAAGCGGCAAAGGGTTGCAGGGCTTCTCAAGCGTGATGGGGACGTACGCGGCGACGGATCCGAGCCTGGCGCTTTCGGCGACGGGCAACGGCATCACGTTTCCGCCAAAGACCGGCTCGTTCTTCATCGACGTGAAGGACGACGCGACCGGCGTCTCCACGCGGCACCAGGTTCACATCGATCTGGACGGCATCGGCAGCGATTCGTCGCTCAACTCGGTCGCGGCGGACATCACCGCGAACGTGCCGGGTGTTACGGCGACGGTCCTGGCCGACGGTCGCTTGCAGCTTTCGTCCGCCGCGGGCAGTACGTTTTCCTTCGCGGATGACACCTCGGGTTTTCTGGCGGCGGTGGGCGTGAACACGTTTTTCGCCGGCAGCACGAGCCGCGACATCGAGATCAACTCGGTGGTGAAGAGCAATGTCGCCTTTCTGGCAGCGGGCAAGACCGATCTACCCGGCGACGGCTCGAATGCGACGGACATCGCGGCGCTGCAGAACAAGGTTGTCACGGCGCTGGGCGCCTCGTTGAACGAGTACTACGCCTCGACGGTGGCGGAGATCGCGGTGACCTCAGCGAGCACGCAAGGTGCGTACGACGCCGGCGCGATCGTGTTCGAATCGCTGACGAATCAACGCGAAAGCATCAGCGGCGTGAACATGGACGAAGAGGCGATTTCGATGATTACGTATCAGCGGGCCTACGAGGGCGCCGCGCGATACATGACCGTCGTGGATGAAATGCTCCAGGTGCTGTTGGGCATCGTACGGTAAGGAACTGAAACGAACATGGGTCTGGGCGGAATCAGTCGAGTTTCGAGCAACATGCAGGCGCTGGCCATGCTCAACCAGCTCCAGCGCAACACCGTGCGCCTGGCGTACGACCAGCAGCGGCTCGCCAGCGGCAAGCAGTTGCTTTCCGTCAGCGACAATCCGCTCGCGGCCGAGAAGATCAGCCGACTCAACCAGTCGCTCCAGCGGCAGGATCAAATTCTTCAGAACCTTCGGCACGCCGACAACTACCTCACGGCGGCCGACTCGTCGCTGGTGGACGTGAGCGACCTGCTGACCCAGGCCGCTCGAATCGCCAGCGAGCAGGCCGGCAGCCTGCAAAGCGCCGAAGAGCGCGCCTCGCAGGTCACGGTTGTGGACGGACTGATCGACCAGTTGCTGAACATCGGCAACCGTCAATATCAGGGTGATTACCTGTTCGGCGGGCGGCAATCGCGCCTCGCGCCGCTTGCGACGGGGAGCGGCCGTGTGACGCTGCAGGGCGACTTCGCCGGACGGCAGACGCTGGTCGGCGAGGACCTCGCGCTGCCGTTCAGCATCCCGCTGGCCGACCTTTACGGATTGAACAGCGAAGTGAGCGGCGGGTTTGTCGATTTTGACGTGCAGCTTGATCCGGCGGGACGCATCAACGAACTCGGCGGGTTCGCGAACACGGGCATTCGGCTGGGCGTGATCCGCGTGACGGAGACCGGGCCGAACATCGCATTCGATGTGGACTTCACCGGCGCCGAGACGATCAACGACCTGATCGCGCGATTCAACGACGCGGCGGCCAATGCCGGCGCGACCTTGAGCCTCGGCGTCAGTCCGGCCGACGGCGGCGCGCTGCGCGTCACGAGCGGCGGCGGCAACGGCATCGCCGTTGCGGACATCGGCAACGGGACGACGGCATTCGACATCGGCCTGCGCGGGACGGTTGGCGCGGGCACTCCGCTGGACGGCGGCAATCTGAATCGCCGCGTTACGGGTACGACGCGCCTTGTGGACCTGCAGCCAGGTGGCATGGCACTGCCCGATGGCGTCGTAATCACCAGCGGCAGTCGGACCGTGAACGTCAGTTTCGCCGGCGCGACGCGCGTTCAGGATGTGTTGAACGCGTTGAACTCGGCCGGCGTCGGTGTTCGGGCGTCAATCACCGCGGACGGTCGCTCGATTCAGATTGAGAACCTGATCGCGGGCACGCCGCTGATAATTGGTGAAAACGGCGCGGGGACCGACGCCCAGGCCCTGGGAATCAAGACGATCGACCGGGGTGTTTCGTTGGCGCGGGTGAACAACCAGCGCGGCATTCATCCTGTAAGCGGAAATGATATGCGAATTACGAACGCAAACGGTGTTGCGTTTGAAGTTGATTTGACCGGCGCGAAGACCATCGGCGATGTGATCGATGCGATCAACGCGGCTTCGACGCTGGCCGGCGCGGGCGTGACGGCGAGCACGTCGCAGGGCGGTGCGGGTCTTCGGCTGACGGGGCCGGCGGGGCCGGACAACCTGATGGTCGAGGCGGTGAACTTGTCGCCGGTGGCGGCCGAGTTGGGCATTCTCAAGAGCGGGTCGCCGACGGCGCTGGAGGGAGACAACGTCGCGCCATTCACGCAGCCGGGCATTTTCAGCGCGCTGTATCGGCTGCGCGATGCCCTGCTTTCGGACAACTCATCGGAGATCACCGAGGCAGGCTCGCAGATCAACGCATTGCAGCGCGACATGGCGACGGTGCAGGGCCAGGTCGGCGCGGCGTCGAAGGCGATGCGCGATCGGTTGCAACAGACGGATGACGCGGTGGTAGCGACGCGCATCCTGTTGAGCGAACTGGAAGAAATTGACTACACGGAAGCGGTGACGCGGTTTCAGCAGGCGCAAACGGCGCTGCAGGCCAGCCTGTTGAGCAGCAGTCGAATATCCAATCTGTCGCTGTTGGACTTCCTGCAATGAGAGGACGCATGGCAGGCGGCGACAGGTTTTCAGGGACGGGCCGTTCGGCGGCGCAGCAGCGCCGCGACGGTCGCAACATGCCGCCGGGTCGGCGGCCGGGAGCAGAGGACATGGTCATTGAAACGTCACGGTTCGGAGGAATCGAAGTGGACGATCAACGCTTTTTGAATTTTCCGCGCGGCATTCTGGGTTTCCCCGACGATCGCGAATTCGCCCTGATTCAGACGGGCGAAAACAGCGCGTTCTACTGGATGCAGGCGGTGCATCGGCCGGAGCTGGCGTTCGTGGTGTGTGATCCGCGGATGTTCCTGCCGGACTACCAGATCGCGATCAAGCCGGAAGATCTGACGCAGATCGGCCTGTCGGACACGGTCGGTTCGCAGGTGTTTGTGATCGTGAACAAAGTGGGTGAGACGCTGACGGCGAACCTGCAGGGTCCGCTGTTGATCAACGTGGCGACGCGCGTGGGCAAGCAACTGGTGTTGTCGGAGAAGAAGTATACGACGCGCCATGAATTGATGAAGCTGCCGCAGCGCGGCGTGATGGCCCGGACGGCCTGAAACAGGGATGTTGGCAGGCGTCGAGACCGCGCGATGCCTAGGATTGAGTGAGGTGACCTCGCCCGGTCCGAAGGCGCGACGTGCGGCCTCGGGAAAAGTAGAAAGCCCGCGTGAGCGCGGCGGCAGGGTTTGCCGCGTGCGGGCGGAAATTGCGAGGCCGCAAGCCTCGCAACCAGGAAGGAGCCTGGCATGCTGGTACTTTCGCGACAGCGCGATGAAACGATCATGATTGGCGACGATATCGAGATTACTATTGTCGATATCAGAGGAGACAAGGTGCGCCTGGGGATCACGGCCCCCTCGCACGTCGCCGTGCACCGCAAGGAAGTATACGACGCGATCCAGCGGGAGAACCGCGCCGCGGCCAACATCAAGCCCGAGGATCTGCCTCCGGATGCGACGCGTCCGGGCGGCAATCCACCGCCGGGCAACGGGCCGCGGCCGCCGCGAGGACCGCGACGGGGTTGAGGCAGCGAGAGGGGAAAGCGTGGCGGGTGGCTGGAGGAGTCGGCCCGCGAAACCAACGCAGACCTGCACGGTGTGGGCGAGCGACAGCGAACTGGACTGGACTTTGATGGCGGCATGACGCCGCGACACAAGCGACAATCACGGAGGATTGTGATATGTCACGCATTAACACGAACACGGCCTCGATCACCGCGGCGCGCGAACTGACGCGCTCCAACGACCGATTGCTCACGTCGCTGGAGCGGCTCTCCAGCGGCTTGCGCATCAACCGCGGCGCCGACGACCCGGCAGGCCTGATCATCTCCCAGAACCTGCGGTCGGAAATCGAGAGCGTGCGCCAGGCTGTCGCCAACTCGCAGCGGGCCGCGAACGTGATCGCCACGACTGAAGGCGCGCTGAACGAGGTGGCCGCCCTGCTGAACGACATTCAGGCCAAGATTGTCGAAGCGGCCAACGTCGGCGCCGTCTCGGACGATGAAATCCGCGCCAATCAGCTGCAGATCGACTCGGCCATCGAGTCCATCACGCGCATCGCCAACACGACGACCTTCGGCGGGCGCAAGCTGCTCAACGGCGCGCTCGGATACGTCACCAGCGGCGTGAACAACGCGCAGGTGACCGACCTGCGCATCAACAACGTCTCATTCGGCACGGCCAGCTACATCCCGGTGACGGTCAACGTCATCCAGTCGGCCCAACATGCATCATTGCAATTCCAGACCAGTGCCATCACGTCGGATGTGACGATCGAGCTGGCCGGTCCGAACGGCGTCACGTCCCTTTCGTTCATCGCCGGCACGGCCGCCAGCGCGATCGGTGCGGCGATCAACCTTGTGAGCGATGCGACGGGCGTGCAGGCGTCGCTGATCAACGGCGCGAACGCCGCCAGCGGCATTGTGCTGGAGTCCATTGCCTACGGCAGCGATGCCTTTGTCCAGGTCACTGAACTGGGCGGCACCAGCGGCGTCTTCAGCACGGTGGATGAATCCAGCAACGTCGTCCGGCGCGACAACGGCCGTGACGTTTCGGCCACTGTCAACGGTGCCAGCACCCTCGGCAAGGGACTCAATCTCTTCCTGAACACGACGAGTCTGTCAGTCGAGCTGAGGCTGCAGGAGGCCTTCAACACGGCCGGGTCGAGTTCGTTCACGATCACCGGCGGCGGCGCGATCTTCCAGCTTGGACCCGGGGTCGACACCAACCAACAGGTGAACATTGGTGTTCAGTCAACCGCGGCGACCAATCTCGGAAACCTGACCATCGGCTACCTGTCGGACATTGCCAGCGGCGGCGCGTACTCGATTCTCAACGGCGGCGCGAAGCAGGCCGGTGAGATCGCCGCCGAGGCAATTCGACAAGTGTCGGTGATCCGCGGCCGGCTCGGCGCGTTCGAGAAGAACACGCTCGATACCAACGTGAACCAGCTTCGTATCACGCTGGAGAACCTGACCTCGGCGGAGTCGTCGATCCGCGATTTGGACTTCGCCCAGGAGACGAGCAACCTGACTCGCAATCAGATTCTGGTGCAAGCCGGGACGAGCATCCTGGCGGTGGCGAATCAGACGCCGCAAAACGTGCTGTCGCTGCTGCGGTAATCCGGTCACCAGGACACAACCAAAGGGGCTAAGGGCACGGTCTGACTGAAACAGGCCGTGCCCGCCTCGTTTACAGGGGCCATGAAGGCCGATTTCTGATGGAAACCTCGCTTTGAACACTTCCGCCGCCGATTGTTTTGAGATGTGAATTCTGGTAGAATTTGGGTCGAGCGCGAGCGAACTGCCTGCGCCGGAAGGCGGACCCCGCAGCCGCTTTCGGATGGGAGGGGAAGGCGTCCTGACCGGCTTCCTGCAGATTCCTCCCGATGTTCTCCAGCCTGATGGGTAGTGAGGCGACACGATTACTTTGAAAAGAGGACGATCCATGATTCGACGAATGGCGCTTGGAAGCATTTTGACGGTGGTGGCGTTGTCGACGTTTTCGGTCGCGGCGCGCGGCCAGCAACTGACCACGGTTCGCGTAGCGAGCGGTCTCACCAACCCGATTTTCGTGACGGCCCCGCCCGGTGACACCGGCCGGCTGTTCATCGTCGAGCAACGCGGTAATCCTGCCGCCACCTCGGCTCGAATCCTCGTATTGGATCTCACGACGAACCCCCCGACGCTCCTTGGCGCTCCCTTTCATGTCGTGACGGGTCTCGCGACCGGCAACGAGCAAGGCCTGCTCGGCATGGCGTTCGATCCGAATTATTTGACGAACGGTAGGTTCTATCTGAACTTCACGCTCTCGGGCGGCAGTGGCACGACAGTTATTCAGCGACGCGTCGACTCGAATCCATTGGACAACGTGCACACCGACGCAGGGGGCAGTCCGAACACGGTCATCTCGTATGCCCAGCCGTTCAGCAATCACAACGGCGGCTGGATCGGCTTCAGTCCCGTGGACGGATATCTTTACATTCCGACCGGCGACGGCGGCAGCGCGTGCGACCCCAGCCAGCGGGCCCAGGACATCAATTCACTCTTTGGTAAGACGCTCCGCCTGGATGTCTCCGGCCCGGCCGGCTACACCAACCCGGCGGGCAACCCCTATCAGGGAATTGCCGGATTGGATGAAATCTGGAATCTCGGATTGCGCAATCCCTGGCGATGTGGATTCGATCGCGCGAACGGAAATCTCTACATCGGGGACGTCGGTCAGAATCGCCGCGAGGAGATCGACATCGACCCGGTCGGCGTCTCGAACCGCAATTACGGCTGGGACTGCGAAGAAGGCTTCAGTTGTGCCAATCTGTCGTCACAATGCGTCGGCACGACCAACGGCTGCGCCTGCGGCGCAGCGAGCTTGATCGACCCGGTTCATGATTATGACCAGACGGTCGGCTCGCGCTGTGCCGTCACCGGCGGCTACGTCTATCGCGGTTGCCGCATGCCCGGCTTGCAGGGAACCTACTTCTTCGCCGACTATTGCAGCGGCGAACTTTGGTCGATGCCGGCCGGCGGCGGTGCGGTCACGTCGCGCACGGCTGAACTGGCGCCCGGTGGCGGTCTGGCTATCAATCTGATCACCTCATTTGGCGAGGATGCCCAAGGCGAGTTGTATATCTGCGACCAGTCCGGCGGTGAAGTGTTCAAGATCATCCCGCGCGGTGTCGGCGACACGAACGGCGACAACGTCGTCAACCTGAACGACGCCGATTCGTTCGCGCTGGCCTGCGTCGATCCGGTGGCCTACGCACTGGCCTTTCCCGGGCTGGACCCGTTCATTCGGGCAAACATGAACGGCGACTGTGAAGTGAATGGGCACGATGTCGTGCGCTTCGTAAAGACGCTTGTGCCGTAACTCGGCGTTCGCCTTGTTAAGTAAATAACTCCTGCGGCCCGCGGCTCACCCCCGCGGGTCGTTTTTTGTATACTCCCGCCCATGTCGCGCCTGGTGCACACACCCGATGCCCGATCGCGCCGCCGCGCGTTGGGGCAGGTCTTCACGCCCCGGCTCGTCGCCGACTTCATGGCGCGATGGATCTGCGCGAACCGCCCCGGGCGCATTCTTGACCCTGCACTGGGAGAAGGCGTCTTCGTTGATGCGATTCAGGCAATCGCGCTTCGTGGCGGATGGTCCCCGCGCATCGACGCATTTGAGATTGATCGCGCGGTTCTGTCACGATCGTCCGACGCGAGCCATTTGGTCAACGAGCCCGCCGTAGCGGTTCGTCGCTCCGCCCGCCTTCATGGACGCGCGGCGTTGCGTACGCGCGTAGAAGATTTTCTTCTCGCCGGCATCCCGGCTCGCTACGACGCGATCATCGCCAACCCGCCCTATGTGCGGCATCATGACTTTGATTACAGTGAAGCGATCCTGCGGCAGTTCGACGTGCTGGCGGGTCGGCGGCTGTCGCGTGCGACGAATCTGTATGGCTTGTTTCTAGTGCGCATCGCGTCGTTGCTTTCGCCGGGCGGTCGCGCGGCCGTCATCACGCCGGCGGAATGGCTCAACGCGGACTTCGGCGTGGCGCTGAAGGCGCACCTGCTGGAGCGCAATCTGATCGAGGCTCTCATCCAATTCGACCCGGCCTTGCATGTCTTCCAGGGTGCGCTGACGACGGCGGTCATCGTGTTGCTGCGGCGCGGGCGGCGCGAGGGTGATTCAATCAGGCTCATGAACGTCAAGTCGCTGGATGATCTCCCGGCGGTGAACTTGCGCGGCGCTCGACGCATGCGGCGAGAAGAACTGGACCCGTCGCGGAAGTGGTCGCCGCTGTTTGTCGCCGCGAGCGCCGCGGCGCAGGTGGGGCGAACGTCGCGATCTGTCGACAAGCGGGAGGCGGCCGGTGTTATCACGCGACTGGGTGATGTGGCGATGTGCTCGCGCGGCATCGCCACCGGGGCGAACGCCTTCTTCACGCTGCGCGAGTCCGAACGACGCAAATGGAAAATCCATCTCGCCGACGTGCGTTTGTGCATCACCAAGGCGGCGCAAATTCGCAGTCACCGGCTTGATGCGGCAGCGCTGCGGCGGCTCGTGGCGCGAGATGAAAGGGTCTATCTTCTACATCCTCGGCAGCCGCTTCATCCCGCGGTGAAGCGCTACCTCGCGCACGGCCAATCGCTGGGCGTGGATCGTCGCCACCTGCCGAGTCATCGGCCGGTCTGGTATCTGCCGGAGAATCGCCCGCCCGCGCCGATTCTGATCAGTGTCTTCTCGCGCGGCGATTTTCGGGTCGTCTGGAACGAGGCCCGCGCGAGCAACCTGACCGCGTATCATGGCATCTATCCTCGCGCCGGCGAGGGTCGCGGCGAAAGCGATCGAGCCGCTCGCCGGAGGGCGAAGCAATTGTTTGAGTACCTGCGGAGTCCAGCAGGCCGGCGCGCGATTGCGCTGCACCGTCGCGTTTATGGCGGCGGCCTGTACAAGCTTGAACCGCGTGACGTGGAGGCAGTGAGCGTGCCGATGGGAATCACAGCCCCGAGCGCGAGTCCTGGATCCGCCGTGGCGGACGAGCGGGCACCAGGTGCCTGCGATGAGCGCGGAGTGCGCGGCGTTTCTCGTATGCATCATGATTGAAGCGCAGGGCGCGTTCCGGACGCACCATGAATTGTGAATGGCGAATAGCAAGTAGCGAAAGGCGATGCCAATGCGAGTGTCAATGCAAGTTCACAGGTTGATCGGGCTGTTCTTCGTTCATGCGATCATCGCGATGGGGGTAGTCGCCCTGCCATCGGCCGCCGATGATCGCGCCGGCGCTGGCGCGAAGTCCGCGGACGCGACCACGCTTGGTGAAATCGACAAGCGGATCGACTCTTCGCTGCCCCAGTGGCTCGATTTCTACAAGACCTGTCACGCGAACCCCGAGCTATCGCTTCATGAGCAGGAGTCGGCCGCGCGAATCGCCGCCGCATTCAAGAAGGCTGGCCTCACCGTCACTGAGAATTTTGGCGGACACGGTGTCGTCGGCGTGCTGGAAAACGGCAAGGGGCCGACTGTATTGATTCGCGGCGACATGGATGCATTGCCGATCATCGAGGACACGGGTGTGCCCTATGCGAGCAAGGTAAAGGTGGAACTGGGCGACGGCTCGCACGTCGGCGTCATGCACGCCTGCGGTCACGACGTGCACCAGACGGTTCTCGTGGCAACTGCCCAGATGCTCGCGGGCATGAAGGATCATTGGCATGGCCGCGCGGTGTTTGTGGCGCAGCCCGCCGAGGAGATCGGCCGCGGCGCGGCAATGATGATCGATGCGGGTCTGTTTGAGAAGTTCGGCAAGCCCAGCGCCTGCATCGCTCTGCACGTGTCTCACGAGATTCCCGCCGGCACCATCGGCTACACGTCGGGCTGGGTTTATGCCAACGTTGATTCGGTGGATATCACCATTCACGGTCGCGGCGGCCACGGGGCCTATCCGCATCAGGCGGTGGACCCGATCGTGACCGGGGCACAGGTCGTGGTGGCGTTGCAGACGATTGTCAGTCGCCGCATGAATCCGCAGGAGCCGGGCGTCATCACCGTCGGCTCGTTTCACGCAGGCAGCAAGCACAATGTGATCCCGGATGAGGCGAAGCTGCAGTTGACCGTTCGGTCGTACAAGCCCGAAGCGCGGAAGCTGCTGCTCGACTCGATTCGACAGATTGCGATGGATGTCTGCAAGGCGGCGGGCTGCCCGAAGCCGCCGACCGTGACGGTGCTGGAGCAAGATCACACACCGGCGAGTTACAACGACCCAGCGCTGACGGCTTTTGCGGTCGGTGCGTTCGGCGTTGTGTTCGGCAAGGATGCGGTACTGGAGCGGCCGGCGAGCATGGGCGGGGAGGACTTCGGTCAGTTCGCGTCGCGATCGGGCGCGCCGGGGTTCATGTTCAACATCGGCACGGTGAGCGCGGAGGCGTACGCGGCATCGAAGCAGCCCGGGGCCGACCCGCTGCCGAGCGTGCATTCGGCGAAGTTCGCGCCGGTCCCCGAGCCGACGCTGCGAACTGGCGTGCGGGCGATGACGACGCTGGCGATGTGCCTGTTGAACAAGGAAGAAAAGTAGGGTCCGCTTTGCGGACCGAAGGGCCGTGTGGGTCGGTAGTCTACGAAACCAGCATGCAGTGTTACTTCCGAGCTGCGACCGTGAGGGAGCGGGTCTTTGCTAGAGGGGTTCGTCGCTCTGCACGGAATTCTTCGCCCGGAGGGCGCACGAGCGTTGCCGGCGGCTTCAGCCGCCGGACTAATGCTCCCGAAGAGACATTCTCGTCCGGAGGACGAACGAGGGTTGATTGGATGCGTGAGTCCCCTGATTTTTCGTTCGCCCTGCCGGGCGATGAGCAAAAGTAATCAAGAAACACCGACCACCAAGGGCTTGCTCGCTTCGCTCGCCGCGCTCCTGGCAACGCGCGTGCGCCCTTCGGGCGAAATAGTCTTCATGGGCAATGTTCCCCAAGGCCAAAGCCCATGGCAAAGTTCGCGTGCCTCCGCATGAACTTCAGGCATACAATCGTATTATGCATGCAGACTTTGCCGACGGTAATTCGCCGACTCGTAACACGCGGCATCGTATGCCGTTCAGGCGGTGGCTGCTGGTTGCGTTCCTCCTTGCTTGGCTGACCACGAATTATTATGGGATTGGTTATGTTCCCCCGAGCGGCAAGTGCTTTGCTGTTGGAGGTGGAGTAATCAGCTGTGGCGGGGGCCTGATCTGGGTCGATCGTATGCTTGACCTGCCAAATGCCGTGATACGTGGGAATTGGATCCTTGGCAGAGTAGACCAACTCCCGGGCAACTTGCCGCAATTCCAGTTCAGCTACTGGTGGGTCCTTATCGGTTTGGTGTTGTATGACTTGCATGTGTCGTATCGACGGACGCTGCCATTCCTCGTTCAAAACAGGAATCTGATTCCGCTTCTGCTTTGGGGGCTTTTTGCTTGCTCGATCGCCGCGTTTCTCACCGCCGGATGGGCCGGACGAGGACCGGGAGATCTTTGGTCGATTGTTATGATTGTTATCACTTTGCTTTCGCCCGTTGTACTCGAATCGGACCGGCATGCCTCACATCAACCCATGTCGCGAGCGCGCTACACTATCATTGCCACCATAATTGTGGTGTTCTCGTGGTTGCTAGGAGAGATCCTTGCACACGGAGCACATCGAAGTCCCAATATTGGTGATGTAGTCAGTCTCATGGGCCTTCCCGTAGGCTTGCTAGTCCTCGTACGCGGGCTGTTAGCCAATCGGCGATGGCCGCCTCCCGGTCATTGCCACAAGTGTGGTTACAATTTGTTTGGCAACGTCTCCGGCATCTGCCCGGAATGCGGGTCGGCGATCGATGTGCAGTCATGATTTGCTGCATTTTTCTCTCTCCCATCGCGCGCGGCGGGTTGCCGCGGATACCTGGTCGATCTACAATTGTGACGAATCGACGAGGGCATGACATGGACGGTCGTCGCTCACTCCTGACCATGACGGTTGCTGCGATGCATTTTTGCGTCGCATGTTCCTCGCCACAGCCCACCCATTTGTCCGGCGATTCAGAAACCACAATCGTCAAACCCTCCGCTGCCCGATCCGGCGGCGACTTGAACTCGCAGCAGTTCGCGACCAGCGGAGCGCCTTCCTCGCATCGATACGTCTTTCTTGTTGAGCCTGCCGCAGGCGCAAATCCGGAAACGTGGCGACTTGTGCCGGCGTGCGCTCCCGATGCGTCCATTCCGGCCGCAGCGCGCGAAGCCGTTGAGCTGGCCCGCGCCTATCTCGCCCGGCGCAATCTGCTCGCGCCGGAGCATCGCTTCTGTGCGGCGGCGGTCGGCGGCAATCGATGGCAAGTCACGAATCTGCCTGCCGGCCGTTACATCAACTCGGCCATCGCCGTGGCGGTTGTCAATGGCCGCGCGGAAGGCCACGTCTACACGACGCCGGCGGATTACCGAGATGAGCTGGACGTTGATTCGCTGCTAGAATGGAGATCGCGCGGTCGGGGTCCGAGAGGATCGGCTCCGGGGCCGGCGCCCCCAAACTTCAATCCCCCCGCAGATGCCCCTACAATGCCTCCTTTCCCGCTACCGGAATGAACCGGCGCGGGCCGGGGCATTCACATGATCGCTTCCATCAAAGACCTTCATCAACACGTCGGCCAGTCTGTCACCCTACAGGGCTGGCTGTATAACAAGCGCGACTCGGGCAAGATCGCTTTCCTCGTCGTGCGCGACGGAACCGGGCTTTGCCAGTGCGTCGTGGCGAAATCGCCGGAGACGGAGGCCTTCTTCGAGAAGGCGCGGCACGTCTCGCAGGAATCTTCGATTCGCGTCACAGGGCTTGTTCGCGCGAACGAGAAGCAGGTCGGCGGCCACGAAGTGGATGTGACCGCGCTCGAGATCGTCGGCGAGGCGGTCGATTACCCCATCACGCCCAAGCCGCACGGCATCGAGTTCCTCATGAAGAACCGCCACCTGCATTTTCGCAGCCGGCGGCAGTGGCACATTCTTCGCATCCGCGCGACGCTGGTCGATGAGATTCGCAGCTACTTCAATCGCAACGGCTTCACGCTGATCGACACGCCGATCTTCGCGCCGGCCGCCGGTGAGGGTGCGCAGACGCTGTTCACGGTCGATTACTTCGGCGAGCCGGTTTACCTGGCGCAGACGGGGCAGTTGTACGTCGAGGCGGCGTGCATGGCGTTCGGAAAAGTGTATTGCTTCGGGCCGACGTTTCGCGCCGAGAAGAGCAAGACGCGGCGGCATCTCACCGAGTTCTGGATGGTCGAGCCGGAGATCGCGTACGCCGAGTTGGATGATGTGATCGCCGTGGCGGAGGATTTTATTTGCTCGATTGTGCAGCGCGTGTTGCGCGATCACCGGGCGGACCTGGAATTTCTCGGGCGCGACCTGGCGTCGCTCGAAAAGATACAAAAGCCGTTTTATCGGCTGACGCACAAGGCGGCGGCGGAGATTCTCCGCGGCGGCAGGGGCCGCGCGCTGCTGGAGGACGACCTGAAGGTGAAGACCGCGCGGATCGAGGAGATCGGCAAGCTGATGGCCGAGAAGGAGTCGCGCGAGAAGGCGGCCGGCGTGAAGCAGTGGGAGCGCGACAAGCTGGTGGCCGAGATGGCCGAGTTGAAGGAGGAGCTGGACGACCTCGAAGTCGAGGTGAAGAACATCCCGCATCACATTCAACTCGCCGAGGGCTTTGATGAGAACGGCGACCTGGGCGGCAGCGACGAGACGATTATCTCGCGGTTGCACGATCGGCCGGTGTTCGTGACGCATTATCCCAAGGGTTGCAAGGCGTTTTACATGAAGCAGAACGCCGACGATCCGACGCGCGTGAACAACGTGGACCTGCTGGCCCCCGACGGCTACGGCGAGATCATCGGCGGCAGCCAGCGTGAGGAAAATATTGACATTTTGCTGCATCGTGTTAAGGAAGACGAACTCAACCCGGCGGACTACGAATGGTATTTCGACCTGCGACGATACGGCACCGTCCCCCACGGCGGCTTCGGCCTCGGCGTCGAGCGAACGCTGGCGTGGCTGTGTGGATTGAAGCACATCCGGGAAACGATCCCGTTCCCGCGGATGATGGGGCGGTTCTATCCGTGAGACACGGGGCTTGAGAATTTAGGATCGGAATCTGCAGACAACATGACCCACCAGACCATTGCCATCCTCGACTTCGGCGCACAGTACCTGCAACTCATCGCGCGGCGCGTGCGCGAGAACCAGGTGCATTCGCTCATCTTCGCGCCCGGCGTGTCGCCGGAGGAGCTGCGCAAGCACAACATCATCGGTGTCATTCTCAGCGGCGGGCCGGCCAGTGCCTATGAGCGAGGCGCGCCGCGGCTGCACGACGGGCTGTTCGAGCTTGGTGTGCCGATTCTCGGCATCTGCTACGGCATGCAGGCGGCGGCACAGCAACTGGGCGGGCGCGTCGAGGCGGCGCAATTGCGCGAGTATGGCCGCACAAAGCTGGAACGGACCAGGCCCGATCCGATTCTCGCCCACGTTCCGGAATCGACAACAGTCTGGATGTCGCACGGCGACGTGGTGACCGACTTCGGCGGCGATTTTGTAACACTCGCCCGCACGCCATCCTGTCCCCATGCGGTCGTCCGGCACAAGTCCCGCCCGCTGTACGGTGTGCAATTCCACCCCGAAGTGTCGCACACGCCCGAAGGCAGTCAGATACTTCGGAACTTCCTGTACGAAATTTGCGGCGCGGCCGGCACCTGGAACCCCGGCTCGATCATCGATCAGTCCGTCGAGGCGATCCGCCGCACCGTTGAACCCGGCGCGAGCGTGATCGTCGGCCTGTCCGGCGGGGTCGATTCGGCCGTCACCGCGGCGATCATTCATCGCGCCATCCCTGATCGACTCAAGTGCATCTTTGTTGACAATGGTCTCTTACGCGCCAACGAGCGGCAGCGTGTCGAAGCGGTGTTCGAGGGGCACTTTCACATGGACCTGCACGTGGCGGATGCCGCCGAGCGATTTCTCAATCGCCTCGCCGGTGTCATCGATCCGCAGGAAAAGCGACGCCGCATCGGCCACGAGTTCATTGAAGTATTCAAATCCGAGGCGACGCGCATTCCCGGTGCGCACTACCTCGCGCAGGGCACGCTCTATCCCGACGTGATCGAGTCGGGCCATTCGGCGGCCGGGCCTACCGCGAACATCAAGCTGCATCACAACGTCGGCGGGCTGCCGGCGGAGCTGGGCTTCAAATTAGTCGAGCCGTTGCGCGATCTGTTCAAGGACGAGGTGCGCATCATCGGCGAGATCCTGGGCCTGCCGGAGGAACTCGTCTGGCGGCATCCGTTCCCCGGCCCGGGTCTGGCGGTGCGCATCATCGGCGAAGTAACACACGAGCGGTGCGAATTGCTGCGCGCCGCCGACCGCATCATCATCGAGGAGATCACCGCGTCGGGCTGGTATCGCAAGATTGCTCAGGCTTTCGGCGTGCTGCTGCCGGTGTCGAGCGTCGGCGTCATGGGCGACGGGCGCAGTTACGCCGGGCAGAATGTCATCGTCGTGCGATTTGTCGAGTCGCGCGATTTCATGACCGCCGACTGGGTGCCGATCGAACCGGGCGTGCTGGCTCAAATCTCGACACGCATCACAAACGAGGTCGCGGGGGTCAATCGCGTGGTGTACGACATCACCAGCAAACCGCCGGCGACGATTGAGTGGGAATAGGCGACGGGGAACCGCCTAAGCATCGAAGCATCGGAATGGACGCCGGGGCGTCCCTCCCGCCATTTAGCCGGCGAGCTTGCTCGCCGCGTTACTGTTTCCAGACACGAATAAGCTCATGCTTCTATCCACCGGTTGCCATTACGCCGTCGCCGCGCTGGTGCGGATCGTTCACACGGCCGAGCCGGGGCGTTTCTGCCTGGTGAAGGACATCGTCGGGCCACTGGACGTGCCGCGCGATTACCTCCGCAAGCTGCTGCAACAACTCGTCCGCGCCGGCGTACTGGCGTCGGCCAAGGGCCGCGGCGGCGGCTTCGCGCTCAACCGCCTCGCGGGCCAGATCACGCTTCGCCACATTATCGAGGCCATTGACGGTCCCGATCGCACCTACCGCTGTATGTACGGCCTGACGCAGTGCAGTGCGTCGCATCCTTGCAATCATCTGCCCGGCTGGGCGGCCGTGCGGCGACAGATGGACGACCTGCTGGATCGCACGACGCTGGCGGATCTCGCGGCGGTTGTACGATTTTGAATGGTCTGTTGAATGCTGAGCCTACGCATGTGGGCGAAGCCACTGCAGCGCAATCGGTTCGTTGTTGTCGAATGGCGGCGCTTTCGCGTGGTCGAATCGTCGCGCGGGTCGCCTCGGCGACTCGCCTTCGGAGAGCTGAAGCCCGCGGCGCTTTGTGATAGAGTTCCGCGATTATGACGACTTCGACTCAAATTCGTGCCCGGTTTGCCCCTTCCCCCACGGGCTATCTGCATGTCGGCGGGGCGCGGACGGCGCTGTTTAACTGGCTGTTCTGCAAACGCTTCGGCGGCACGTTCATTCTGCGCATCGAAGACACCGACATTCTGCGAAACATCGAGGGGGCCGAAGCGAAGCTGATCGAAGACCTCCGCTGGCTGGGCATCGAGTACGACGAAGGGCCGGATGTCGGCGGGCCGGCTGGGCCGTATCGTCAGTCCGAGCGGTGCGATCTGTACGACGCGGCGGCGAAGAAGCTGCTCGCCGAGGGCAAGGCTTATTATGCCTTCGACACGCCGGAGGAGCTGGACGCCCTGCGGCGTGAGGCAACGGCAAAAAAAGTCGGTTTTCGCTATCCGAGGCCGGTGCACTTTCCCACCGAGGCCGAGGCAGCGAAAGCGCGGGCCGAAGGGCGGCCGGTCGTCGTGCGATTCGCCGTGCCGGATGAGCCGATCACGATCCACGACGAGATTCTTGGCGACGTGACGTTCGGCGCGGGCGAATTGGAAGACCTCGTAATCGTCAAGAGTAACGGCTGGCCGACGTATCACTTCGCCGTCGTAGTCGATGACGCGCACATGAAGATCAGCCACGTGCTGCGGGCGCAGGAACACCTGATGAACACGCCCAAGCACGTGTTCATGCAGCGCGCCCTGGGCTTTCCGTCGCCGGCGTTTGCGCACCTGCCGCTCGTGTTTAATCTGGACGGCTCGAAGATGTCCAAGCGCGACAAAGCCAAGTCCGTGCAGAAGGCGATCACCGATCGCGGCGGAAAGCTGTCGCCGCAGTCGCCGGATGGTGCGGCGTGGCAAGCGTCGCTGGTGTCGGCCGCGGGCGGGGCCGAAGTGATCGATCGGTTGAAGAAGGGCGACGCACCGGATTCGGCAACGCTGGATCGGCTGGGTCGATTCCTCGGGGTGCAATTGCCGGAAATCGACGTGCACGATTTTCGTGTGAGCGGCTATTTGCCTGAAGCGCTGGTGAATTTTGTCGCGCTGATCGGCTGGTCGCCCGGGAACGACCGCGAGATCCTCACGCGCGCGGAGATGATCGAGGCATTCTCCATAGATCGCATCAACAAGACGGCCGGCCGCTTCGACCGCGAGAAACTGCTGTCGTTCAACACGACGTATGTCGCCGCAGCGACGCCGAACCGGTTGCTAGCAGCGTTTCGCGACTGGGCGGCGGCGAGTGAATCGCCGATGGCGCGGCTGGACGATGCGACAGTCAATCGTGTGCTTGCGGCTTGCAAGGGGTTTCGCACGTTTGCCGATGTGGAGTCGAAGGCCGGCGTGCTGTTCGCGGATGATGCAACTGTGGTGTACGACGTCGACGCGGTGAAGAAGGTGTTGGCGAAGAATGACGGCGCGGGGTACGCGATGCTGGAGCGGATTCGCGGTGAGCTGGAGGGGCTGACGCCCTGGTGCGCCGAATCGGTCGAGGCCTGGGTGAAGTCATTTTGCGAAAAGACCGGGTCGAAGATGGGCGACGTGGCCCAGCCGCTGCGTGTGGCGGTCGCGGGGCGAACGGTCAGTCCGTCGATCGGCGAGACGCTGGATCTGCTGGGGCGGGAGCGTACGTTGGCGCGAATAATGCGATGCATGCAATTCGCTTTAGGTTGATTGCCTCAACCGGCTCGTCATCTGCCCGGAGTTTCTTATAACCGCATAAGAATTGGTTTGACTTGGGCCTTGGCGAATCGCTATCCTGTCTTGAGGCGTGCAGATACGATCTGGTGCACTGATGGTTGACTGGCGGCAACATTTCACGCGCGATCCCAATGTGTGTCACGGTCAGCTCTGCGCCAAGGGCACGCGTGTGTTGATCACCAATATTCTCGACAGCCTCGCCGAAGGTGCAACGCGCGATGAAATCCTGGCGAGCTATCCGTCTTTGCGCGTCGAACACGTCGAAGCCGCCATGTGTTACGCGGCGGAACTGGCGCGCGAGGAGAGCATCCTACCGGTGACCGATCTGTGAAGTTCAAGATCGACGAGAATCTTCCCACCGAGTTGACGCAGTTCTTCCACCGTCTCGGTCACGACGCCGACACGGTCGTGCAGGAAGGCCTTAATGGCGCGGATGATCGGGAGATTCTCGCGCATGTCAAGAAGGAACGTCGTGCGTTGCTCACCCTGGACAAGGGAATTGCCGACGTACGGCGTTACCCTCCCGATGCGTACGCAGGACTGATTGTCTTTCGAACGAGATTGACCGGCCGGCTCGCCGTGACGCGGTTCGTGGAGCGAAGCATGGTAGTCATTCTCAATGAATCACTGGTAGGGCGACTTTTTCTTGTAACGGACAACGGCATCCGCATCCGATAGTCTTCTTGCCGCGTTTGCCGCAATCCTTGCTGTATTGAACGGACATCGCTATGATGGTGTTTATGTTTATGCGTCCGGACAACTTCATCGTTTCAATCGCCGGCTCCTGCCGACAGCAGCGGCGCGCGCCGCGATAATTATCCCCTTTTCATCACTACGGTGTTCTTCCCTAGCCCTTTAACCGGCGCCGGTTCGCCCTGCGCGGCGACTCCGGGCGCTGAAGAGTACGCTCCGTTTGCGGCCCGCTCCTCATTGTTTGATAATCGACCGAGACCCATACAGGAACCCGCATCATGACTGCTGACGACACGACACCGGCCTCGCGCCACTTCATCCACGACCTCATCGCCGCAGACAACGCATCCGGTCGATGGGGCGGCCGCGTCCACACGCGCTTCCCCCCCGAGCCGAACGGCTACCTGCACATCGGCCACGCCAAGGCGATTTGTCTGAACTCGGGACTGGCGGCTGAATACGGCGGCCTGTTTAACCTCCGCTTCGACGACACCAACCCGGAGAAGGAAGAACAGGAGTACGTCGACTCGATCATCCGCGACGTGCGCTGGCTCGGGGCCGACTGGGGCGATCGGCTGCTCCACGCCTCGGATTATTTCGACAAGATGTACGAGTGGGCGCTGCTGCTCATCCGCAAGGGCAAGGCCTATGTGTGCGATCTGAACGCCGAGGAGACGCGCGCCCATCGCGGCACGCTCACCTCGCCCGGTCGAAACAGCCCGCACCGCGACCGTTCGGCGGAGGAGAATCTCGACCTGTTCGACCGCATGCGCCGCGGTGAATTTCCCGACGGCTCGCGCACGCTCCGCGCCAAGATCGACATGGCGCACCCGAATCTGAACCTGCGCGACCCGATCATGTATCGCATCATCCACGCCGAACACCATCGCCAAGGCGCGAAATGGTGTGTCTATCCGACGTACGACTGGGCGCACGGCCTGGAGGACTCCATCGAGGGCATCACCCACAGCATCTGCACGCTGGAGTTTGAGAATCACCGGCCGCTGTATGACTGGTACATCGACGCCATCAACGAGGGCAACCCCGCGCCGATTCACCATCCGCAACAAATCGAGTTCGCGCGACTGGAACTCACCTACACCGTCATGAGCAAGCGGCGGCTGTTGGAACTCGTGCGCGACAAGCACGTGCGAGGTTGGGATGATCCGCGCATGCCGACCGTCAGCGGACTGCGCCGTCGCGGCTACACGCCGGCGAGCATCCGCGCCTTCTGCGCCGACATCGGCGTAGCGAAGTTCAACAGCGTGATCGACTTCGTGCGACTGGAGAACGCCATCCGCGAGGAACTGAACCGCACCGCGCCGCGGCGCATGGCCGTGCTGCGCCCGTTGAAGCTGGTCATCACCAATTACCCTGAAGGCCCCGGCGAACTGCTCGAAGCGGTGAACAATCCCGAGGATGCGGCCGCCGGCACGCGGAAGGTGCCCTTCGCGCGCGAGCTGTACATCGAGCGCGACGATTTCCGCGAAGACCCGCCCAAGGGTTACTTCCGGCTCTTCCCCGGCAACGAGGTGCGGCTGCGCTACGCCTACTTCGTGAAGTGTACAAATGTTTTGAAAGATGCAACGGGGAATGTGACCGAAGTGCATTGCACCTACGACCCCGCCACGCGCGGCGGCGATTCGCCTGACGGCCGCAAAGTGAAAGGCACGATCCACTGGGTCAGCGCGGCGCACGCCCTCGACGCCGAAGTGCGGCTATATGACCACCTGTTTGCAAAAGAAGATCCGGACGACGTGGGCGAGGTCGATGCAGCCAATCCCAGCCCCGAGCGCAAGCGAGCGGGCACCAACGCGCTGCCCGGAGGAGGCATTGCTGTTCCGCTCGCGCCCATGACCACCTGGCCGCGCGACTGGCGATCGAATCTCAACCCCAACTCGCTCGAAGTGCTCACCGGCTGCAAGCTCGAACCGGCGCTGGCCGACGCGGCGTGCCGCATCGACGCGCACGGCACGATCAACCCCGACCGCGTGCAATTCGAACGGCTGGGCTACTTCTGCGTCGATCCCGACACGAAGCCTGGCGCGATGATCTTCAATCGCACGGTGTCGTTGAAGGATGCTTGGCTGAAATCACAACAAGTCAATAGGAAGAGGTAGATTACTCTGAGTGCGATCTCATTTAGGAGCCTCTTCCGAGCTTCTTAGCAACGTAGTCTAATTGTATGGGAGCAATGGTTGGTCGTCGTCGCCCAATGAACTGGCTGTTATCAACTGTGCCAGAACTTGTGCACAAGTGGAGAAACAACTGACAAATCGCGGTGCCAGGTCTAATTACTATTGGGATCTCGCCAAGGTTGCTTAATTCCAGTGTAAGACACCCTGTGAAACCAGGGTGGACCCCAATTGCCGTCGCGATAATCAGACCATGGCGCCCCCACGACGATTTTCCAATAACATATCCAGAAAGGTCAGAAGGAAGTTTTATCCACTCGAGAGTGACTCCGAGCACAAAGCTTCTCGGGTGTAGTACGAATCCTCGGCCGAAGGGGACATAATGCATCTGCGATAGCTCGAATTCGTGGGGAGGTGACGCTTGGTCTGGGTCATACACCTCAAGCGATGGCACACATGTTTCTCGCAGGGTCGCAAACCAGCACCCAAGGCGCAAGTCAATCGCGGCCGCTCCGTCGAAAGCAAGTTCATCAGTATTAGGCTCGGGATAGATCCCGAGTCTACCTTCTGGAGCATTTAGTCGCCTTACAATTTCATCGCATTTGAGAGGCAATTGATCACCTAAGGCGTTCGCGAATCTCTATCGCTTCAAAACTCTTAAGTACGAGATCGGACAGAATTCGAGCATGGTCGCTTTCGGCAATGTGCTTCTCATTCGACCATTGACTTGTTGTGAACTTCCAAGCTGCATTGATTATATCAGCAAGATTGCATTCTTTGGGAGCAGGTATCATGTTCTTGAAATTCTCACAACATGCTCGAATCCTCGTGTAGTTGGGCTTCGGGAGGTGCTTTTCCGTAGCAATCTTCCCAATCTCCTCGATAAGACTGGGAAAAAAGCGCTGCAAGGCAAAATCTGCTAGGGATAATGAATACCCAATTTCTCGACCTTGCGGAGCAGGATCATCTTGCACTAGTTCTAGGTACTCATTCGGGAATTGGTAGTCAAACGTTCCTGCTGCAGTTCTAAGATTCTCAAATCTGCGCCTTAAGTTCGGGTATTCTGGCGACCTAAGGCGGCCAGTGTTTGGCCCTATCAAATAGGCACAAGCGTGCAGGAAAGCTTCACCGAACAGAACAAGTCCAACGAGGTCGCAAAAAGTCTCTTCAAGCTGACGAAGCGCCCAGTTCCAGGACAATAGCCATGTGTGGCTTACTTGCGGATCAAAGGGGTTTGCAAATTTTTCGCGACTTATTTCGGGAAACAACATGTTGTACTCGTTCCACGTATCCTCAATTCGATTGCGAATACAAACTGATATTTCTGCGGAGTAACGGTTCTTTAGGTCTTTGTCTGTCCAAAGTGGATGCCCAAGTTCGTGCCCCGCAATAGAAGTGAGCTTGGGGTTCCCGGCTTCTGGTGCCGGCAAACCGAGGAACACAAAGCCGTTCAAGTCGCCGTACAATAAGACAAAAGGAGTGTAGTCCCACTCGGAAGAAATAACTAGGCGGCCACTCGGTCCAAGTACTGCATGTGCTAGCCGAAGGAGGGGGCCATATGTCTCGAAGCTGTTTCGAGTGCTTGTAGATCGACTTATGAAGCCGAGCAGGGGCGTATAATCCATTACTAGACGTAGCGAGACAGAGCATCCCGTTTTGATTGTTTCAGGGTCCGCGGAAGCGGGCAGTGCCTCCAAGTCGGCAAGGCACTCAATGACTTTTCGTTCGATTCTTTCAACTACTTCCTTTGCATGCGGATATGGAAACGGCTTAGTCTTCAGCCGTTTGGCTTCAAACAGGAATGCCCGCAGGCGATGTATCGCACTTTCTCGCAGCTTTTGATGAGAAATGGAACGCGCCCTCCCCCTACCGTCGATGAGGATTCTTTGGGCGAGGTTCTGTAAACGAGTGTTGATAGGCTGCCGCGCAGCGTGCGAGTGCGACACAGAAATTGCGAGCATCAACCACCGTCGGCGATTCCTCGTTAGATTCGTTGAGAATCTGTGTCATTTTGGTTGCTTGTGTGAGCAAGTCTTCAAAAGTTGCAATCTGAGGATGTTCTCCCGTGTCATGCAACGCTCTAACTACTACGTTTGTCACAAACGGGTCTGGCGTGGAATTGATTTGTTGCAGCTTAAACGCCTTACTTAAATAGCGACTCAGAAGGCGTACAGCACCAAGGTCCGTCTCCTTATTGAGCCGCACGATTTCCAGTTGCATGGCCGCCCTGGC
Source organism: Phycisphaerae bacterium RAS2 (assembly GCA_007753915.1). Lineage (NCBI taxonomy): Bacteria > Pseudomonadati > Planctomycetota > Phycisphaerae > Phycisphaerae bacterium RAS2. The sequence continues at coordinate 169,183 of CP036352.1, forward strand.
CGCTAAAAGTGATAGGTCCGCATCGCGTACGTCGATGTTCTCGGTAGTACCGAGTGATGGACTGGCGAGCATGGTGGACTCCATTCGGTAGTCGTAAGACGCGGGAGCAAAACTTTCGCGTCTTGCGTTGTAAATTTTTGCGCAGAAAAACCCGTCAGGCAAGGTGCTGCCGTTCTAATCGACTGACCGCAGAAGAATTACGCCGCCAGATAGTATAATCGGCCAAGCTTTGGGCCTCAACGCAGTGATGGAGGCTTGGCTCAGTCGAACGCCCTTTTCCCAATCCATCAGACCAAAATGTTAGCGATAACAAAGGGTTTGTTGTCTCATAATCCGGAGTCGGAACAGCATTCAATTGGTTATTCGAATGTTGGAAAACCTCTAATCGGTTAAATTAAGCGATCTCGCTTATCCGAATCCGCGCGCCGCACTTATTGCACTCCACCTGTGGCGCGGAAAATTGGGGACTTAATTCCACCGCGTGGCCGCAGCCGCAGCGGAACGACTCCCAGCCGCCGCTGCGCCGGCGATAGACCATGTTTTGCGCCGGCCGCGCGATGCGCCGCGCTGTACCGGGCGCGCCGGATGAGTCGTCGTGTGTGCCCGTCTCGTCATCGCCAAGCCCTATGCCGCCGCGCGGACGATCACTCGAATCCGCGACCGCATGCGCCGGCTCGTGCAGCTTTCCGCAGCGTGGGCATGCAACCTGTGTCGCGGCGAGGCCCGGCGGCAACTTGATCCGCACGCCGCACGAACACACGATCGGCAGCACGCCCGCGGCCGCGTCCAGCAACCCCATCGCCTCGCGCACGCGCGCAATCGCGTCGCCGCGCGATTCCTTGGCGGCCGTCGGTCTTCGCGCGGGCATCGACTGCTGCTCCTTGAGAAACGCTTCGCTCATGCAGTGCCGCCCGCGTTGCAGCTTCGCGTACGCCGCCTCGTAATCAACGTAGCCCGCCATGCCGCCCATGCCGCGAAGGATCTTGATCCGCTCGGTCAGCGGTGGATGCGACGAAAACACGCTCGCCCGCCCGCTTGATTGCAGCGGGTTCACGATGAACATCGGCGCGAGCGTCTTGCTGCAGGTCATCAATCCTTTGCCGGTCGAAGCGCCGATTTTTTCCAGCGCCGACGCCAAGCCTTCGGGATAGCGCGTCAGCACGGCCGCTGACGCATCGGCGAGGTACTCGCGCCGCCGCGAACAGGCGAAGTAGAGCATCTGCGCGAAGATCGGCGCGAGAATCGCCAGCACGATGGCAACGACGAACAGAATCGCTTGCGCCCCGTTCCCCTTGCCGCGCGAAGAGGACCGCCGCGGCGCATACCACTGCGCACGAAGAAACAACTCGGAGATCAGCACGATGCTGCCGAGGATTGTGCCGGCCAGGGTCATGAAGCGAATGTCGTAATTGCGAACGTGGCCGATCTCGTGCGCAATCACGCCCTGCAGTTCGTCGCGGTTCAGACGCGACAGCAGCCCGCGCGTCACCGCGACGGCGGCTTCATCCGGCGAGCGGCCGGTGGCGAATGCGTTCGGCACGTCGTCATCAATCACGTAGACCTCGGGCACCTTCGGCAGCCCGGCCGCGAGGGTCATCTCCTCGACGACGTTGTATAGCTGCGGCGCGTGCTCCTTGTCGATCGGGATTGCGCCGGCCGTGCGCAGCAATGATCGCGCGCCGAGAAACCAGCCGTTCAGCCCCATGATCGCGGCGATACCGAGGCCCGCTGCGATGCCGGCCAGTCCGCCCTTGTTGAGCAGATCGCCGGGCCGGTCAAGCCATGAGAAGAATCGAGGCTGCCGAATGGGGTCAGGATCGCCATCAGCCATTCGGTTGACCATGCCGGTGTAATCTGAATAACCGCGCACGAGGTCGCGCGGCATGGCGGCCTGAAGGTACACTGCGCCGCCGATCGCGTACCCGATGGCGGCGAGAAGCAGGGCCATGACGCCGATCAGCATCCACGATCGGCGCTTGTTCTGTTCAATCGCGTCCCACATGGAGTTCTCGCGCCGGCTCACCGTTTGCTGCGGCGCGTTGGCGGCCCTCATTTAGCCGGCGGGCTTGCCCGCCGCGACGATATCAGGAGAAGCTCACCTTCGGCGCTTCGCGTGCGGCGGCGTTGTCCAGTTCGAAGAACTCCTCCTGCTCGAAGTTGAACATCCCCGCGACGATGTTCGCCGGGAAGGACTGCACCTTGTTGTTGTAACCCATCACGCTGTCATTGAAGTGCTGGCGCGAGAAGCCGATTCGATTCTCCGTCGAGGCCAGTTCCTCCTGAAGCGAGAGAAAATTCGTGTTGGCCTTGAGGTCAGGATACTGCTCGGCGACCATCAAGAGTCGCGACAGGGCGTTGCTTAACTCGCCTTCGGCCCGCGCCGACGCAGCGATGCCGTTCGCGTTGGTGGCGGCCGCCCGCGCCTGGGTCACGCCCTCCAGCGCCGACTTCTCATGCCCGGCGTAGCCCTTGACCGTCTCCACGAGGTTGGGGATCAGGTCGTGACGCCGCTTGAGTTGCACGTCGATCTGCGACCAGGCGTTCTTCACGCGGTTACGAAGCGCCACGAGCGAGTTGTACGTCAGCACGAACCAGCCTACGAACACCACCGCTGCGCCGATTGCGATCCAGATGGCCATTACGAATTGTCTCCTTCCGCGCGATCCCGCAACTCGCGCTCAAAAAGCGTACCGAGAAACCCCGTCGCGGCGCCGCTGGTCGAAGCAAACGCGCGCACCAGCGCCGCCAGTTCACCATGATCCAGCCACAGGCCGTCGCCGCGCGGACAGGTGTCGAGCGTCACGTCGGCATCGCGCACGCGCCGCGCCTCCAGCTTGCGGCGGCAGCGCGGGCATTGCCGATCGCGCGACTTGCCCAGGCGCTCGGCCGTCTGCATCGCCGACGTAAGCGAGGCGATCGCGCCGTTTTCGTCGGACGAGAGCAGCGCCTCGAGTTCGCCCGCGTCGAACCAGGCCCCGAGGCAGGCCGGACAGTGATCGACCTCGACGCCGTCGAGTTCGAGGATCAGCATCGGTTTTTTGCAGGCCGGGCACATGGAGCACCTGTTCGCGCGAAGCCGGGCCCTCCGCCTGATGCGATGGGCGCGGATCGACCGCGTCACAGGAAGTGTAACGTCGCTGCGGGCCGCTCGGCCACTATAAAAGCGACCGGCGTTCATAACAGACGGGGGCTTGTCAGCGATAAGACAGGTTTGTTACGCGCCGAATTCCGCCGTGTCCTTCGCGTGCGCGCGGGCAGTCTCGAGCGCGATGCGATGCTCGTCCAGCAGGCGGCGCAGGTGCGCATCCAGCGTGAACATGCCGTCCTTTCGCCCGCTTTGAATCGCCGTGTCGAGTTGCTCGGTCTTCCCGGCGCGGATCGCGCTGCGCACGGCGAAGCTGCCGAGCATGACCTCCATCGCCAGCACACGGCGGCCCGCCTGCGCGCCGGGCAACAAGTGCTGCGCGATCACCGCCTGAAGGCTCAACGACAATTGCGTGCGGATATCGTCATGCTGCTCCGGCGGGAAGAGATCGACCAGCCGCGAAATCGCGCCCTTCGCGTCGGCCGTGTGCAGCGTGGAGAAGATCAGATGCCCCGTCTCGGCGGCGGAGATGGCGAGCTGCGCCGTGTCGCGATCGCGAATCTCGCCGACGAGGATCACGTCCGGGTCCTGGCGCAGGCCGAAACGCAGACCGTCGAAAAATGACGCGACGTCGTCGCCGATTTCGCGCTGGGTCACGATCGACCCCGGCGCGGGCGGGTGGACGTATTCAATGGGTTCTTCAATGGTGAGGATGCGATGACCGCCACGCTGATTGAGCAGCGCGATCAGGGCGGCGAGCGTCGTCGTCTTGCCGCTGCCGGTGACGCCGGTCACGAGCACCAGCCCGCTGTTCAGGGCGGCGATGCGTTCGGCCAGATCGCGCGGAAAACCCAGCTCGTCAAAGCTCGGCAGTCGCGTTGGGATGGCGCGAAAGCACGCGCCGATCTGCCCGCGCGCGGTGAAGACGTTGGCACGGAAGCGCGGCGCGGAGGCCTGGCCGCTCGCCGCCGGAAGCGACAGTGCGAAATCGACATCGGTAGCATTGTCCAGCCGCGCCAGTGCCCCGGCCGGAGCGACCGCCGCCAGCATCGCGCGGACGGCATCAGCGGCGATCGGCGTCGCGCCGGTCGGCACGAGCGTTCCGTGGACGCGATACATCGGGGCGTGCCCGGCGACGAGGTGCAGATCCGACGCCTCCATGGCTTCCATGGCGAGCAGGAGCGGAACGACATCGGTCGGCGACGTGGGCGGGGTGGATGCCATGCGAAGGAATGATACTCGGCCGCGACGTATCGGTTGCGGGGCCGGGCGGCTCGATTCACGGAAAAGGCCCGCTTACGACGCCTGCCGCGGAAGATTCGCGTGAATGCGCTCGAGTTCGCCGAGATGACGGCGGTGTTCGTCGAGGTGGCGGCGGACGATCAGGGCTGCAGCCTTGTCGATTATCCGGGCCGCCTCATACAGCCGCACAAGGTTTCGCACGTTGGCGATGACCTGCGGCATGAGAAACGACAACTTGAGGTAATGCACGCCACCGACGCTGGTGGGGTAGGTCGGCGGCCGCGGGGAGCCGCGCAGCCGCAGGATCGACTCGGCGAGCGCCGCCTGATGCGCCTGCGTTTCGCGGAGCATCTGCTGGACGATCTGGTGATCACCGGCGGCCGGCCACGTCACGTGCGCTCCGGCCTCGGCCAGCCGATGCACGAGACTGCCGTACTCGGCGGCCAGCAGGGCGTTCAGCGTGTCGATGTCAGATTGGTGATCCATGAATTCCACACAAGCGTTGCATCGTGACCACGGCGAACAAGCTCGCCGGCCCAATGGAATCATTCGCCGAGCGAGCCGCGGGCTTCAGCCCGCGCGGTGTCGGGCGATGGAAAGATCGCCGCGGTCGCGGTCGGCTGCACGACGCGATACAAGTCGCGCGAGCGATTCTCGGCGAAACCGATCAACCCGCCGGCGTACAGCGTGCCGGTCAGCACAATGCCCAGCGCACACGCCACCACGGCGAGCCGGCCCAGCGCCGGCGTGCGAATCGGCGGCTCATCGCTCGACACGAAATACATCGCGTACGCGACACGAGCGTAGTAGTAGAGACTGATCAGCGTGTTGAACACGGCAACGAAGATCAGCCAGTACAGCTTCGCTTCGAACAGCGCCACGAGCAGGTAATACTTGGCGACGAACCCACCGAACGGCGGCAGGCCCACGAGGCTGAACAGGCAGATCGTCATCACCGCGCCCAGCAGCGGATTGCGCCAACCCAGCCCGGCGAATCCGTCGAGCGTCTCCTTGCCCGTGGCCCAGCCGACCATCGCGACAATGCCGAACGCGCCGATGTTCATCAGCACGTACACCAGCGTGTACGCGACGATCGCGCTGAACGCCGGATGCACCGCGCCCACTTCATTCAGCGTCGGTCGCCACAAGATCGCCACCGCCATCAGCATGTAGCCCGCGTGCGCGATGGAACTGAACGCGAGCAGCCGCTTGAGATTGGTCTGCCAGAAGGCCGAGAAGTTGCCGACCGTGCAGGTGACGGCGGCCATGATCGCAACGGCCTGCGAGACGGTCACGAGCACCGCGGGCGACGCCGTGGACGACGTCAACACCGAGATGATGCGGAGCATCAGGCCCAGCCCCGCGGCCTTGCTTGCGACGCTCAACCACGTGGTGATCTCGATCGACGCGCCTTCGAATACGTCCGGGCACCAGAAGTGAAACGGCACGGCCGAGACCTTGAAGGCGACGCCGGCGAGGAACGCGATGATCGCCGTGCCCATCAGCACGCTCGCGCCGCCGGTCGATATCTCCGCGCCGATCTGTGCGAGGTCCAGCGTGTGGTAGTGGCCGTACAGCAGCGACGCGCCGTAGATCATCATGGCGCTGGTCACCGCGCCGAAGAGAACGTATTTCATCGATGCTTCGGCCGAGAGGCGGTTTTTCTTTCGGAAGCCGGCCAGCCCGTACGACGGCAGTGAAGCCGATTCGACGGCCAGCACGATCATCAGCAGGTTCGTCGTGCAGACCATGAGCGCCATGCCGAAGGCGCTGCCCAGCAGCAAGGTGAAGTATTCCGGTGCGTCGTCGGCGGAGGACATCGTGCCGGGCTGGGCCGACCACTGTCCGATCCACCACATGCCGATGATGAGCAGCAGAAACGCGCTGGACAGGAAGATGAAGAAGTAGCTGAACTGATCGACGACGAGCATCGGCCGCGCCGCGTCGGGTGACATGCCTGCGAAGCTGCCGCTGGACGTGAACCCGCCGAGACAGAGGTACGCCGTCACGCCCGCTCCGATGGCCGCGGTGATCGCGCTGACGCGCCCGTTCCGTCCGAAGACCAGCGCCGCCAGCAGCACGGCGACTATGGCCCCGGCGAGGCTCCACAGCGGAGCCAGCGCCTTAAGCTGCTCCGCATCGGGCAGCCAGAATGGTGTTGCCGCAAGAATCTGCACGCGGAACCGCTCCTAGTTAAACAGGCCGACGACCTTGTCGATCGTGCCGTTCATGAGGTCAAAGGTGTACTTCGGCAGCACGCCGAGGAAAATCGCCAGCACGGCCATCGGGAAGAGAATCGCCGTCTCCCGCGCGTCGGCATCGGGGAACGACGCGTACTCCTCGCGCTTCTTGCCGAGATAGACGCGCTGAATCATCCAGAGGATGTAGCCGGCGGTCAGCACGACGCCGAAGGCCGCGGCGAACGCCATGGGCTTGGCCCAGGTGAACGGCGCGCTGTAAGTGCCGAGCAGAACCCAGATTTCACCGATGAAGCCGCACAACGACGGCAGCCCCAGCGATGCAAAGAAGCCCAGCGTCGCCAGCGAACCGTAGCGCGGCATGGCCAGCCACAAGCCGCCGAAGCGGTTGAGGTCGCGGTGGTGCGCCCGGTCATAAATGATTCCGACGAGGAAGAAGCACATCGGGCTGCTGATGCCGTGGGCCAGCATCTGGAACATCGCGCCCTGGAAACCCGTGTTCGTCATGATGGCGCAGCCCAGCACGACGTAGCCCATGTGGCTGATCGAGCTGTAAGCGACGAGCCGCTTGAAGTCGGTCTGTGCGAGGCAGCAGAACGCGCCGTACAGAATGTTGATCAAACCCAATGAGGCGACGTACCACGCCAGTTCCTTGCCCGCCTCGGGGAAGATCGGGTAGCACACGCGGAGGAAACCGTACGAGCCGAGCTTCAGCAGAATGCCGGCCAAGATCATCGAGATCGGCGTCGGCGCTTCGACGTGGGCATCGGGCAGCCACGTATGGAAGGGGAACAGCGGCACCTTGATCATGAACCCGATGAACAGCATGACGAACATCGCCTGGCCGAAGTTCCAGCCGAGGAAGGTCGTGTTCTCGCCGTTGAAGAGTTCGTGAATGGCGGGCTTGGTGGCGTACTCAATGAGGTTGAAGGTGCCTGCGCCGCCGTTGGCGTCGGCGCTCATGAAGTACATCGCCAGCAACGCGACGAGCATCAGCACCGAGCCGGCCAGCGTGTACAGGAAGAACTTGATCGCGGCGTATTCCTTCCGCGGCCCGCCCCAGACACCGATCAGGAAGTACATGGGCAGCAGCATGACTTCCCAGAAGATGTAGAACAGGAAGAAGTCAATCGCGCCGAACGTTCCCAACACGCCCGTTTCAAGCAACAAGAACAGTGCGAAATAGCCCTTGGGGCTGCGATTGTTGTGCCAGTGGTCGAAGTTCCAACCGGCCCAGCAGGCCAGCCAGGTGATGAGCGTCGTGAGGATGACCAGCGGGAAGGAGAGGCCGTCGAGGCCGACGTGCCAGTTGATCTCAAATCCGCCGACCTTGATCCATTCGACTTGGTGCTCGAATTGCAGCGCGCCATACGCGCCGTTGAAGGCATCGCCCGAAAGAAACGGCCCGAACAGGCTGCACGACAGCAGGAACACCGCGAAGGTGACGACCCACGCGACCACGCGCGCCTGCCGCGCCGGGGCGATCAGCACCAGCCCGGCGCCGATCAACGGAAGAAAGATCAGCCACGTCAACAGATGACTCGTCACGTTCCGGCTCCCTGCAAATCGAATCTACTGCGCCGACGCCAGCGAAAGCGTCTTGCGCAGGAACCACTGACACCCAGACGACAACGGCTCGTAATACAACACCACCAGCAGCGCGACGGCCGCCGTCCCCGCCGCCAGCACCACGTACGAACGAATCCGGCCCGACTGCGGCCGGCGAATGTGCATGCCGATGTCCAGCATCGCCTCGGCCAATTCGTTGGCGATGCGATCGAGCAGGCCCCAGTCGGTCTTCTTCACGGGCATGTCGAGCTGTCGACCCATGAACACGCCGAGCAGGCGCGTCACGCCGGCGGAGAGATTCACCAGCCCGTCGACGATGTACTTGTCGATCGCGCTGCAGACCTGTCCGAAGACCACCGTGCCGCCGACCAGCACGGCGTCGTACACATGATCGAAGTAAAGTTTGTTATCCAGTGCCTTGTGAATCGCGCTCAATGGCCAGATGCGCTTCAATCCGGCGGCGATCTCCAGCCCGCGCAGGTACAGAAACGCCGCCAGACCCATGCCGATCAGCCACGACCAGCCGACAATCTTTGCCAGGGCCGCATGCGGATCGCGCCCCGGCATGTGGGTCAGCGTCAGCATCGAGCCGCCCGCGTGATGCGCCTCGCCGTCGACCGCGACGATCATCGAGCTGTCGGTCGCGATGGCGGCCGCCTCGGCCAGCATCGGGCGGAAGGTGCCGAGCATGTTGTAGCTGCAGAAGACTGTCCCGACGGCCAGCACGGCCAGCGGAATCCACATCATCGGCGACTCGTGCGCGTGATCGTACACATGATGATCGCGCGGCTTGCCGCAGAACGTCAGCCACCAGACACGCATCATGTAGAACGGCGTAATGTAGGCGATGATGATCGGCAGCCAGAACATCCACGTCGGCAGATTGGGCAGACGCTGGGCAATGGCGAGCTTCGCCGGCGTGCCGGTGGCGTGATCGCCGTGAGCGTCGGCACCGTGGCCGGTCTCCGTGTGGCCGGCAGATTGCGCACCATGCTGGCCGGTTTCGTCGGTAAGCGGCAAGGCTTGAGACGTGAGGCTTGCGGCTTGAGAAAGGGGACTGGAAGCCGGTCCAACGGAGTGCGCGCGAGAATAAGCGGCAGCTACTTCGCCATTCGCTATTCTTAATTCTTCATTCGGCGACGCCGCTGCATGTTCCCCTGCGTCATCCGCCGCCGCGTCGGTCTTGCCCCATGCCGGGAAATTAAACGCCCGTTCGTACGCAACGGCGAGAATCTCGTCCTTGCTGAAGTAGCCGCCGAGGCCGAGCTTGAAGTGATCCGGCCCGAAGGCGACGCCAGGCAATCCGAAACCGGCAATCGCCAGCACGCCGATGAAGAACGTCCAGCAGGTGACGGGCATCTTCTTCCGCAGGCCGCCCATCTTGGTGATGTCCTGCTCGTGGTGACAGCCTTCGATGACCTGACCGCTTCCGAGGAAGAGCATGGCCTTGAAGAAGGCATGCGTCATCAGATGAAACAGCGCCGCCACCCATGCACCGACGCCCAGGCCGAAGATCATGTAGCCCAGCTGGCTAAGCGTGGAGTACGCCAGCACCTTCTTGATGTCCGTCTGCACGATGGCGATCAGCGCGGTGATGGTCAGCGTGATGCAGCCGATCACGGCGATGAACATCTGCGCCTCGGGCGTGAGCAATCGGAACACGCGGGCGACAAGATACACACCGGCCGCGACCATGGTCGCAGCGTGGATCAGCGCGCTCACCGGCGTCGGGCCGGCCATGGCATCGGGCAGCCACACATGCAGCGGGAACTGGGCGCTCTTGCCCATCGCGCCGCAGAAGAGGCCGATGCCCATGATCGTGGCGAGGCTCAAGCCCCACAGGTTGAATGACTCGGCAAAGATGCCGGACTTTGCGTGAAACTGCTGGGCGATGGAGGCAGCGGCCGCGTCAATGTCGAACGTGCCGGTGTAGATGACCACCAGCGCGAGGCCGAGGATGAAGCCGAAGTCGCCGACGCGGTTGGTAATGAACGCCTTCATGGCGGCGTTTGAGGCGTACTTCCGCTCGAAGTAGAAGCCGATGAGCAGATACGAGCAGAGGCCGACGAGTTCCCAGAAGATGAACAGGAACAGCAGGCTGCTGCTGATGACCAGACCGAGCATCGAGAAGCAGAAGAGCGAAAGGTACGCGAAGAAGCGGTGATACTTGCTGACGCCGTCGACCTCGTCGCTGTGGCCGGCCATGTAGCCGATGCTGAAAAAATGAATCCAGAAGGCGATGAAGGTGACCATGAAGTACATGATCACGGTGAGGCTGTCGAGCTTGACGCCGACGGTGATAGGGATGTCGCCGATGCGGCCCCAGTCGTAGCGGTAGGCGCTTTCGGCGAGGGTCGCGCGTGTGGCAGCGTCGACGCCGAGCCAGCCGGCGAGGACGTAGATGCCCATGCCGGCCGAGAAGCCGATGGCGGCGAGCGCCACCCACGACGCTTTCGGCTTGCCCAGCCGCGGCCCCCAGAACGCGAGGATGCCGAAGCTGATCAGCGGGATGACGACGCCCAGAGCCAGTGCTGTCTGATATTGCATGTACGGTTGTCAGTTAACAGTGGTCAATGTTCAGTGACCAGTGGTTAGTTGCCAGTGGTCAGTACGTCGTTCGTAGTTCGTAGGGTGCGTCCTCGACGCACCACTTTTCAATGCTTCAGCTCGTCGCCGCGATCGACGTCGATCGTGGCCAGGCGGTTGTAGAAGTTCATGAAGATGGCGATGCCGATCGCCGCCTCCGCCGCCGCCAGCAGGATGACAAACACAGCGAAGATGTGCCCGTCGCCCGCGCCGGTCTGATATTTCGAAAACGCAACGAAGTTGATGTTCGCCGCGTTGAGCACCAGCTCCACACCGATGAGAATCCCGATGGCGTTGCGCTTCGTGGTCATGCACAGCACGCCCAGCGAGAAGATCAACGCCGAGAGGACGAGATAGTGATTCAGTCCGATCGCCAGCATTTACTTCTCCGGCCTCGCCATGTACGCCGCGCCGATCATCACCACCAGCAGCAGCACGCTCGCCGCCTCAAATGGCACGAGGTAATCCGTCAGCAACATGCGGCCCACGTCGGCCACGTGCGGCGACGCGGTCAACTCGCCGCTCGGCTTCGACCAGTCGGCTCGGTTCATCAGCGTGATCAAGCCCGTTGCCAGCAGCGCCGCGACGAAGACCGACCCGACCACCTGCCCGCGCGTCGGCGTGAGTTTCGCGTACGGGCTCTTGCTGGTCAGCATGACCCCGAACACGATCAGAATCAGCGTGCCGCCGGCGTACACAATCAACTGAATCGCCGCCAGCAGATTCGCATTCAACAGGAAATACAAACCCGCCACGCCGCCCAGTGTGCCCAGCAGGCACACGGCCGTGCGCACGATGTTCTTCGACAAGGCCGCGCCGACGGCGCTGCCGAGTGAGACGCCTGCGAACAAGTAGAAGGCCAGTGTTTCCATTCGTTGTTTCGATCGCCCGCGCGATCAGCGGCTATGACCCCGGCAGGTGGTCGATCACCAGGCTGCCCGGCAGTCGCTTGCGATTCACCCAGCCGTACCACGCGATGCACAGCATCGACAGCATGACGGCAACGCCAATTGCCACGAGCGTCCAATGCGACGCCTTGTCCACCGCCAGCATCCACGGCGCCTTGAGGTGATGCACGCCGAGGATCCAAAGCGTGTTGCCCAGCAGCACGATCATTGTCAGCGGCAACAGCACCTGCACACAGGCGTACAACACCTGGTCAATTCGAATGCGCGGCAGCGTCCACCGAATCCACAACTGCACGTAGTACAGGAACGCCGACTTGAGGATGAACAGGATCGGCCCCTCCTTCAGGAACATGCCGTTGATCACCCGCGCGGGAATGTCCAGATACCACTCGCCGCCGGTCGGCAGCGCCCAGCTCGCGGGAAACGGCGACTTCCACCCGCCGAGGAACAGGATCACCGCGAGGCCCGACACGACAAACATCGCCGCGTATTCACCGAAGAAGAACAACGACCAGCGGAAGCCCGAATACTCGGTGTGGAAACCCGCCACCAGTTCCGACTCGCTCTCGGGCAGGTCGAACGGCGCCCGCTTGCAGCTTGCCAGCGAGCCGATGTAGTAGGTGAAGAAGGCAACGAACGCGAACGGATTGGCGAAGATGAACCAAGTCCAGAAGCCGCCCGCTTGTTGATCGGCGATGGCTGTCAGTTGCAGCGTGCCGGCGAGCATAACGGGAATCAGCAGGCTCATGCCCATCGGGATTTCGTACGAGACCATCTGACAGGCCTCGCGCATCGCGCCGTACACGCTCCATTTGTTGTTGCTGGCCCAGCCAGCGAGGATCACGCCGACGACTTCGATCCCCAGCATCGCGAGGATGAACAGCAGCGCCACGTCCAGATCGCGAAACACCCACGACCCGGCGAAAGGCAGCGCCACGAACGCGCAAACCGCCGGCACGAACGCGAGGTGCACCGCCATGCGGAACAACAGCGTGTCGCCCTCGGGCGGGATTGTGTCTTCCTTGAACAGCAGCTTGATGCCGTCTGCGGGGGATTGCGCCCAGCCGTGCCAGCCGCCGACACGCATCGGGCCGAGTCGGCTTTGAATGCGGCCGGCGATCTTCCGCTCCCACCAGATGCCGAAAACCGGCACGATGTTGATGAAGCCGATGATCGCGCTCAAGGCGATTACGTCGCGCACGAGGTCAAACTGCAACGGCCACAGGGCGTATGCGAGGATGACCGGAAACTGCGGAATCGTTGCCGACAGTGCATCGTAAATCTCGCGCACCGTGAGCTGCGCGGTTGTGATCCAAAGCGGCGTGGTGAACTCGTTGCTCCCCGCGGCCCCGGCCAGCATTCCTTTGATGAGATCGAACACAATCGAATGCAGCCAGACGACAAGGCAGGCCCCGACCACGCCACCGCAGAAGATGGTGAAGGCGACGTACGGCCCCTTGAGAATTCGCCCGATGATGCGGTACGACGCGATGGCCAGCGATCCGCCGCACAGGGCAAAGAACCCGACAATCGGCCCGATGGCCAGCAGCAATGCGGGGAGTATCTTCCAGTCGGTGATCTGGTTCGGCTGGCCAAGACCGAAGCCGGCGTACGATCCCACGCCGATCACCAGAGACGCGATGCCCGCAGCGCCAAGCAGACCGATGGCCTTGCGGCGATAGCCGGAAAGGGTTGCAGGGCTTTTTTCCGCCCACGGTATCGTGTAGGTGCTCAAACCCGGCTCTCCCACTGCCGACGGCCGCCCGCGTGCGGCCCCAATCGCGCCAAGAACAAGGTTTATAGCAGGAAAAAGAGCGGTTGCAAGCCGGGAAGGGACTGCCGACTTCATCGCCAGATTGCTCGCGCAATCGACTCCTTCAGCGACGTTGACAATTGCCCGTTGCCCCTACCGATCCACCTCGCCCATGACCACGTCGATGCTGCCGATGATGGCCGCGACGTCGGCGAGCAGGCAGTTCGTGCAGGCCTGGCTGGTGATTGAGAGATTGCAGAAGCTCGGGCCGCGGGCCTTCACCCGTGCGGGGATGGCGCTGCCGTTGCCCTGCACGAAGAAGCCCAGTTGCCCGCGCGGGTTCTCAAGTTCGTAATAGATTTCATCCGCCGGCAGTTTGACCGTCTTGCCCTTCTTGTCCAGCACGTCGCCCTCGGTGCCGCGCAGCTTCTCAAACGCCTGCCGCAGGATGCGCACCGATTGCTTCATCTCAAGGATGCGTACGAAGTAACGGTCCCAGCAGTCGCCGATCTGGCCCTTGGCCCCCTCGCCGATCGGCACGTCGAATTCGTACTCGTCGTAGCCGAGGTCCTTCTGAACCTTGCGAAGATCCCATCGCACGCCGCTGGCACGCAGCGGCGGCCCCGTCAGCCCGAAAGCCAGTGCATCGGCCGCGCTGATGACACCGACATTCGCCGTGCGCTTGACGAAAATGTGGTTGTAGCTAAGCAGATTATTGTATTCGTCGATCTTCGGCTCGAAGTAATCGAGGAACTCCTCGGTGATGTCGATGAACCGGTCGGGCAGGTCCTGCGTGACGCCGCCGATGGTGATGTAGCTGTAGGTGAGCCGCGCACCGCAGGCCGACTCGAACAGGTCGAGGATCATTTCGCGTTCGCGGAAGGCGTACAGAAACGGCGTGAACGCGCCGATGTCCAGCCCATAGGTGCCCATCGACACCAGGTGCGACGCGATGCGGTTCAACTCGGCGAAGATGACGCGGATGATCTGCGCCCGCTTGCTGATCTCCATGCCGGCCAGCTTTTCCACCGCGAGGGCAAACGCGAGGTTGTCGTTCATGCCCGCGAGATAGTCCATGCGATCGGTGTACGGGATGTACTGATACGGCGCGACATTCTCGCCGATCTTCTCGGCGCAGCGATGGAGGTATCCAATGTGCGGCACGGCCTCCAGCACCATCTCGCCGTCGGTGCGAAGCACGACGCGCAAGACGCCGTGCGTCGCCGGATGCTGCGGGCCCATGTTGACCAGCATTTCCTCGGTCTGAAAATCATTCGACACGATCTGATCGCCCGTCAGATCGACGTTGATGTCCGGCCGTGCTTCGAGAATCATGTCCGCCATTGCAATCTCACTTGCTCAATGAGCCGCGCGGGCTGAAGCCCGCGGCTCGTTGATTCAACCGATTGCTTGCGCAATCGGCTCTTCAATTCCTAATGCACCGGCCGGGTCTGGCCATACTCTGTAACCGCCGGGATGCCGTGATACTCCATCGGGAAGTTGTAATCCTTGCGCAGCGGGAAGCCCTCCCAATCGTCGGGGCAGAGAATGCGCCGCGGGTGCGGGCCGTCGCGGCCTTCCACGCTGTCAGGATGATTGTCAAACACGATGCCCATCAGGTCATACGCCTCGCGCTCGTGCCAGTCGGCCGCGGGCCAGATGTCTGCCACGCTGGGAATGTGCGGATTGGCTCGCGGCACTTTCACTTTCACGGTGAATGCGTGCGGTCGCTTCCACGGTTCGCGCCCGTGGGTCTGGCCTGCGAGGGCGTCGAGGTCATACGTCGCGGCGAGCTGTTCGTCCTCAAGGTAATCCTGGCTGGTGATGCATCGCAGCATGTTGAAGCCCATGCGCGGGTCATCGCGCAGAAAACGGGCGATGTCATGCCACGCGGCGGCGTCCACTTCGACATGCGGCAGCGCGCCGGCGAAGTTCGCCCCGCGAATCTTCTCGCCGAAACGCTCCTTGAGAACGGCTCCGATCTCTTCGGGGGTCATTGGTATCTTCCCATTCAAAGAGCCGATCGCGCGTGCGATCGAATCCGATCAGTTCCGATTGACCTGTCAGAGCCGGGGCGTATCGCCCCGGTGCTCGTGAGCAACGCATCATGCCCTGGCGTCGCATCGAAATCTCCGACTCGAAATGAGCCGGCTTTGATATTCTGCTTCACGATGCTTCGACCAAACGGCTCGACCTGTCCTTCGCCTTCAGCCACGGGTCCTTGGCGATCGATGTGTTGCGAATCTTGTCCTGCAGGCGCATCAGGCCTTCCAGCAGCGCTTCGGGCCGCGGCGGGCAGCCCGGCACATACACATCCACCGGCACGACGAGGTCCACGCCCTTCACCACGTGGTAGCCGTGCTTGAAGTACGGGCCGCCGCCGATCGTGCATGCGCCCATCGCAATCACATACTTCGGCTCGGGCATCTGGTTATACAAACGTCGAACACGGCTGGCCATCTTGAACGTCACCGTGCCGGCCACGATCATCAGGTCGGCCTGCCGCGGCGTCGCGCGAAACGCGCCGGCCCCGAAGCGGTCGATGTCGAACCGGCTCGCGCCGACCGCCATCATCTCGATCGCGCAGCACGCCAGGCCGAACGTCATCGGCCACACGCTGCTGCTGCGGCCCCAGTTGATCGCCCAATCCAGCGACGTGACGATCATGCCCTCTTCGAATCTGTTTTCGATCCAGCTCATGAATTCACCTGTCTAACTCCACTGCCGCGCCGCACGGTACAGCTCGTCACGCGGTGCGGTTTGCGGCCGCTCCTTCATTCCCGTCGCCCGCACCCAGTCGAGGTAGCCGAATCGCCACAGGTACAGGAAGCCCACGACAATGACGCCGAAGAAGAAGAGCATGTCCCACAAGGCCGCGATGCCCGCTTCCTTGTAGACCACGGCCCACGGATAAAACAAAGCGATCTCAATGTCGAAAATCAGGAACACCAACGCGACGACATAAAATCGCAGGTCGAATTGCACCCAACTGCTGCCGATGGCTGGCTCGCCGCATTCGTACGGCGCACCCTTCTCCGGGTGCGGCAGACTCGTACGCACCAGCCGACCGATCGTCAGGCCGCCGAGCGAGATCGCCAGCCCGCCCACCACGAACAACAGCAGGCCGATGACAACGTCAATTCCATCCGCCATGTATACCGAACTCCTCAAAGAGCCGATCGCACAAGTCACAGATCCGCCGTGGCGGGCGATCGGTTACGGTCGGTTTCGTTCAACCTTCCATCAGAGCCGGGGCGTGTCGCCCCGGTGATCGTGAGCAACGCGTCGCTTCCATCGCAATCTTGCGAGTCGTTTGGAAATACCGGCTCGTTACGAGCCGGCTCCGTTGGTCATTCCTTCTTCGCGCTGGACGGCTGCAACGCTTTGAGCATCTCCTCGCGTACGGGCCTCGCCCGCTCTTCCCATCGCGCTTTCTTGGCCGCCGCCCACTCGGGCATGTTGTCCTTCTGCATCCAGTACGGTTCGGGCGTTTGCTTGCCGGTCTTGGCCAGTTCGGTGAACTCGACGCACATGTCCTCGCGCGTGTAAGCGCTCAAATCGTGGTTGTCGCCCATGTGGATGCAATCAGTGGGGCACGGGTCGCAGCATAGCGCGCAGAACATGCACTTGCTGTAATCGATGGCATAGCGCTCCAGCGCCCCGCCGATCGCCACGCCCGTCGCCTTGTCGATCTTGCGCGGCCCGCTCTTCTCAATGTAGATGCAGTCCACCGGGCAGGCCTTGGCGCACTGGTCGCAGGCGATGCACTTTTCCGCCTCGAACCAGTGGAAGCCGCGGTAGCGCGGTTGCAGGGCCGGGGCCATGTCGGGGTATTGCAGCGTGATGGTCCGCGCGAAGTTGTACTTCAGGGTGATGCGCATGCCGATGGCGATGGTCCGAACCGTGTCGAAGATGTTCCGGAAGTACTGCCGCACCGTCGCCATGCCTGTCCCTCGATCGCGCCGTTCAAGTCCTTCGGCGCTCCGTTTCACCGGCATTCCCATGCCGACGACCCTGCCGAACGGAGTATAGCCGAGCCACACGAGGGCACCAACAGGCGGGGTCGCTGCGCTGGTCCGACTCCTTCCTCGCGACACGCATCCACCTGTTTAATGTATAATGTGCTTTCTCTGGGGCGCTCGAGCCAATGAGAACTTTCTCGCGACATCCTGTTATCCGCGGGGCGCTGCCTTGCGCGCGGCTTCGCGCGCTGGCGCTGGGCGCGTTGCTGACCGGGGCGGCAGTGCTCGACGCGGGCCAACCCGCGCCGCCGGCTCACGCTGTCGCCGAACGTCAGGGCTCCGGCGTTTACTCCCGCTTCGTCCTGCCGACCCTCGACGGCATGGATCGCATCGCCCTGTCGGACTTTCGCGGGCGGCCGGTGCTGGTGGTTCACTTCGCCGCGGGCCACGCCGCCTCGCGCGAGGCGCTGCTGGATTTGCAAGAGAACGCCGCCGCGCTGGTGAAAGCCCACAAACTCTGGCTGCTGCCCGTGGCACACGATCACTACGCCGACCGGGTGCGCGCCTTCGCCGCCGTCCATCGGATCAACGAGCCGATCGCGCACGACCTGCTGAACCTTACCGAGTCCGGCCGCCTGCCGCGCTTGGTGTACGTCCCTCGCAAGGGCGCGCCGCGCGAATTGAACGGCGACGAAGATGTTGACAAACTGATTAATATGCTGGGCCGGGCCAAATCGGTCGAGCCCGCGCCCATCGCCGAGGAAGACCGCGAACAGCTCCCCGAAACGCGCGTGACGCGGCGGGCCGCGCGCGATGCGCCCAGCCGCGAGCAGCTTCTGGCCCATGCCGACGCCCTCGTTCTCGCCGGCAAGCCGCCGCAGATCGACGAAGCCATTGAGTTCTATCGCCAGGTCGCGGCCCAGCAGCCGGTCAGCGCCGTCGCGCTTCAACGGCTGGGCGTCGCCTATCGCATTCGCTTCGACCGCCCGCAGCGTCAGCCCGGCGATCTCGCCGCAGCGATGGATGCATGGGCCGCCGCGGCCAAGCGCGACAAGGAGTGCGATGCGCTGCGGCTGCGACTCGCGCCCGTTCTGTCGACGGGCAAAGGCCCCGCGCCCTACGAATGGCTCGGCAAGGCCGTCGCGACGGACGACAGCACGCGGCTGGAAATCGAGCCGTTGCCGATCGAAACGGGTGACAAGGTCGCGGCAAAGGGCGACGCCGCGCCCGATGCCGAAGGGGCCGCGCCGGAAGATCGCACGGCTGTTCGCATCGAGACGGCGCAGCACACGCGGCGCGTGAGCAAGGCCGATCATGTGACGGTGATCGTGGCGTTCATTCCCGATGCGGCGGACGGCTTCGGCTGGGCGACGGAGCAGGGGCCGACCGTGCGGCTGGAGAAGCCGGTCGCCGGCGAGTTGAACAGCATCGAGCAGGCGGCGACTGTCAAATACGCGGCATGGCGTGCCACGGGCGAGTCGGCGACGCCGGGTGACGAATCAAACGCAGCCGAAGAAGTTGCCGAAGCCGATGCGCAGGAAGGCCGCTCGCGTGACGGTGCGCGTGACAGTGCGGAGGAGAATGGCGCGGACGCGAGCGCTCGGAACCCCGGCGAGCGCTTGTCGGATTCCAACGTCTATGACGAATCGCCGGCCGCGCGCCCGCGGCTGGTGCGATTCCAGCTTACGCTGCCCGCCGGCAAGCGTGCCAAAGGGATGACGCTCAAGGGCGCGGCGACGTATTCGGTGATCCGCGGCGACGGCCCGGCGCAGGAGTTCCGCCAGCCGTTTGAGATCGTGCTGCGGTAATTGAGTGTGGTTGGCTACGGCCCCGCCGGCCTCGTCGTTGCCGTCGCATCCGCGGAGCGGTTGCGCAGCGGCGGGTCGAGGATGACCCAGCCCCAGTCGGTCGGCCGCTTCTTGGGGTCGGGGTCCAGCCGGCGCACGTCGCCGCCGTTGTCGACGAAGTCCTCGCCGATGGACCAGACCTTGAAGCCTTCCGGGATGCGCGCGAATCGGATGGGCTTTTCGTCAAACGGATCGAGCGGCACGGCGTCGAAGTAATCCGGCACGAGTGCGTCCAGTTTTTCCGGCCATTTGCCGTGTTTCAGGCGGTAACGCTCGCAGGCGATGGCGGTGACGAGAGCGCGTTGTTGACCGACGACGCGCACCCATGATACTGCCGCACTTCTTTGACTTGGCATGATGACCTTCGCCACGAAGCTATACCACGGCAGTTGCTGCGAGCGAATCACAATTGCATCGATCTTGCGCAATGCCTCCCCGGTTGGAGCGACTGCCGCATCGATTAGTTCTCCATAGGCGCTCATACCGTCTGCGCTGCTAAGAGCAGCCAGTCCCGGCAGATGGCGCGTTACTCCTGTCGGCAGATAAACACCAGCCACACCTCCCGGTGCAGTTTCTAGCCACGCAATGGTATCAATGTACCCTACGCGTTCCGCGATGAAAGTATCTCGAAGTAGTTCGTTCAAGTTAATCGATTCGACCGAATGCATGATTCGGCGAAGCGACTCATCGCTGAATGTGCTAGAATTGATGGCGCGTTCGATTTGGTCATGAGTTAGGGTCACGACACTAAGTTTTACCATTGCCGAAATCTGTGTTCGTTTGCCGTCCAGCATTTGACACAGCTGAACCATTCGATGCAGAAGTTCAGCCGCACGGTCGCGATGACCTTTGGCTGCAGCATCTATCGCTCCTACTGCTAATACTTTGGAGGCACCACGAATTTGCCCCAACTCCGGCAGCGACGTCTTATGCATTGGCGTCGCGAGCATAGGTCGGTAATCTCCTCGTCCGCTGGCTAGAGACGTCTCTAATCTCGCTAGCGGTTCTTGGATGCTCGCAAGGTAGCTACTTATTGCGGCCAATTGATCGTTTGTAAGTTTCGTGCCGGTGCGGCTGTGTTTACCGACGCCTATCACCGGAAGGATGCCATTCTGCACATCTGTCAGCTTGACGGCTTCGATTTCCCGCCATGCATCGAGCACGCGAAGCAGCGCGTTCTCCTCATCCGGCAAGCCCGGCGTGGCGGCGATAAGTTCTTCTACCGTCGTCGGCTCGCCCCGCGCGCGAATCTCGCGGATCATCTTCTGATAGCGATTTTCCGCGTTGCGGCTGAACGCGAACACGCCCAACGCCAGCACGACCAACAACCCCAGAACAGCCAGAATTACCGGATGCCGCGACATCCAGCCGACCACCCCGCCGCGTGACCGCGCGCCGGGCTCCCGGATCGTATCAATCTCTGTTGCCGCGCCGGAATCGTTCGGTGTGAATTCGCTCATGGCTTCTTCGACTCCGGCGGCATCGGGCGGTTGCGCTGGCCGGGGTCAAACAGTTCGATGCCCAGGTCGGCGGTCTTGAAGGTCTTCGAGCCGGGCTGGCGATGAATCCTGCCGCCGTCGTCGATGAAATCGCTTCCCACTGTCCACAGCTTGATGCCGTCCGGGATCGACTCGAGCCGGATCGGCCGGCCGTCAAACGGATCGACCGGCGTGCGCTCGAGAAACTCCGGTGTCAATTCTTCCAGTCGCGCGGGCCATTGACCGCGGCGGACGCGAAACGCTTCGCAAGCAATCGCGGCGATGAGCATCTGGCGGCGGGCTTCATCGTTGGCAGCCATTTCAAAGGTATGCGCCAGCGCCTGGGCGGTGGAAGAAAAGAACAGCGGCTCGCTGCCCAGTCGATAGACGACTTCTCGTGCGGCCTCGATGGAAGCCCGGCCCGGGGCCTTGGCGGCCGCGTCGACCATCTCCGTGTAGATGCTGATGACCTTCGCCTCGAACAAATCGGGGTTCTGCCCGGCGAGCGGATCGACGGGCGCCGCGGCGCCGGGGGGCGGCGCCGGCGCTCGACGGATGTAGCGATTCTGGTGTTCCATGCGCGCCATGACGCGCTCGGCGATGAGGGCGTCATGCAGCGTGAAGCGTGCGGCCAGGGCGACACCGGACTTGTGGAGCATTGCGAGCGACTGCGGCGACCATTCCCACGTGTTGATCGCTCGATGCACCGATTCAAACCAAAGAGCGCGAAGGGCGTTGCTGGTCATCCAGCTCAAGAGCGGCAGGTTCCGGTCAAACGCATCGCACAGTCGCGAGCACCGCTCGAACCATGCAATTGCTTCCGCTTCATCGCCGCGAAGGGTCGCATCCATCGCGGCGAGCAGCAGCAGTTTGGCGGCGGTGCGCGCGAGGTTCAGATCGGTGAAGTCGGCTTCTGTGAGGGTGGTCTCCCAGTCGAATGTGAACTGTCCGCTCGGTCGGTCAAAGGCCTGCTTCATCGCGTCGTAGTCGGTTTGATGCTGGGAGAGGAATGCTTTCAGCGCCGCCAGTTGTTCGGGCGGATGGGCCTCGCCGAGGCGAGGGTACAGTGCCCGCGCGCCGAACAGCGGCAGGTTTTCGCTTTCCGATGAAGGGGTGTTGAGGCCGGCAAACCGGTCCGCAATCTCGAAGAGCGGTACGCAGAAATTCTGCTCATCCGGCACACGCACGACGCGCTGCGCCATGTCTTCCGCCGTCGTCGGTTCATTCTTCGCGCGGATATCTCCGACGACGCGATTCAGGACGCTGGCGGTGTAGAAGTCCCAGCCGAGAAAACCAAGTACCACCGCCGCGACCACGACCCCGAAGGCAACGGGGACCAGCTTCCGGGGCGCTCGCGGGCGCTCGAGATCGTGCGATGGTTCGTCGGTCGATGGCGTCGTCGTGTGCGGCATGTGCAGACCTTTGCAAAACCAGTTGCGTCAGTCGGGATGCGATCGCGTCGATTCGGTGCGTCGCGGATGCGCTCTACATTCGCGCCCCGCCTGCTTTCTCACTCTTTACGCGCTCGACCACCTTGATGAATCGCGCGTCGCCCAGCAGCCGCTGGACCATCGCCTCGGCCAGCGCCTCGGACCCCTTGTCGAAAAAGTGCACGTTGTCGCGGATGTGCTCCAGGTCGTGCGGCACGGCGCGGTTGCCGTCAAAGAAGATGCAATTGTATTTGTCGGCCACCTCCGCCCCGATCGCGCTCATCCTTTCGTATGCATCGACGACCAGCTCCAGCGTCATGCCGCAGCGGTCCGGTGTGTAGGCCAGGGCCTCGCGGATCTCCGGGCGCGTGATGTTCTCCTTCGTGCCGAGGTACGACTGCGAACACAACACGCAAAGCACGCCGTCGCCGGCGGACAGTGTCGCGTAGTCTTCCAGATTCCGCCGGTACCACGCGAAGGCGTTGGGATGCACGGGCTTGGCAATTCCCGGTTCCTTCTGCTCATCCGTCAGGACGTACGCGCCTTCCATCGAGCGCTTCGTCATCGTGAAGTAGATTACGCGCCCGCGACGGCCGATCTGCGTCTTGCGCGCCAGTTGCATCCACAGCGGCCGATCTCCGCTCGTTCCCATGGGGATGAACGGCAGCGTCTCCAAAGATCGGAAGCGGCGTTGCCCCATGTCGTTAAAGGCTTCGTACTGGATTATGACATCCGGCTTGAAGGCGCGGCCATTACAAAGATAGTTGATTTTTCCAAGGAAGTTGTCCTGGCCGGGCAGCGCGAGGTTGATGACCTCCACGGGCATGTTCAGCCGTTCGCGGAGTTTCTTTTCCACGGCGCCGGGCCAGGTCTTCTCGTCGCTGCTGGAGAAATACTCAAACGCGCTGGACCCGCCGAACACCTCGATCCGAAGCGTGCCGGGTGATTTCTCATAGGCGTAGTCCGGACCGCGGAAACCGTACTTGTTGATGCGAACCTGATTGCCTCGTGCGTTGTCAACCACCTGGAACGGAGCCATTCGATAGGCGATGTTTCCATCGGGGACCATTTCCAGCCATTCGTGGTAGCTCAACGGCGCAAAAATCCACAGCGCCAGTTCTACCACTCCGATGGCGGCGCACAGCGCCAACCCGCCGGCGACCCCGGCGAACATCAATCGCCGCCCTCGCCGTCGAGGCGATGGGGAGGGTGGGCGTGATTCAGGAGGGTGTGCATCGGATTGGGCTTGAGCCATAGAGGGTCCTTCCTTGCCGGTTGCGCGGTCCTATAACGACCCGCAATCAGAGCGAGTATGGTCTTTCAACGCGGGGAAGCATAGAATGACGCAATCGGAGTGGAAAGTCAGCCGATCCCTCGCGCAGATCGGCCGGCTTTGCGAGGGGCATCATGCGCACAACTCACCGCGTCATTTACCTGGGCGTTCTTGTCATCCTCGTCGGATGCAATCTGTTTCCGACGCCGATTCTACCGCCGGCGGGCTTGAACATCGTGCCCGGCGGACCGGCGAACACAAATCCCTATTTTGGCAAGCTGCGCACCACCACCGGCACCCCGATCGGCGACTTCATGCTCGCGTCGTGCGGCTGCGGCGACTGGCGCGTGCTGATCGAGCCGTCCAACGGGTTGGCGCGATCGTCTTTCCCGGTGCAGTTCTTCACCGACGGCAGCTACACGACCGACAAGATGGTGACAGTGTATGGCGAGGACGAAGAGAGCGGCGAGGCGATGTCGGCCGCGCTGAACCAGCTCGAAGGTTTAACGACTGGCGTCTATCAGCCCGTCGGCGAGATGCAATCGCGCTTCGACGCCACCCGCGGCGACTCGCACAACCAGCCGGTCGAAGCCTGCGGCAAGTGCCACATCGGCGACGACACGGTTTATCCGTTGCCGCCGACCCATCCCCAGAAGTACAAGACCAATCCCAACGTGTGCTTCGAGTGCCACACGGTCAACGGCGGGTGACGCGCGGTTACGGATTCAGCAGCAACTGGCCCGCCGCGGTCGCATTCACAATGTCGTTCGCGTTGTCATCAACAATCGCAAAGACGTCGTAAGTTCCATCAGGGACGCCGTTGCCATTCTCATCGAGAAACGCGAATGTGAAGAGGCCAGTGTTGCCGCCTTCGCTAAGCAGCTGTTCGCGCACGAGAATGATCTCGTTGCCGTTGTCGCGGTCATCGTCGGGGTCCAGCCCGAGTGTCAGCAGGGCGTCGGCGTTGGCGTTGCCGTTGTCGTTCCAGGTGATGTTCGTCGTGTTGCCGGTCGTGACGGTCGTGTCTGCGGCCAGGGCGGTGAAGGCGAACGTCGGCACGGGCAGCGCCGTGGTGATCGTGAAGATGCCGGTCGTTCCGCGTTCCGGATCGCGCGACAAGGCGGTCTTGGTGGTTCCATCGGGTGCTTCGATCGTCGCGGTGATGACATAGTCCCCCACGCGTACACCGACGATGTCCCATACGAACTTGTCATTTTCGCCATCGCCGATGGCATCGCGCCCGCTGCCGGGGGTCCCGTTGCCGACGAGCTGGATCGGATCGCCGACCGGCTCGGCCAAATTGTTCTCTCGTTGCGCGGAGACACGCACGACGGTGCCGGGAATGGTCGCGATGTCGGCCCACTGCACGATGGTCTGGACGCCGACGGTTGTTTGCGTTGGCGTCGCCGGGTTGACGACGGAGATCCCGAGGTCCAGCTCCGTGAGCTTCTCCTGGGGGAACAACTCGGGCCCAAAGAACCAGTTCAGCCCGGTGCAGCCAAGGCCGGACAGCCCCAGTATCAACAGAAACGACCTTGAAACGATTCGGCGCGGAAACAGCGCGGCCGGTTTGTGAGTCGGAGTCACGCGTAGCACCCCTCTACGAATTGGCGAGGATGGGCCCGTCCGAAGCACGGTTGCCCAAAGCATTCTTGCAAGCTGAAGGTGTCCATTTCCACTGATTCCATGAAGGTTCTTCCTATATTCTTTCGCCCGCCGGTCCGCTTCGGATTAGCGCAAACCGGCCGGCAAGCCCGTGAATGCGACGGTGGAGGCGGCCGACCGATAATCAAGCAAGCACGCCACGGTGAATGGGGTTGCCGGCTTGGTTTGCGGTGAGGATTTCATTGACCGTCGCTTGAGCGGCCCCGTATACTCTCATGCAGAAGTTGGCGTTCCCGCCTATCGGCCAGGGCGTGCCATCACCCTCGCCCAGCATCAATTCGTGGAGTTTCAAATGGGTAGCGCGCGTTCCAAAGTTGGTAGAGGTCTCGCTCGTCGAAGGCCGGCGTCGGTCTATTTGCTTGCGACGGCTGCAGCGGCGATGTTCATGGCGGCAGGCGGTATGTCAGGTGGGACCTGCAATGTTCCGCAGCCTCCCGGCAACTCAAACGGCAATGGCAATGGAACCGGTAACACCGGCGGTCCGCAGATCACTTCATCCGATCACGTCCTAGGCAACGCCAGCGCGCCGGTTACGGTCGTGGAATACAGCGATCTCGAATGCCCGTTCTGCGGCCGATTTGCAAGGCAGGAATTCCCCACGTTCAAGGCGAATTACATCGACACGGGGAAGGTGCGCTTCGTGTATCGACATTTCCCGCTGACCAACATCCATCCGCGGGCGCAACCTGCCGCCGAAGCGAGCGAGTGCGCCGGGGATCAGGTTGACTTCTACGCCTACATCGAAGAAGTCTTTTCAAACTCAAGCGACACGAGCACGCTCTCGGATGAATCGCTTCGGGATTACGCGGTCGGCCTCGGCGCCAGCGGCGCGACATTTGATACCTGCTTTGACGGCAACGCCAAGGCCGGTCGTGTCCAGCAGGATGTCAATTCCGGCGCGGCACTTGGGGTGTCTTCAACGCCGACTTTCTTTGTCAATTCACGACGCATCGCCGGATTCCAGACTGCTGCGCAGCTCGGTGCGGCGGTGGATCAGGAAATGGGCGGGTAGTTTCCCTCGCCGTGGGTCGACTGGCTACGGTGGCAAGCCCTGCGCGATGGTGCGCTGATTCTGCGCGAATCAGCCCTCGTGAATCCCGGCGGGGTCTCGGTCCAACTTTCTCCTCGCCTTTGACTGATGGCCCCAGCGCTGGCTGACCGATGGAATTCGCGCCGGCCGCGCCGATGCGCGCCGGCTGCATCCTCGCGAGAAGAGTAAGCAGCCTATGGCAACTGGTCGTCCGATAAGCTCGCTGTTGTTGTTTGGCGCCGGGTTGTGGGCGTGTGGCTCGTGTACGACGACAGCCGTCGTCAATCTGCCCGCTGCGCAGAGTGACTTCGTCGGGCCGATTGGTCAGGTTGCGACGCGCGCGGTGCAGGTCGGTTTTGTTAACAACACGCCGTTCCGCGCGATCTTCACGTTCGGTAGCTACAACCCGCTCGATCAGGAGGGGTTGCCGACGAACTTCGGTCAACGGCGCATTGAAGGGAACACGGCGACGGCTGTGGTTGCCGCGCCGTGCCGCAAGACGTTTTCGATCGGCGGCGAGGAACTGATTCGGCTGATCGATCAGAATCGCAACAATCCACAGATTGTCATCAACGATGAGCGCGCCCTGGTCGAAGGCGTCTTCTTCTCGTCCGCACCGCTGGGTGATCCGCTTGAGGCGGAACCCACCGAAGGCACTGCGCAGGCGATCAACCTGCTCAACGGCGTCGATTTCTCATGCGTCCGAAAGGACATTTTCGAAACGACGGGTGCGGGCCTGCTGACCTTTACATTCGAGGAAGACCCGGCTTCGCCCGGAGGATTCCGGATCGATTACGCCTTCCTTCCGCCGTAGGCCGTGGTTCCTTCGCAGTTAGCCATTCGCCTTTAGCTCTTCGCGCTTCCTCAATCCCACCAGTCCTGCCTTCTCCGCGACGGCTCCTTGAAATCCGCCTATACTCCCCTCCATCATGGCGGTCTGGTGTCCGGCATCGGGCGTTCATTGGTTCAATCGTTTTCTTGGCGCGGTCGCCCGCCGCGCGCAGTTCATCCGCCGCATCGGTTCGCAGTTCCGAATTATCCCTTCATCCGTTCGGAGGACTTCCTGTGTTGTCGATCGCGCTTCGTGTCTTTCTGACGTTGGCGCTGCTCGCCGTCGGCATGAGCTATGTCGAAAAGGGCAGCTTGCTTCCCGAGTACAGCGTCTGGCTGATCCTCGGCTCGCTGGCGCTGGCCGCGGCGGTGATCGCGGTGGACGCGTCCATCCCGCGCAAGAGCCTTCAGGCGCTGGCGGGATTGTTCTTCGGATTGACGGTCGGCCTCTTGATCGCCTACGGTCTGACCTTTGTCGTCGATGCGCTTGCCTCGGCGTTTCTTCCGCCTTCCATCACCACGGGTGACTCACGCCCCGCCATCGACATCACCAAGGTGCTGATCGGTATCATCGCCTGTTATTTCTGCGTGAGTTTCATTCTCCAGACCAAGGACGAGGTCCGCTTCGTGGTTCCCTATGTTGAATTCGCGAAGCAAGTCAAAGGTCAGCGGCCGATCATTCTCGATACGTCGGTCATCATCGACGGTCGTATCGCCGACATTTGCGACACGGGCATTATCGATCAAAGGCTCATCGTGCCGCGCTTTGTTCTTTCGGAGTTGCAGGCGGTGGCCGATTCGACGGACAAGCTGAAGCGCAATCGCGGCCGCCGGGGCCTGGATGTTTTGAACCGCATGCAGGGCAGTCCGCACATCGACGTGCAGATTCACGATGCGATGCCGCCGGGGGCTGATCCGAACGAACCGGTCGATCTGAAGCTGCTGACGCTGGCGCAGCACCTGAATGGGCAAGTGGCGACAAATGACTACAACTTGAACAAGGTGGCGAAGCTGCGCGGCGTGAAGGTGGTGAACATCAACGACCTGGCGAACGCGATGAAGCCGGTCCTTCTGCCGGGTGAGGCGATGCAGGTGAAACTCATCAAGCCGGGAGAGGAATCGGGGCAGGGCGTCGGCTATCTCGATGATGGGACGATGGTCGTGGTCGAGCAGGGCCGCAATCGGCTGGGCGAGATGGTGCCGGTGACGGTGACGAGCGTGTTGCAAACGTCGGCGGGGCGGATGATCTTCGGCCGATTGGAAGGTGCGCCGGGCGGCCCGCCAACGCATGACGCGCGACGACGCACGAGCGGCAACAGCGGGACGATATAGGAAACGCCCAAACGTCGAAACAGAAATAGGAAGGCGCAGAGGCATGGAGGCCGGGAGGGAAAGAGCAAAGGCGTAGGGTGGGCACTGCCCATTCGCTCGTTCTTGCTACAACTCTCGCTTCTCGTAGCGGCCGATGTTCTCGCTGGCCGGAGCATGCAGCGTCGTCTGTCGCTGCGTCATCACGAAGACTTCGTTTAATAAGTATGAACCATGGCTGATCTGTCACGACATCAGAAGAAGATCGTTGATCGCTATTACGAACACCGCGATGACATCATGCTCGCGAAACTGTCGGAGCTGGCGGGAGAGTTATTTCTCG
Organism: Phycisphaerae bacterium RAS2; assembly: GCA_007753915.1. NCBI lineage: Bacteria > Pseudomonadati > Planctomycetota > Phycisphaerae > Phycisphaerae bacterium RAS2. The sequence goes on from CP036352.1 coordinate 197,691, forward strand.
CCGATGGCGAGAAGAAGCGCGATCGCCTCTGGCAGCGCGTTGAGCTGGCGATGAAGAACCTGAAGGTCAAGGAGCCGCTGGCGAAGCATATTCTCGAATCGCGCGATCCGGCGCTCCTGGCCCGGCACGTGAAAGACTGGCTGGCAGACAAATAGAGTGCGTCCACGACCCGCCGTGTGAATAGAAGGACCTGATCGCGCTTGCTTGAAGTCTGCGGGCGCGCGGTCAAGATATGGCGGCGGGCGACCCGATCACAGGAGGATTTACCCATGTCCACGCGGCGCGAGTTCATCAGCGGATTGTCAGCCTTTGGCGGACTGGCCTTGTTGCCCGGCTGCGCGGGTGCGGCGTCCGCGATGTCGATGGTGGAAGAGGACGGCGGCGGCCCGCCGGCGGAGTACGCATTGCCGCCGCTGCCGTATGACTACAAGGACCTGGAGCCGCACATCGACGAAGAGACGATGCGGATTCACCACGGCAAGCATCACAAGGGCTACGTGGACGGATTGAACGGCGCGCTGAAGAAGCTGGCTGAGGCAAGGGCGAGCGGAGACCTCGCGGGCGTGCCGGCACTGACCCGGCAGCTCGCTTTCCACGCGGGCGGGTTCTTCAATCACGTCGTCTTCTGGAACAACATGGCGCCCAGCAGCAAGGGCGGCGGCGGGCAGCCGTCAGGCAAGCTGGCGGATGCGATCCAGCGGGACTTCGGCGGTTATGACAAGTTCACGGCACATTTCACGGCCGCGACGACGACGGTCGAGGGCAACGGCTGGGGCGTGCTGGCCTACCATGCGGCGCTGCGGCGGCTGGTGGTCTTCACGATGCTGAATCAGCAGATGGGCACGCCCGTCGGCACGACGCCGCTGCTGATGTGCGACGTGTGGGAGCACGCATACTATCTCAAGTATCAGAATCGCCGGCCGGACTACGTGAAGGCCTGGTGGAGCGTCGTAAACTGGAAGGACGTCGAGGCCCGCTACGCCGCCGCGATGAAGTAAGAACGCCATGACTTGTCCCAAGTGCAAGGTGACCATCGAAGCCGACAGCGTGTTCTGCCGTCATTGCGGCACGCGCGTCGGCCCGGGCGCGAAGACGGCTTCGCCGCAGGATGGCGTATGGTCCACCTCTGCGCCGCGGCCCGGCACGGGTCCGGCAACGGCTCCCGCGGCATCGTCCCCGGCGCCGGCCTCCGCTTCGGCGGCTGCCCCTGAATCGCTGGCGCCGCACGCGCCACCCGGTTCGGAGACCTATCGCGACCCGGCGCACGAGAAGGAAGTCTGGCGCGGTCGACCGGCATGGAAGGCCTCGGCGAGCATCTGGGCGCTGTGGCTTGCCGGCGCGATTGCGCTGACTGTGCTGGTATACAAGTATGTCGATCAGGGCAGTCGCCTGCGAGATTTTGCCTGGGGAGTGATCGCTGCGGCCGCCGTGGTGATCGTTGTCCGGCACGCGATGGTGGTGTTCAGCAGGCAGTATCGGCTGACGACGCAGCGGCTGTTCATCCATCGGGGCATCTTGAGCCGCACAACCGACCAGACCGAGCTGGTGCGCGTGGAAGACGTTCGCCTCAAACAGGGCCTCGTGGATCGCATCCTGAATACGGGCAACGTCGAAGTGATCGGCAGCGACCGCACCGATGAAAACGTTGTTCTCGAATCCATCGACGTGCCCGCCGAGGTCGCCGAGAACATCCGCCGCACCGTCCGGGCTGTCCGCACCAAGGGCACGTTGTTCATCGAGAATGTCTGACGCGACCTCGCCACGCTCCGAAGCCGGTTACGCCGCGGCGTCCCTCGGCGCGGTCGCCGACGTGCCGCTCTATCGCAACCGCAACTTTGTCCTGTTGTGGCTGGCCTACGGCGTCAGCGCCTTCGGTGATCACGTCTCGGAAATGGCCCTGCTCAAGATGCAGGACGCGCTCGATCCGTCCGTCACCGACGTGACGCGTCGCAATGCCATCATGCTGTTCGCATTCATGGCGCCGTTCTTCTGTTTCGGTCCGATCTTCGGCTGGCTGGCAGACCGCCTGCCGCGCCGCGCGATCATGGTCGCCGCCGACTTGATTCGCGCGGTGGTCATCCTCGAGATGTTCGCGATCCTTACCGGCATCCACGAGCGGCTGGGGCACGCGCCCGGTGCGCCGTTGACCGTCGGCGTAGCGATTCTGCCCCTTGCCCTGCTCGGCGTCTTCGCCGCGATGTTCTCGCCCGCGCGGCTGTCGCTGCTGCCCACGCTCGTACGCACCGATCAGCTCATTCGCGCCAACGCCTGCACCGCGGGCCTCGGCATGATTGCCAGCATCGCGTCTTTTCTCGTCGGCGCAATGCTTGTCGAGCGATACAGCGTGCGAGCGAACTTCGTCCTCGATGCCGCGACGTTTCTTGTCAGCGCCGCGCTGGTCTTCGCGGTTCGACCGCCGGCCGCCGTGCATCGCGCGCCCGGTGAGCACGGCCTGCGCGCCGTCACCGAGTCGTTTCGATACGTCCGCACGCATCGCCGGGTGTTCGAGGTGATTCTTGTTTCGACCGTCTTCTGGGCCGGGGCATCGGTTGTGCGAAGCATCATTCCCGCGCTGGTAAAGGATGTCTTCGGCGGCACGTACGAGCAGATCGGCTTGTTTCAGGGGCTGCTCGGCGTCGGTCTTCTGGTGGGTTCCGTCGTGCTGACGCTGCTGGGGTCGGCCCTGCGCAGCGAGCTGGCGATTTCCTGGTGTTTGAAGCTTACCGGCCTCGCGGGTTTGTTTCTTACCGCGGTTGTCCTGCTGGCGTGGGGCCGGGTGGCGGGAGCGGCGGCGATTTTCATGGTCGGGTTTTTCGGTTCAGGCATCGGCGTCAGCGTGAACGCCCTGCTCCAGCGGATCGTGCCCGACAGCCATCGCGGGCGCGTCTTTGGCGTGAACGACATGTTCAGCATCGCCGGACTGCTTGGCGCAACCGGCGCGCTGGGCATTCCCGACTGGCCGGAAATCGACAAACACATCTCATGGATCACGGCGATCGTTTCGGTCGCGCTCATCGGCACGGGAGTCTGGACCACGCGCGTTCGGCTGCGCCGCGGGCGGCACGGGACATGGCTCACGTTCTGGCGGAATCTGAACGGGTTTTATTGTGCGTGGATGCCGCGCCTCCGGCGCATCGGCCGTTGCACCATTCCGGTCGAGGGGCCGGTGATTGTCGCCGCGAACCACAACTCCGTGCTCGATCCGTTTGTTCTCACCGCCGGCTCGTCGATTCGGTCGATCGGTTACATGATCGCGAAGGAGTACGCGGCGCTGCCGCTGGTGCGGGGCATGTGCCGCGCGATTGAAGCGGTGCCTGTTTCGCGCAGCGGGAACGACACGGCCTCGATCAAGGCGGCGCTGCGCCATTTGAGCAATGGGAAGGTGCTGGGGATTTTTCCTACGGGGCGGATCGTCCCGCGCCTGGGTCCGCAGGAGCCGCGCGAGGGCGTCGGCATGTTGGCCCTTCGTAGCGGAGCGACGGTGATTCCCGCGTACATCGACGGCCTCCGTCCGGCGTACGATTGGACCAGCGGCACGGCGGCACAGCGCTCGCGCTGGGCCAACCTTCTGGACGTCTTGAGCATGATTCTGCCGTTCTTTCAGCGCCATCACGCAACGGTTCGATTCGGCCCGCCGGTGGATCTGTCGGCTTTCGCGGGGAGAGAAAAGGATCGTGACGCCTACGCCGAGGCTTCTGCAAGGATCATGGACGCGATTCTGGTGCTTCGTGGGCAGCCATGACCTTGTTTGGTTGGTTGCACCGTCTTCCGCGCCCGCTTCAATCATTTCGCGCCGTGTGACGCCGGGCGGTCCGGTCCGTTAGAATCGATGTGGAAGTGCGGTTGGCGGAATCCCCGTGTGACGAGCACCGATGAGTTTTCACGTCCGGCAGGATGAGACATTGTCGCCCGAGGGGCTGGCGAAACTTCAGCGCGCGAAGCTCGCGCGGGTGCTCGACGAGGCCGCCCGGGGCAGCCGCTTCTACCAAATAAAATGGGACGGCCTTGACCTGGAAGCGATCGGCCGCGCGGCGACGGCGGAGGCCGCGCTGGGCCTGCTGCCGCTGACGACACGGTCGGAGCTTCAGCAGGATCAGCTTGCCGCGCCGCCGTTCGGCACGATTCTGACGCAACCGGTAAATCAATACACACGTCTGCATCAGACGTCCGGCAGCATGGGGGTGACGCTGCGTTTCATCGACCGGCCCGAGGACTGGGCCTGGTGGAAGCACTGCTGGAGCATTGTCTATCGGGCGGGCGGGCTGACGCCCGAGGACCGGTGCGTGTTTCCGTTTTCATTCGGACCGTTCGTCGGATTCTGGGCCGCGTTCGAAGCGGCGGCGGCGATGGGAAATCTCTGTCTGCCGGCGGGCGGCATGACGACCCGCGCGCGACTGGACTACCTCCTGGCGAATGAGGCGACATTTGTCTGCTGCACGCCGACGTACGCGCTGCGGATGGCGGAGGTGGCGCGCGAAGCGGGGATCGATCTCGCGGCGTCGCGCGTGCGCGCGCTGATCGTCGCCGGTGAGCCGGGGGGGAGCATTCCGGCGACACGCGAGCGCATTGAATCGGAGTGGGGGGCGCGCGTGCTGGATCATGCCGGCATGACCGAAGTCGGCCCGTACGCGTTCGAATGCATCGAAGCGCCGGGCGGCATGCACGTCACCGAGAGCGAATTCATCGCGGAAGTGATCGATCCGCATTCGCTTAAGCCGGTGGCGGCCGGGCATCCCGGTGAACTCGTGCTGACGAACCTCGGGCGGCTTGGGTGCCCGCTGATCCGTTATCGCACGGGGGACCTGGTGCAGCTGGTGCGCGGCCGCTGCGCGTGCGGACGGTCGTTCGCGCGGCTGGTGGGCGGCATCCTGGGGCGCATTGACGACATGGTGACGATTCGGGGGAACAATGTGTTCCCCGGTGCGATTGAGGCTATACTCCGTGAACATCCCGGCATCGTGGAGTTTCAATTGCAGGCGCTGACCGATGGCGCGCTGGCCGAGCTTCGCATTGATCTGGAGCCGTCGCCGGGCATGGACGTATCCGAATTGCCGGAGGCGGTCGCGCGAGCGGTGAAAGATCGGTTGAACTTTCGGCCGACCGTGCGATTGGTCGCGCCGGGAAGCCTGCCTCGGTTCGAGATGAAGGCGAAGCGGTGGATCCGAACGAGCGGAAACGTGGAGAATGTCGAATGAAGAATGCAGAAGGCAGAATGCAATCCCCTGGTCAAACGAGTTGTGCCGTGCCCGGGGGGCGTGCGGTCGCCGCTCGATTCCTTGATACTCAATCCTTCATATTCCATTCGCCGAGGCCTACGGCGATTCGAGCGATGGTCCTGACAGCAATCGCGCTGGGAATCGCGGTGCCGTCGCCAGTCGATGCGTCGGACTGGTCGCACTGGCGCGGGGCGGATCAGAACGGCTTCTCCCACGAATACGGCACGGTGAAGAAGTGGTCGCTCGACGGCGAGAACCTGCTCTGGAAATCGCCCGAGGGCGGGCGCTCGACGCCGCTGGTGATGGGCGGGCGCGTGTACTACATCGCGCCGGCCGGCGACGGCGCGTGCCTGCAGGAGCGCGTCATCTGTCTTGATGCGGACACGGGCAAGACCGTCTGGGACTATCGCTTCAACGTCTTCTTCTCCGACATCGTCGCGCAGCGCGTCGGCTGGACGGCGCTGGCCGCCGACCCCGAGACGGGCAACCTCTATGCCCACGGAACGGGCGGACAGTTTATCTGTCTGTCTAAGGATGGGAAGCTGATCTGGCAGCATTCGCTCACCGAGGAGTACAACCGCGTCAGCGGGTACGGCGGCCGACTGATGACGCCGATCGTGGATGAAGACCGCGTCATCGTCAGCTTTCTGAACACCAACTGGGGCAACCATGCCAAGCCGGGCCATCGCTTTGTCGCGTTCAACAAGCACGACGGATCGGTGGTCTGGTGGGCCGAGCCGGGCGGGCCGCCGGTGGACACGACTTACGGCACGCCGATCGTCATGGTCGTGGACGGGCGGCGGCTGCTCGTGGCGCCATGTGGCGACGGCGTCGTGTACGGCATGGAAGCGCGCACCGGCAAGGTCGTCTGGTCGTATGCCTTGAGCAAACTGGGGCTGAATGTTTCGCCGGTCTGGGTCGGCAAGCACGTTTTCATTTCGCACAGCGAGGAGAATCGCGATTCGACCGTGATGGGCCGGCTGGTCTGCATCGACGCGTCAAAAACCGGGGACATCACCCAGAGCGGCGAAGTCTGGCGGATCGACGGCTTGGATGCCGGATACGCGTCACTGGCCTACGCCAACGGCCGCGTCTATGCCGTGGACAATTCGGCGACGTTGTTCGCGGTGGATGCGGTGGCCGGCAAGGTCGCCTGGAAATACAAGCTGGGGCGCGTGGGCAAAGGTTCGCCCGTGGTGACGGCCGACAACGTGATTTACGTCGGCGAGCAGAACGGCATTTTTTGCATTCTGAAAGACGCAGGGGCCCATTGCCAGCTACTTAGCCGGCAGGAGTTCGCTCCCCGCGAGGGCGGCGCGATCGACGAGTTGTACGGATCGCCGGCGGTGTGCGGCGGGCGCGTTTATTTCATGACGCGCTATGGGATGTATTGCCTCGCCGACAAGAGCGCAAAGGTTCAGACGGCCGACGCGACGCCGCAGCCGAAGGAAACGCCCGGCGACGACATGAAACCCGCGACGATTCAGATCGTCCCCGCGGATGTGACGCTGATGCCCGGCGGGCGGCAGAAGTTCGAGGTCCGCGCGTTCAACAGTCGCGGTGTGCCGACGAACGAATCGGCCGGCCCGCTCGAGTGGTCGCTGACGAGCAACCTGCGCGGCATCGTCAGTCAGGACGGCACGTTCAGCGCCATGGACAAGATTCCGTTCACGGCGGGCCTGCTCACAGTGAGCGGCGGCGGCCTGTCGACGGAAGCGCGCGTGCGCGTATCACCGTGGCTGCCGATCAACGAGGACTTCGAGCGCAATCGCGAGGGCGTTCCGCCAGGCGGTTGGATCGGTGTCGGTGGCAAGACACGCATCACGAAGCACGACGGCAGCATGGTGTTTCAGAAACTCGCGGAAAAAGGCAAGCCGTCGCCGGTCTGGAAAATGCGCGCGTACGCGACGATGCCGATCCCCGGCGGGTACACCGTCGAGGCGGACTTGCAGGGAACGCTGGCGCGGAAGCGTTTCCGGCCGGACATGGGCGTGATCAATTCGCGCTACGAATTGATCGTGCTTGGCATGCAGAAGGAGTTGGAGCTGGCGCGGTGGCGCGACGAACCGACCCACGCGCTGCGCAAGCGAATCCCGTTTGAGTTGAAGGAAAATGCCTGGTACCGATTCAAATTGCGCGTGGAGCTGGCGGGCCCCAAGGCGCTGGTGCGCGGCAAGGTCTGGCTGCGCGACGAAGCGGAACCGAAGGACTGGACCATTGAGTTTGAAGACACATGCCCCAATCCCGAAGGCAGCCCCGGCATTTTTGTGTACTCCAACGGGACGACGGACAAGAGTGATGGCGCGGAAGTTTACATCGACAACTTCAAGGTGCTCGTGAACCAGTAGTCGTGCTTTCCCCGGCGAGCATGTCCGCCGTGAGACGCCGATTGCAGGCAATCGAGATCGCAACGAACCGATTGCGCTGGTCGCAGATCCGCAGCGGCGGGCAATCGAAACGAACAGGAGCAGTCGCGAAGATGATTTTTCATTTCAATTCGATTCGTTCTCGAACCGTCGCCGTCGCGGCGCTGGCCATCGGTGTCTGCGGGCTCGCGCTGTCGACTCATGCCGAGCCGCTGGAGAAGGCCAAGCGCGGCGACTGGCCGATGTGGGGCGGCTCGCCTGATCGCAACATGGTCTCCGGCGAGAAGAACATTCCCGCGAAGTGGAACATCAAGGACAAGACGAACATCAAATGGGTCGCGCCGCTCGGTTCGCAGACCTATGGCAACCCGGTGATTTACAAGGGCAAGATCTTCATCGGCACCAACAACACCGGCGAGTACCGCCCAAAGATCAAGGGCGACAAGGGTGTCGTCATGTGTCTGGATGAGAAAACCGGCAAGATGCTCTGGCAGGCGACGCACGACAAGCTGCCTTCGGGCCGCGTGAACGACTGGCCCGAGCAGGGAATCTGTTCCAGCCCGTACGTCGAAGGCAATCGTCTGTGGTATGTCAGCAATCGGTGCGAGGTGGTCTGCGCCGATGTTGAAGGCTTTCTCGACGGCAAGAACGACGGGCCGTACAAGGATGAGAAGTACGCCGAGAAGGAGGACGCCGACATCATCTGGGTCTATGACATGATCGACGAGTTGGGCGTCTTCCCGCACAACCTCGCCACGGCGTCGCCGGTCGTCGCCGAGGGGCTGGTCTTCGCGCTGACGTCCAACGGCGTCGATGAAGGGCACTTGAATCTGCCCAGCCCCGAAGCGGCCGACTTCATCGCCGTGAACAAAGACACCGGCGAGCTTGTCTGGGAGCGGAACGACTGCGGCAAGCGCACGTTTCACGGTCAGTGGTCCAGCCCGACCTACGGCATGGTGCAGGGCAAGAGCCAGATCATCTTCGGCGGCGGCGACGGCTGGTGCTACGCGTTTGAACCCAAGACCGGCAAGCCGATCTGGAAGTTCAACCTCAACCCGCCGGACGCGAAGTACATCCTCGGCGGCCGCGGCACGGCGAACGAGATCATCGCGACGCCTGTCATCCATGACGACAAGGTCTACGTCTGTGTCGGGCAGGACCCGGAGCACGGCGAGGGCATCGGCCATTTCTTCTGCATCGACGCGACCAAGACCGGCGACATCACCGAGAGCGGCAAGGTCTGGCACATCGGCAACGAGGATTTTCATCGGTCGATTTCGACGTGCGCCATCGCCGACGGCCTGGTGTATGCGGCGGACTTGAGCGGGTTCATGAACTGCCTCGACGCGAAGACCGGCAAGCGCTACTGGGTGCACGACACGATGGCGGCGATTTGGGGCTCGCCGTACGTGGTCGACGGCAAGGTGATGCTCGGCACGGAAGACGGTGAAGTGCTGGTGTTCGAACACGGCAAGGAAAAGAAGCTGATCGCCACGAACGACATGGGCAGCTCGGTCTACACGACACCGGTGGCGTCCAATGGCGTGCTGTATGTGACCAATCGCAAGGAAGTGTTCGCGATTGAGGGGAAGAAATAGTCGTAGGTGTTTGACGAATCCGAGCCGCGAACGTCCGGGGGCGCTGCAAAGGTCACGACTGTCAGAGTGTCGTTCCGCATTCAGAGTTGAGGTTCATTGGGATCGTCAACTGGATCGATTCGAATTGCTAGTTGCTGCTCGACCGGGATCGACGCGCCGCATTCGGGGCAGACGCCGGATGCATTGCCCGTCAGCAAGTACTCGCATTGCTGGCAACGCGTTCGCGGCACAGGCCTCGGCAGGAAGCCGACGCGTTCGAGTGAATAGAATAGCCCCACGAGGAACAGGGGAATGCCCATGACGATCAGAAAGCCGCCGATGATGGTCGGCATGAAGTTCGACTCGATGATCGAATAGACGGGAAAGGCAATGTACACAAACAGGATAGCGGCCCCGATCAATCGCTTTCTTGTCCGGTCGCGGATTGCCATGGTGGTCTGGTACACACAAGTATAGTGGAGCAAGCCGGGCCTACGCCTGGCCAATGAAATGAGCCAATCACTCAACGACAAAGTCGCCGCCGCGCGCAAGCGGCTCGATGAACACACCCGCGAGATTGTCGCGTGGCACTTCGACCCGGCCAGCGGCTGTCCGTTCTGGATCGAGTACGCGAAGACGCTCGGCTGGGACCCGCGCAAGGAAGTCACCTGCTACGCCGATCTCGACAAGTTCCCGCCGTTTCAGGATGAGTGGCTGCGCGGCGGACCGGTGCGGCGGTGGGTGCCGCGCGCCCTGGCTGATCAACCCGTGTCGCTCTTTGAGACGGGTGGCAGCACCGGCGTGCCCAAGAGCCGCATCAACATCAGCGACTATCGCACCGATTACGAAATGTTCAGCGCGACGCTCGACGACAAGGCGTTCCCCAAAGGGGCCGACTGGCTCATGCTCGGGCCGACCGGTCCGCGGCGCTTGCGCCTCGCGGTGGAACACCTTTGTCAATTTCGCGGCGGCATCTGCTTCCTGCTCGACATGGACCCGCGCTGGGTGGTGAAGGTGATTAAGAAAGGCCGCATGGACGTGATGGACGAGTATCGCAATCACGTCATCGATCAGGCGCTGACGCTGCTCAAGGCCCACGACAACATCCGCTGCCTGTTCGCCACGCCGAAACTGCTGGAGGCGCTGGCTGATCGCATCTCGCTGGTGAAGGCCGGCATCACGGGCATCTTCTGCGGCGGCACGAGCATGACGCCGCAGTTTCACAAGTTCGCCCGCGAGGAGCTGTGCGAGGGCAAGGTAGAATTCGTCCCGACCTACGGCAACACGCTCATGGGCCTGGCGACGTGCAAACCGTTCGACCCGGCCGACAACTATGACATCATCTATCATCCGCCGCTGCCGCGCGCGATGCTGGAGGTGGTGAGCTTTACCGATGAGAAGACGCCCGTCGCGCACGGCGAATGGGGCCGCGTGCGACTGACGACGCTGACGAAGGAGTTCTTCGTGCCGCGTTTCCTCGAGCGCGACGAAGCCAAGCGCACGCCGCCATGCGACTTGTACCCGTGGGACGGCACGGCGAACGTGCGGCCGTTCTCGGGATTCGGCACGACGGTGGTAGAGGGCGTTTACTAGGATCGCCTGCACGCCTGAATGTTGTTTCTCGCCGATGCTGCCCTAACTTAGCGGCGTAGGGTGCGTCCTCGACGCACCGTGACAATTCGAGCAATGCAAAAGGTGGCATGGCCGCGGCTTTTGGCGGCCACGCGTTTCGGCTCGCCCGTTGTTGCATGCATTTGCTACAATGTTCAACATGAACGCGTTTGAGGATACGATGGCTCGTGGTGGGACGGCGGCGGTCCGCAACGCGGCGAGTTTTTTCATGAAGACCGATCCGGTTCATCGGGCCCTGCAAGGCATCACCCAGCGCCTGCGCGACCTCGGTGTCGATTACGCCGTCGCCGGCGGCATGGCGCTGGTGGCCCACGGCTACGATCGTACGACCGTGGACGTTGACATCCTCGTCACGCCGCATGGCTTGAAAACCATTCACGATTCGCTGGAGGGATTGGGCTACGTGCCGCCGTTCGCCGGCAGCAAGCAACTGCGCGACACGCAGACCGGCGTGCGCATCGAGTTCATCGTGACCGGCCAGTTCCCCGGCGACGGCAAGCCCAAGCCGGTTGCCTTTCCCGATCCGGCTGACGCGTCGGTCGAAATCGACGGTATTCGCTACGTCAATCTGCCGACGCTGCTGGAACTCAAGCTCGCCTCGGGCATGACCAACTCCGGCCGACTGCGCGACCTGGCCGACGTGCAGGAATTGATCCGCGTGTTGAAGCTCCCGCGCGACTACGCGGAGAAGCTGAATCCGTACGTGCGCGAGAAGTTCGTCGAACTGGCGGCGGGGCTGTGGGGGGATTCAGCGTGTTAAGCCGAAGATTATGCATCAGCTACCCCGGCAGTCGTTAGGTCTGTGTTTGTCCCCGGATCACCGCATCCCATTCGCGAACTCGTTCCCAGATGATAACCTTGTCGAATCCAGAGCGCTGTGCCGCGCCAACAATCTTCCCGTTCTCAAGGATACGATCCCGCTCCATTGGAGGACCAATTCGACAATCGCTCCCGCTTCCATCGGCCGCAATGAGTAGCCATGTTTCATCGCAATCATCGACGTGATATTTGGCGAGCTTCTCGCTTTTCTCGACAATCGTGGCGACGATAATATCGTCGTCAAGTCCGATGGCCGTGGCATCAGACACTTTCCACGCAAGATCGTTAAGTTCAGTTCGCATTATACGCAGTGATTTTAGAAAGCGGGCAAGCACTGGAAAGCCGTCGAAAGGCACGCTCGGCAGGCGCCGAGTGTACGAGTCCTCAATAACAAGTTCATCCATCTCAATTCTGCGTTCGTCAATAAATTTTACGACGCCGTCGGCTATATCACAGATTTCTTGCCCCCTGGGAAGGTTTTCCAAATTGAGCGTCATGCTGATGGAGAAGCCGCGCAAGTCACGTGCTTTCGGAATTAGTACCGTTCGAACGTATGTATTCAATTTGTCGTTAATGTCGTTAAGCCGTAACGATGCCGAGCCGTGATCGTTCTTTCGGCAAATGTAGCGAGTCAACTCGATGCCCGTCATGTGGTGCGTATCATCATGTAGCAGCGTGACGAAGATATCAGGCCCATCGATACCTTCAGAAGCATGTGCGGGTCGAAACTCTGCCAGTGTTTGAAGTCTAGTGAAATGTATCCCCTTGAATTCCAGATACTCCCGCGCCATATCCCGTTCGTAGTCTTCCTTGTTTTTCCTGCCCGATGCGTCGCGCATTCGTGATGCCACCTCGTATTTCGACCTATTGGAACACTACCAATTGCAGTAGCGATTATACCTTGATCGCACAGTTCATAGCGATCGTTTGACAGCCCCAACTGGGCGTACGACGGTAGCCACGGGCGTCAGCCCGTGGTTCGAGTACGCCGAGAGACAACTAGCCCCGAAGGGGCGGCAGAAGTGGATCGCGGTGAGCGGCTGCGTAGGAAGCTGTACGCGTAACCATTCTGTCGCACCTTCGGTGCTTCGAACGTTGGGAGAACGTTCACTACCCACGGGCTGACGCCCGCGGCTACATTCTGTCGCACCTTTGGTGCTCCAGACCTGAAAGTAGTTGCGCTCGTCAGGTTTGCCCGGGGCTACATTCGATCGCACCTTTGGTGCTTTGATTGGGTTGGAAGTGCTTGGTGCGTCTGGGACGCACCCTACATGTCTGTCCTCGATGACCTCGGAGGCCCGCCGCGTTCTTTGACTTGCCTCCCGCCACTCGGGACAATGCTCGTATTAGTGCCACAATGGCTACCGGATTGCCGCAGGCGATTCGACTGTGATTCACCGGCGAGACGCCGGTGCCACAGTTAAATCTCTTCGCTTTGCCAGGCAGGCCGTACCTGTAACGCACGGCCGCTCAAGCGACGTACCGAGGCAAACTCATGTCCAAATCCATCTCACTTCCCGTCTGCGACCATAAGCCCCGACCATACACCGGGCCGAGCCGGGCCGAGGCGCTCGCGCTGCGGCAGCAGTACCTCACGCCCGCGCTGATTACCTACTACAAAGACCCGCTCATGGTCGTCGAGGGGCACATGCAGTACCTCTGGGACGAGACCGGCAAGCGCTACCTCGACGCCTTCGCCGGCATCGTCACCGTCTCCGTCGGCCACTGCCATCCCAAGATGGTCGAGCGCGTGCGCGACCAGGTCGGCATGTTGCAGCACACGACAACCATCTATTTGCACCCGACCGTCGGGCAATATGCCAAGAAGCTGGCCGACCACATGCCGGGCGATTTGAAAGTTACTTACTTTACCAACAGCGGCAGCGAGACGAACGATCTTGCGATTCTCACCGCCCGCGCTTACACCGGCTGCTTCGACATCATCGGCCTGCGCAACGCCTATCACGGCGGCTCGCAATCCACGATGGCCCTCACCGCCCACAGCACCTGGAAGTACGCCACGCCGCACGCGTTCGGCGTGCACCACGGCATGCCCGGCTACTGTTACCGCTGCCCGCTGGGGTTGACGTATCCGAGTTGCGACGTGAAGTGCGCCCGCGACATCGGCGAGGTGATCAAGTTCACTACGCCGGGCAAAGTCGCCGCCTTCATCGCCGAGCCGATCATGGGCGTCGGCGGCGCGGTCACGCCACCGCCGGAGTATTTCAAGATCGTCTATGAAGAGGTGCGCAAGGCCGGCGGACTGTGCATCGCCGATGAGGTGCAGACCGGCTTCGGCCGCACTGGCACGCACTTCTGGGGATTCCAGAACTGGGACGTGATGCCCGACATGGTGTGCATGGCCAAGGGCATCGGCAACGGAACGGCTCTCGGTGCGGTGACGACGACGCCGGCAATCGCCAAGGCGCTAACCGGCAAGCTGCACTTCAACACGTTCGGCGGCAATCCTGTGCAGGCGACGTATGGCATGGCGACGTTGGATATTATTGATGAAGAGGGCATTCAGGCGAACGCGCTGAAGGTCGGCGGCGAGTTGAAGGCCGGTCTGACGGCGCTGATGGACAAGCATAAGTTGGTCGGCGAGGTGCGTGGCATGGGGCTGATGCTTGGCGTGGAGCTGGTAAAGGATCGCGTCAGCAAGGAGCCTGCGAAAGAGGAGACGGCACAGCTACTGGAATTGGCCCGCGAGCGCGGCCTGTTGCTGGGCAAGGGCGGGTTCTATGGCAACGTGCTGCGGATCAAGCCGCCGATGTGCATCACGAGCGCCGATGCGGCGTACATGGTGGCGGTGGTGGACGAGGCGCTGGGGATAATCGGGTCGGGGGTGAAATAACCATCAAGACAGCATCAGGAATCGTTTCAGCCTACCATCGGTTGTTCTCTTTTTTTGCAGCAGCCTGATCATGCTATACTAGATATGGATATGGAGGCTATGGCATGCGGTTGAAGCGGAATATTTTGCCATCAGACGCCATTGCAGATTACTGCCGACGGCACAATATTAGCCAATTGTCTCTATTTGGCTCAGCGCTTCGCGATGACTTCGGCCCGGAGAGCGACTTGGATGTCCTGATCGAGTTTTCGCCGGGTCATTCTGTCGGGTTGATTCGTCTGGCGCAGCTTCAGCGCGAGCTTTCCGAGTTGGTTGGAGGCAGATCGGTCGACCTTCGCACTGCTGAAGATTTGAGCCGTCATTTCAGGGATAGCGTGATTGCCGAGGCCGAGGTTCAGTATGCAGAAAACTGATCGGATTCGCCTGCAACACATGCTCGAAGCGGCGGAACTGGCGGTGCAATTCTGCGAGGGTCGTACGAGTGGCGATCTGGACAGCGATCCCATGCTCGTGCTGGCCTTGGTCAAGTCTGTGGAAATCGTCGGCGAAGCAGCGGCAAAGATAGGCAAGCCAACGCGCGATCTTATTCCGAATATCCCTTGGCAGGCCATCGTCGATATGCGACATCGACTCGTACACGCCTATTACGATATCAATCACACGATCCTGTGGCTGACAATTCAAGAGGACTTGCCCCCGCTCATCCAGCAATTGCAGCAAGCGCTCCAAACGTAGCCCTGCATGAGTACCTCGAAATATCCGGCGTAATCAAGGTACGATCGGCCCGCTTGTCGGCTGCGTCGTCAGCGTGTTCAGCGCCTCCTGCATCGCCGGCAGAAATACGATCGTTGCGAGCAGGCTGATTCCGTCGATGGCGGCGTGGGTGAGAATCGCGGGCCACAGGTTGCGCAAGCGCGTCACAAGAATCGCCAGCACGAGACCGACCGCGCCGGTCTGCATCGCGCCCTCCAGACCCTGGGTGGGATAGTGGGCCGCGCCGAAGAGCGCCGCGCTGACGAGGATCGCGCCTGCGTCGTTGCCGAAGATCGTCCGCAGCCGCGGTAGCAGAAACCCGCGAAAAAGAATCTCCTCGTACACGCCGACGAACAGCACGACCGGCGCAATCCATGACACGTTAATGTCGCTCATGCGATCCAGAAACACCGTCCGCTCGTCGGCCATCTCGAGGATGTTCCGCCCCGTGGCGATCAACGTCGTGATCACGGCGGCGGCCCCGAGCGCGTAGCAGGCCGGCACGGCGGCGGCGGTCCACCCGAGCAGCCGTCGCGGGGCGATCGGTGTCAGGCCCAGATCGGCCGGCGACTGGCCGCGGAGTTTGAGCACGGCGCTAACCGCGCCGAGGCAGAAGAGCCCGTTGAGGACGATGCCGACGTACAGCCCGCCTCGCGGGACGAGGACGTGCAGGGTTTCGTGCAGGCCTGAAAGGATCGTGGCGGTTTCGTAGAGTGCGACCAGCGCGACGACGGCGAAAATGTCCGCCAGCGCCGCGCGGCGGGACAGCGTCAAACGCGGAAAGCCGGTCGGCGCGGTCGGCTGATCGAGGTCGGCGGCATAATCAACCGGCCGGGTGGTGAATGCGGCACGCGGCGCGGGGGACTCGTTGACGATCGGGCGAGCGACGGGGGCGTGGGGCTTGTCGGGCGGGTTGTGCATGGCGTCGTCATGGTCGCTGAAGAGGCGTGCCGTTGCAAAGCCACCCCGTTTTGGAATGCAAACGAGAAATCTCCATTCATGCCTTGAACGAGCAACTCGGTGCGAACATCGCGAGAATCTTCGTGTGATTATTTCGTCGGAGCCAGTGGCGCACACGCCGCCAGTTGATCACAAAAGGCAAACATATGATGGCATGCAGGATGCCAAGTGCAACTGTGACGTTTCTCTGATCAGGTTGTACATCCATTTTGAAGTTGACGGAGATGGCGGCGATAACCAGAAGTGTTGAGATCAGTAGCATGGGACAAAGCGTGGAGCGCGGAATGGACCCTTTGACAAAGAATCCTTGATGCGCCGCTCCGATAGCGCGATTTGCGGCGAGGTAGAAGGTTCTCCAGCAACTGATGCCGTCTTGAACTACGTCAAACATGATGGATCGCCTGCTTTTCAGGCGAATGCCACCCAGCCGTACAAACGACTCGATTTCGCAAAGACGGAAGAGGTCGATCGTATCATCAGAGTATTCAACGACAATGCCGGAAGCAATCGTCCGTATCTCTGTTGGAATCCGTCGCGAAAACGCCGCGGTCATCCGAGTCAAGAGTGTGCGGGCCTTCAAAACGACTAAGAGTAAAGGAAGCACGCAGATCATAATGACAAGAACTGTTAAAACGCACCAGACCCATATCGGAGTTGGTGTTTCAAATGGGCTGTATGCGCGCCCTCTCGACAGAACGTCGGAACTCATAAGCAATAATGGCGTCCAAACGAATAGACCTATCGCAAAGACCCATTCAGTAATGCCGGCTCGCTTGCACTTCAGTCGCATGCGATAATTGCCGGACTGCAATTGTTGGCGAATCTTCCGTTGGGTCAGCCTTTGGATACAGGAAGAAAGTTCTAGCAAGCCGGTGTTAACGCGGCATTGTGGATGGCATGACGGCGTAACATTCTGATTCAGAATCAAATAACCCAAAGAGTCACGATGAATCTGTTCAAAGGGCAGGAGAAGTGTTTCACCTGCAGGTGTCTGCGTGGCAAATCCCCTGAGCGAGATGGACAAAGGCATCTTTTGCATGAAGAAACTGTACACCGGCGGCGCGACGCGAGCGGTTATAAACCGCAAGACGTTTATAACGCGTCTATTTACGGCTATTCGCTTAGCTTGTGAGAATATGCCTAGGCGGTGGCCATTGCCTGCGCGGGGTTGAAGAACTCCGCCCCCGGCAGTGCCCCGCGGAAGGTGTGGATCGTGCGGTTGGATGCGGTCTGCGCCTCGCGCACGGCTGCTGCCAGCGCGCTCCGCGCGGTGTCGTCGGCTCGCTTCAGCACGACCACTTCGCCGCCGTGACCGCCGCCGGTGACCTTCGCGCCGAACAGGCCGACGGCCGCGCCCTGCTTGCGAATCGCCGAGACGAGCCGGTCGGTCTCGACGCCGCCGATGCCGCAGCGCTGGCTGTGCGACCAGTGCGAGGCGTACATGAGTTCGCCGGCCGCGGCGAGGGCTTCGAGCGAGTTGTTCCGCTTGGCGCGCGTGATGAGCGATGCGAATTCGTGGACGCGGCGATTCTCGTAGATGTGATGCTCGGCGCGCGAGCGGACTTTGTACGTATCGGCCGGCACGACGCAGCCGTTGACGCCGCGCAGCTCGCCGAACTTCTCAAGAAAAGCGCGGCCGGTCATTTTTGACGGCAGTCGATCTCGAAACCGCTCGACGTATTCGGTCGGATGGATGGCGGCGAGGCGATGGGCCGGCGCGGCGACGCCATCGGCGCGCTGCAACTCGGCGATCAGCAACTGGCTCATCGCGGTGCAGGCGCGGGTTTCGATGAGCCGCTCGGGTGTGGTCGGGCGCGTGAGAAACGTTCGCGCGGCGGCGACGGCGATGCCGTGCGGCAGCGGCAGCGGGTCCAGCTTGGGCTGCGGGTGAAACTGAATCTGCAGCAGCGAGCCATCGACCGGGCCGGCCAGCGCGGTCAGCGCGATGCGTTGCGCGGGAATGCCGGTGAGCGCCAGCACGGCGTCGGCTGCGAGCGCGGCTTTGTCCAGCCGTTCGCGCGGTGCGGCGGAAAGGCGACAAAGCGCGTCGATCGTCGCGGTGGACAGCGCGGCATGACGGCCGAGGTCCGCATCGGGCGGAAAGTCGGTGAGCACCAGCGCGGCGAATCCCCCGGTCGGCCGAGCGAAACCGCCGTGTGCGATGGCGTGGCGAACGGCGAGCAGGACCGGCGCCGCCCATTCGGCGGATGCGCTCTGGGCCTCGGTGATGATCGCTTCGGGCGCGGCCGAAAGGAGGCCGCCGAGCGGGCGAACGAAGTCGCGCGGCGTGGCTTCGCCGCCCTCGGAGCAGAAGCGAACGGCGAGGTTCGGTTCGGCGGTGGCCCACAGTGCGACGGTGAAGGAGACGCCGGCGGTTGATGTAATCACCAGCGAGCCGCTGTCTTCGCCGATTCCGCCCATGACGTCGATCACGCCGGGGGCCTTGGAGACGGCGGGTTCGCCCGTGGCGGGCCATTGGGCGAGGGCGGGTTTAAGAAGCGAGGCCAGTCGATCCGTCGATTGGGTCTGATCGCTCATGAGGTTGTCACCATCCATAACGACAAGTATCTGAATGCCGGCGCGGGCGGGCCACGAACCTACTGGCCCAGCACCTCGCGCAGCACGTGTTCACTGACGTAAATCGGTGTCGGCTCGGGGGCGGCGGCCACCCCCAGGGCCAGGGCGTCCGACGGACGGGAATCGACCTCGATCATCTCCCCGTTCGACCGGATGACCAGCTTTGCGTAGAACGTGTGGTTCTTCAAGTCGTTGATGACGATCTTCTCCAGCTCGCCGCCCATGCGCTCGATGATGTCGGCCAGCAGGTCGTGCGTCATGGGGCGGGCCTTCTTGAGACCCTTGAGCCGCCGGTCGATGGCGTAGGCTTCGTTGTCGCCGATGACAATGGGGAACTCGCGCTCCCCGTCGCGCTCGCGGAGAAAGATCACCTGCTGATCGCTGGTGTCCTGAATCACGATTCGGGACAGGTCCATGCGGACGTCCATCCACCGCCTCCAAGTTTCGACAGCGCGGAAGGGTATAGCGCGGGCGCGCGGCTGACAATGGGCTGTGAATTGTCGCTCAGCGAGCGTCTAAAGAGCCGTGAGCTTCAAAAGAGCCGCGGGCTTCAGCCCGCGCGGCCGTTCGATCAAGAGCCCCGCGTCCACTCGCCGTGCCAGCGTCGCGTTCACTCGACGCAAAAGCACCGCGCGGGCTGAAGCCCGCGGCTCGTTGGGTGGCGACGGCTCTTTGAGTTCCTCACTAGTTGCCCAATTCCTTGAGATGTTCCTCCAGCGCGGTGATCTGGGCGCGAAGCTCCGCCACGCGCTGCCGGGCCTGTTCGACAACCTCCGGCTTGGCGTTGCTCACGAAATCGGCGCTGGCCAGCTTGCCCTCGTCGCGCGCGATGGACTTCTTCAACTCCGCCAGCCGCGCTTCGTCGGTCTTGCGAACCTCCGCAAGGTCGATCAGGTCCGCCACCGGCGCGTACACCTGCAAAGCGCCCATCACGCGGCCCATCGCGCCGCGCGGCTTGGGCGCGTCCGGTGCGGCCGTCAGCGCGTCGCACCCCGCCAGCGGCAGAATGAACGCACGATAGGTCTCGATCAGCTTGCAAGCGGTTGCATCCGCGCGGATCGCAATCGCCGGCAGCGTGCGCATCGAAGGCTGCTTCGATTTGCCGCGATAGTCATTCACCGACGCACGAATATCGCGCGCGCTGCGGATGATGTTGTGCAGGACTTCCATCTCGCGCTCGACGGCTTCGTCGCGCAGGTTCGCTTCGGGCGCGGGCCAGGTTGCGGCGATGAGATCGGGCTGGGTCGCGGCGGCGTCGGGGATGTCGCGCAGGCCGCGGTGCGGAGCGACGGCGTTCAATTCCTGCCACACCGCCTCCGTCACGTACGGCACGACGGGGTGCAACATGCGGAGCAATTGGTCGAGGCAGTGTACGAGGATCTGCTGCGCCACGCCGCGCGCGGATTGATCCGAGCCGCCGGCTTCAGGAAATGTGCCTCGGGCACCCAACGAGCCGCGGGCTTCAGCCCGCGCGGCCGTCGAATCCGGAGCGTCGCGCTCACTCGCCTGCAAACGCGACTTGGTCATCTCGATGTACCAACTGCAATACTCATCCCACATGAAGCGATAGAGCGTACCGACCGCATCGGCGAATCGGTATCGCGTCAGCGCCGCGTCGACGGTCTGCTGCGCCGCCGTCAGCCGCGAGAGAATCCACCGATCCTCCAATCGCAGTGACTTCGGATCGAGCGGGCGTGGGTCGTAGCCGTCGAGATTGCGCAGCACGTAGCCCGTCGCCGCCTGCCAGAGCTTGTTGCAGAAGTTGCGGCCCTTTTCGAACTTCTCGCTGATGTTGATCTCGCGGCCGTCGGGCAGCCTCTTCTTCTGCACCGGCATGCGGATGTCCTGCGTCTCGGTGGCCAGCTCGGCGAGGGTGAAACGCAGGGCGTCGGCGCCGTACTCGTCGATGATGTCGACGGGGTCCACGCCGTTGCCGAGCGATTTAGACATCTTGCGGCCTTGCCCGTCCTGAATGACGGGGTGGATCACCACGTCGCGGAATGGCACTTTGCCGGTGTTGTACAGCCCGGTGATGACCATGCGGGCCACCCAGAGGGTGATGATCTCGCGCGCGGTGGAGAGCACCGACGTGGGGTAGAAGTAGTTCAGGAGTGCTAAAGAGCCGCGGGCGTCAGCAAAAGAGCCGCGCTCTTTGTCCAATGAGCCGCGGGCTTCAGCCCGCGCGGCCGTTCGATCAAGAGCCCCGCGTTCACTCGCCGTGCCATCGCCTTTTTCATTCGCTGTGCCAGCGTCGCGTTCACTCGACGCATCGGCGCCGCGCAGGCTGAAGCCCGCGGCTCGTTGGGTGTCATCCGATTGCGTTGCTCCCGGCCAGCCCATCGTCGAATGCGGCCACAACGCCGAGCTGAACCACGTGTCGAGCACGTCGGGGTCTTGCTCAAAGCCGACACCTTCGAGGAACGCCACGATTTCTGCATCGGCGGGATTGCTAACTCCAATATACTGTTCCGCACAAGCGCGGCGCATTCCGATTTCAGGAAAGTTCGCTTCAGCATCCTCTGCAAACTTCAAGAATGCGCGTCCTTCCTTTGCCCATGTCGCGAGCTTTTCGTGAAGCTCAATGATTTTCTGCCCTTGTCCAACTGCGCCATCTATGGAAGGACGCGTATTCCGATCACCAAACGGTCTGTAGGCCCACACCGGTATCCGATGCCCCCACCAGAGCTGCCGGCTGATGCACCAGTCGCGCTTGGCGCTTAGCCAGTCGGTGTAGGTTTTCTCATAGCGTCGCGGGAAGATGTGCACTTTGTCGCAATTTGCGCGTGCGGCCGGATCGTCGTAGTGCGCATCGTTCTTGCAGATCGCGTCGATGGCCATCTGCGCCAGGCCGGTCGCGCCGTGCAAATCGTCGATGCGCTTCGCATGCTCGGTGTCGAGATCGCCCATCTTCACGAACCACTGATCGGAAAGATACGGTTGTATTTCCGTGTTGCTCCGATCGCTGTGCGCCAGGTCAATCTGCCGATCTTCGATCTTCTCGACGAGATTGTGCGACTGCCCTGTCTTCGGATCGGTCCAGTTCTGCAAATCCTCCACGACCTGCTTCCGCGCGTCGGCAAACTTCTGTCCGGCGTACTTGCCGCCGTGCTCGTTCACCTTTCCGTCGGCCGTCATGATGTTGATAATCGCCAGCCGCCGCGATGCGTCGGCGTGCTGCTGCGATCGCTCCCACACCGCATAGTCGTTCGCATCGTGCGCCGGCGTGATCTTCACGCAGCCGCTGCCCAGCGTCGGATCGGCCCAGTCGTCGCAGATCAGCGGAATCTCGCGGTTCACCAGCGGCAGCAGAATCTTCGCGGGCGGAACGCTCGCGCTACCCTTCGCCATGTCGCGCAACTTCAGCAGCGTCGGCAGCAGCGTGCGCTTTCGCTCGGCGATGTCGGCCAGCTTCGCCTCGATCTCCGGCCGCTCCTTCGCGCTCGCCTCGCGCAGCTTCACCTGCATCTGCGTCTCGGCCACTTCCAGCGCCGCATCGGGTTCGGGATGCACCGCGACAGCCGTATCGCCCAGCATCGTCTCGGGCCGCGTCGTGGCGATGTGCACGTGCGTCGGTTCGCCAGGCTTCGAGCCGATGATCGGATACTTGAAGTGGTAGAAATGCCCCTTCACCGTCTCGTGATAGACCTCGTCATCGGCGACGGCGGTCTGCAACTGCGTGTCCCAGTTCACGAGGCGCTTGCCGCGATAGATGAGGCCGTCGCGGAAGAGCTTGAAGAACGTCTCGCGCACGGCGGCGGCGCAGCCCTCGTCGAGGGTGAAGCGCTCGCGCTGGTAGTCGCAGGAGCAGCCCATGAGCTTGAGCTGCTCGACAATGCGACTGCCGTATTTTTGCTTCCATTCCCAGATGCGGCGGACCATTTCCTCGCGGCCGAGGTCGTGGCGGCTCTTGCCTTCGTCTTTGCGAATGGTTTTTTCCACCGTCGCCTGCGTGGCGATGCCGGCGTGGTCGGTGCCGACGAGCCAGAAGGTGTTGTGCCCGGCCATGCGGTGTCGGCGAATGAGAATGTCCTGCAGGGTGTTGTTCAGCGCGTGGCCCAGGTGCAGCGCCCCGGTGACGTTCGGTGGCGGGATGACCATGCTGAATCGCTGATCGCGCGGGCGGGCGTCGGGCGCGGGGTGAAAGTGGCCGGCGTCGAGCCAGCGCTGAAAGATGCGTGCTTCAACGGCGGCGGAGTCGTAGGCTTTGGAATCGGATTTGGCCATGTCGGATGGATGCTCTCAAGCGTTAACGTTCTGAATGGTCGGCAATTATCAGGATTCTAAGGGGTTCGGGCAAGGCAGCCCGGAAGCGAACAGGGATGTTTGGTGATCTCCCGTAACGATCCGTCGATTTCGCGCGATCTTGATTGATTGTTAATACGATGGATTGGTGGATTGAGATAGCCTTACGGCATGGTAATTCAGCGCACACTCCAAATCGGTTTGGGTTTCATTGCATGCGGACTTTGGCTGATGGCGGCCGGTTGCGGCCCGCGCGAAAGCGGCGGCGCAGTGACTGAATCGGCCGGGCAGGGCGGCGGCATGAAGCGCGTCATCATTCTGTGTACCGGAAACTCCTGTCGCTCGCAGATGGCCGAAGCGTTCTGGCGAAAGCATGGCGGGGCGGATTGGGAGGTGGTCAGCGCGGGCACGCGACCCAAGGGGGCGGTCTATCCGCCGGCGATTCGAGCGATGGCGGAGAAGGGCATCGACATCAATCGCGCGGAGAGCAAGTCAACCGGCCCGTTCATCGGCCAGAAGTTTGATTTGGTTGTAACCGTCTGCGACGACGCGGAGAAGAACTGCCCGACGTTCGCATCAGCGGCGAAGCATCTGCACTGGCCGTTTGACGATCCGCCGAAGGCGACCGGCACCGACGAACAGCGCATGCAGGTCTGCCGCCGCGTGCGCGACGAGATCGAGGCGAAAATCAAATCCTATCTCGGAAAGTAGCCGCACGATTCAGGCGATTGCAAACGCCTGCCAAGTGGGCAAGCCGTTCGAGCGCGGGATTGAACGGGAGCGGATGGGAATCGAACCCACCCGGCACTGCGATGCAGCGCCGCAACGGCTTTGAAGACCGCGAGGGCCACCAGGCACCCGGACGCTCCCGAATGAAGTCAGAAGTGCGAATGGCGAATTGCGAAATGGGCGCAGGGAACAGGCCTTTCGCACGTCGCTATTCTTAACTCGCTATTCTCCTTCATCCTCCTGCCGGGCCGGCTGAAGCGCCCGGTTCAGTCATCGCCCGCGGGTCGAGCAGCTTATTAAGCTGATCCGCCGGCAGCACGTTTTGATCCAGCGCGACCTGCCGCACCGTTTTGCCGGTCTCGTAGGCCTTCTTTGCTAGTGCCGCAGCGTTGTCATATCCAATCACCGGGGCAAGTGACGTACACATCGCAAGGCTCTGCTCCACGAGTTGCTCGGCGCGTTGCTTGTCGGCCTCCAGCCCGGCGATGCACCGGTCGGAGAACACGCGCACAGCGTTGGAAAGGATGCGAGTCGCCTCGAGGAAATTGTGTGCCATCACCGGCATGCCGACGTGCAGGTCGAAGTTGCCCAGCGTTGCCGCCGCGTGCGTCACGGCCGCATCCGATCCGATCGCGTGCGCACAGGCCTGCATCAGCATCTCGCACATCACAGGGTTGACCTTGCCCGGCATGATGCTGCTGCCCGGTTGCGTGGCGGGGAGTTTCAACTCGCCGATGCCGCAACGCGGCCCGCTGCCGAGGAATCGAATGTCGTTGGCGATCTTGCCGAGGCTGATTGCGACGGTTTTCAGCAGGCCCGACGCCTCGACGAAACCGTCCTTCGCGTGCTGCGCCTCGAAGTGATTGGCCGCTTCAACGAAATCGATGCCGGTCTTGCTCGCCAGCCGCTCGGCGACGGCTGCCCCGAACCCCATCGGCGTGTTGATGCCCGTGCCGACGGCTGTACCACCGATCGGCAGCTCGCGCAAGGCGCGGACAGCTTTCTGACAGCGCATCGCGCCGAGTCGCGCCTGCGCCGCGTAGCCGGAGAACTCCTGACCGAGCCGGATCGGCGTGGCGTCCTGAAGGTGGGTGCGGCCGATCTTGACGATGTTGTCCCAGGCGCGGGCCTTGTCGTCGAGCGCATCGGCGAGGTGCTCGAGCGCGGGGATGAGATCGTTTCGCAGGGTTTCACATGCGGCGACGTGCATGGCCGTGGGGATCACGTCGTTGGAGCTTTGCGACTGATTGACGTGATCGTTGGGATGAATCTTCGCGCCGGAGACGAGCTGCATCGCGCGATGGGCGATCACCTCGTTGGCGTTCATGTTGGTGCTGGTGGCCGAACCGGTCTGGAAGATGTCAATGACGAAGTGACGGTCGAGCTTGCCGTCGATGACTTCCTGTGCGCCCTTGATGATGGCGTCGCACTTGTCCTTCGGGACGGTTCCAAATTGAGCGTTGGCTTCTGCCGCGGCGAGCTTGATGAGTCCGAGCGCGCGGATGTAGGGCCGGGTGAAGACGTAGCCGGAGATGGGAAAGTTCTCGACGGCTCGCTGGGTGGACGCGCCATAGAGGGCGTCGGCGGGCACTTGCATCGTGCCCATGGAGTCTTTTTCGGTGCGGAATTCGGCGGACATGGTGTTAACTCCTGGTGAGGTCCTCTGCGCGATACAACGCTTTTCGTGGGAATCGTAGCGGGGCGGAAGGGGGGGCGGCAAATGAGGAATGATGAATAGCAAGTGTCGAATGGCGAAAGAGACCTTCAGGTTTGGGCAGCCGATTGTCTGGGAGGTTCATGTCACTCGGTAGCAGCTTTCGATTGCTCGACTCGGCGGATGCGCGACGTGCGCAATCGGCTCTCCGGCAAGCCCCAAGCGCGCCCTGGTTTCGCTATTCGCTCTTCACCCTTCGCGATTCTTAGTGCATGGCCTTGCTGATCGTAAAGATCGGCAGGAGCAGCGCGAGCACGAGTCCGCCGACGACAGCGCCGAGGAACATGATGATCGCCGGTTCGAGAAGGCCGGTGAGCGTCTTGATGGCGATGTTGAGTTCGGCCTCGCAGAAGTTGGCGACGCGGTCCATGACGGAGCCGAGCTGCCCGCCGCGTTCGCCGGCGCCGAGCATCTTGTTGATGGCCTTGGGGATGGCGCGTTGATCGCCCAATGCGTCGGTGAGTTGCTGGCCGGTTTCCAGACGGGCGTAAACCGTGCGCCACATCGACTCGTAGTGGCGACTGCCGCAGGACTTGGCGGTCAGTTCGATGCCGTCGAGCATCGAGACGCCGGACTGCAGCATCGTTCCCAGCGTGCGCAGGCTGCGCGTGAGGTAGGTCTTGTGGAACATCGGTCCGACGAGCGGGAGCTTGAGCCGCAGGGCTTCGAAGGCCGCGCCGCCGCCGGGCGTGCGGATGTACAGGAACGCACCGACCCCGGCTGCGACGATCGCGCCGAGGAGATAGAACCCGTAAGCCGTGACGAAATCGCTAAGCGAGAGGAGGGTGCGCGTGATGAATGGCAGCTTGTCTTCTCGACCGGCGTAAATGGCCGTGAACTTGGGCAGCACGAACGTGACCATGAAGACGGTGACGCCGATGGCGAAGGTGAACATCACGATGGGGTAGGTGACCGCGCCCTTGAGCTTCTTCTTCATGTCGCGCTGGTTTTCAAGGTGTGACGCCATGCGGCGCAGCATCTGGGCCATCATGCCGGACGCCTCCGACGCCTTGATGAGGCTGACATAGAGCGGGCCGAAAACTTTCGGATGCTCGGCCAGCGCTGCGGAGAACTCACTGCCGCCGCGAACCGACTCGATCACGGCGGCCAGCGCCCGGGCGAATCGGGGCGAGTTGCCTTCATGCTCACAGGCTTCGAGTGCGTCGGCCAGTGAGACACCGGTCTCCACCATGACCGCGAGCTGATTCGTGAAGAAAATGACGTCGTCAGCCTTGAACTTGTTGCCGCTGACGGGGCGGGCCGGTCCGGTCGCGGCCGAACCCGGACCGATCGAAGCGGGTTTGATGCTCTGCACCGATGCCTTGAGTGCGGGTGCTGTTGCCGCGGCAGGAGCGGGCTTTGCGTCCGAGGTCGCCTTGGGAGTCGTCGGCGCGGGCCGGGTGTGCTTGGTCGCCGCGCCGGGCTGAATCTTCACGACGAATTTTCCGTCGGCGCGGATCAGTCGCGCGGCATCGGATTGCGACGCGGCGTTGATCTCGCCCGTAACGCTGTTTCCGGCCGAGTCGCGAGCGGTGTAGGTGAAGGTGGCCATGGTGCTCCTGACACAGTTGAGAATGTAGAATGGAGAATGAAGAAGGGTTTCCGATTCGGTCGGGCGCGACTGAAGCGTCGCCAGCCTTTCTGCATTCCTAATTCTTCATTCTCAATTCGTCTCTCCATTTATTCCCAGCAACTTCTCCAATCGCACGACATCCGTCGTCGCCGCGAGGGCTTCCTCGGCGCGAACGCGACCGCTGCGCACAAGCTCCACGAGCGCCTGTTCGAGCGTGTTCATGCCGAGCCGTCGGCCGGTTTCGATCATCGAGTAGATCAGGTGAGCTTCATTCTCGCGGATCGCCCGGCGGATCGCCGTCGTGCCGATGAGAATCTCGCAGGCCGGCACGAGCGCGTCGTTCAAGACATCCTTGACCAGTCGCTGGCAGACGATGGCGCGAATCGTCGCGGCGAGCTGCACGCGCACCTGCGCCTGCTGGGCCGCGGGGAAGACGTCGATGATGCGCGCGATGGTTTGCGCCGCCGTCGCCGTGTGCAGGCTGGCCATGACGAGGTGGCCGGTCTCGGCGGCGGTGAGCGCGGTGGAGATGGTTTCCAGATCGCGCATCTCGCCGATGAGAATCACGTCGGGCCGCTGGCGCAGGGCGTGCCGCAGGGCCGACGCGAACGTCGGGCTGTCATCGCCGATTTCGCGCTGCTCGATGACCGCCGCGTCGTGGGAGAATTCGAACTCCATCGGGTCTTCGATGGTGATGACGTGGGCGGCGCGCGAGCGATTGATGTGGTTGACCATCGAGGCCAGCGTGGTGCTCTTTCCCTGGCCGGTGCCGCCGGTGACGAGAACGAGGCCGTGCGGAAAGTCGGCAAACGACAGAACGTGCTCGGGGAGGTTGAGCGATTCAAACGGCGGCACGGCGGACGGGATCGCGCGCATCGCGACGGCCAGCGACCCGCGCTGGTAGTGAATGTTGACGCGCTGGCGAGCCAGACCCGGCAGCGACAGGCCCAGATCGAGATCGCGCTGCTGTTCGAGGCGGTCGCGCTGCTCATCGGTCAGGGCGGGAAGCATGATCTCTGCGACGCGAGCGCCGGTCAGCGACGCATCTCCCAGCGGAAGCCATTGCCCCTGGCGATAGATGGTCGGCGGCGCGCCGGCCACAAGAATGAGATCGCTCGCTCCCTGCCGCGCAGCGGCGGAGAGGAGATCGCTAAGCAATGTCGAATGAAGAATTGAGAATGCAGAGGGGTCCGCGTGGGCAATGGCCGGTTCGTAGCCGCTGTCCACACCTTCGTCATTCTTCATTCTCAATTCTACATTTCCATCACGCTGCCGAGACACGATGGACCTCCTCGATCGTGGTGATGCCCGATTTCGCCTTGGCCATGCCGTCTGCGAAGAGGGTGGTCATGGCGCAATTCATTGCCAGCTTGCGCAACTCCTGCAACGGCAATTCGTCGGAGATGCCCTGGCGAACGGCATCATCGGGGATGAAAAGTTCGTAGATGCCGATCCGCCCGAGGTAGCCGGTGCCGTGGCACTTCGCGCAGCCTTCGCCCTTGTGCAGGACTTCGGCGGTCAGACCGGCTTTGTCCAGCGCGAGCTTCTGGCCCGGCGTTGGCTTGGCGGCGACTTTGCAATGCGGACAGATTTTTCGGATGAGGCGCTGCGCGAGGACGGCATCGACGGCGGCGGCGATGAGGTACGATTCGACGCCGATGTTGTGCAGGCGTGTGACAGCTGACACGGCGTCGTTCGTGTGAAGCGTCGTGAGCACCATGTGGCCGGTGAGAGCGGCCTGAACGGCCGTGCGCGCGGTGTCTTCGTCGCGGACTTCGCCGACCATGATGACGTCGGGGTCCTGCCGGAGAAGGGCGCGAAGGACCGTGGCGAATTTAAGCCCGATCTTTTCGTTGACCTGAAACTGGTTGACGCGTTTGAGGTTGTACTCGATCGGGTCCTCGACGGTGCAGACGTTTCGTTGCGGGGAGTTGATCTCCTGGAGCGCCGCGTAGAGCGTCGTGCTCTTGCCGCTGCCGGTCGGCCCGGTGACCAGCACCAGCCCGTGCGGATGAGCGAGCTGCGCGCGAAACGCCTTGAGCATGTCAATGGAGAAGCCGAGCGTCTCCAGGTTGATCATCGCCTTGGAGTTGTCAATGATACGAATGACGACTTTCTCGCCGTACATGTTCGGCAGCGTCGAGACGCGCAGGTCAATCGGGCGGCCTTCCATGAGCACGTGGATGCCGCCGTCCTGCGGGAGCCGGCGCTCGGCGATGTCCAGCCCGGCCATGATCTTGATGCGCGAAACGACGGGCGCCATCAACTGATGAGGCGGCGTCAGCTTTTCATAAAGCACGCCGTCCACGCGGTTGCGGATTCGCAGGCAACTGTCGTCGGGCTCGATGTGGATGTCGCTCGCGCCCTCTTTCACGGCGGAATACACGAGGAAGTTCACCAGCTTGATGACCGGCGAGTCACCCGCCATGCCTTCGAGGTTGGTGATGTCATCGACCTTCGTCTCGATCAGCTCGAAGGTGTCGGTCGAGACGTCCTCGATGATGTCGTCAATGACGAAAACGTTGGCGGCCTTGATGTACTGGCCGAGGATCGCCTGAATGTCGGCGTTGGACACGGCGACGACCTGCACCTGGCAAGTCGTCATGCGACCGAGTTCTTCAACGAGAAAGACGTTGGACGGCTCGCTCATCGCGACCGTCAGCACGCCGTTGACTTTGAAGAGCGGCAGGACCGAGTGCTTTTCGAGGAACTCGCGCGGAACGAGGTCGATGATCTTGGGATCCGCCAGACGCGGCGTCAACTTGGCATAAGGAACGCCGTAGGCCTCGGCCAGCGCTTCAACCACCTGGTCCTCGGTGGCATAGCCCAGCTCGATGAACAGCTCTCCGAGCAACTGGCGATGATCGCGCTGCTTTTGTTCCTCGATGGCGCGGTCGATCTGCTCCTGGGTGAGGATCCCCCGCGCGAGCAGGATTTGCCCCAGGTGTCGGCGGTTTCGGGTTGGCGTCGCGGCGGCGGTCATCGCAATTCCATCGTTCATCACGTTTCGATCACGTCCAGTTCGGGTTCGTCGTCGGCCCGGCGCGGGCCCTGCCTGCCAACTTATCTCAATGGAAGCTCTTCACGGCGGACTCGAGGTCTGCGAAGCGCTCAAAGCGCCGCGCCAACCGCGTGATCTCCAGAATTTTGTCGCACGTGCTGCTCAACGCGCAGAACTTCACCGCGCCCAGTTGCTCCTCGCATTCGTTCTGCAGCGCCACGAGCGCCTCCAGCGCGGCGCTGTCCAGCCCCGTCATCGTGGAGCCGTCGATCACAACCTGGTGGCCGGATTCGGTCATGCACTTGCGCGCCTGCGATGCAAACGGATCGACTTCGTCGCCGATCAGTTCATCCTTCACGGTGATGACCGACACGTTGCCGTACTTGCTGATGGTCGACGGCATGCCATTCACTCCTGGCGCGGAAGGGGCTTCGCCGGCGCCGCGCGCTCGACTGCTGGTCGCGCCGCACGGGCCCACGCGGCCGTGTCACGCGGCGGAGAGACGCCCAGGTGCCCGGTGACCGCCTTCAGTGCGCCGCTTTGCCCGAACGCCGGATCGAACCCCGCGAACTTTCGCGTCTGCACGAACACATCTTCAAGATCGAGATTGATGAACACCTCGGCGAGGCCGGGGTCGAACTGCGTCCCCGCGCACCGACGAATCTCCGCGACGGCCGCCTTCACCGGCAGCGCCGACCGGTACGTGCGATTCGTCGTCATCGCGTCGAAGCAATCCGCGAGGCAGATGATCCGGCCCAACAGGGGGATGTCTTCTCCGGCGAGCCCGCCGGGATAGCCCCGCCCGTCCATGCGCTCGTGGTGATGCAGCACGCCGGGGATCAGGTCGTGTATCTGCCGCACGTGTTCGACAATGTGCGCGCCGATCTGCGGGTGGCGCTTGAGAACCGTGAATTCTTCATCCGTCAATTTTCCGGGCTTGGTCAGGATCGCGTCCGGCACGCCGATCTTGCCCACGTCGTGCAGCAGCCCGGCGAGATAAATGCGGTCGCAGGTGTAAGCCGACAGCCCGGCCGCCTGCGCCAGGCATCGGCTGATGTACGCGACGCGTTCGGAGTGGCCGCAGGTGTACGGGTCCTTGGCGTCCACGCTGTTCACCAGCGAGTGCAGCATGCCCATGAACAGGTCGGCGAGGTCGTCGTACAGGCGCTGATTCTCCAGAAACGACGCGATGCGATCGGCCACCGCGCGAAGCAGTTGCACGTCGATCGACGTGAAGTCGCCGCCATCGCGACAATCAATCGCCATCATCGCACCGAGCAACCGGCCGCCCTGGCGCAACGGCATCGCCACGACGTGCTCGGCGTGCCCGCGTGCAAACTGCACTTCGTCGCGATTCTCCACGTTGTTGAGCAGCACGTGGCCAGCGGCGCGAGCGGATTCACCGCCCGCCAGTTCCGCGAGCCGGTCAAGGACATCGTCCGGGGGATTTCGCCGGCCGACGCGCACGATGCGATCCTCGGACGGCGCAGCCGGTGCGCCGGGCCGCAAGTCCTGCGGCGTCAGCACGAAAGCAAGCGACGCGGCGCGAGAGACTTCGAGAATCTGCGGACCGACGCGCCCCAGCAGCAAAATCGGATTCTGCGGCAGGGCCATCGCCTCGCTGATGTGATAGACGAGGTTGAGCTCCTCGTAGGTGGATTCGAGGTTACCGGTGAGTGATTGAATCGCGGTTCGCTGCTCGTCCAGTTCGCAGATGCGGGAGACTTCGGTGCGCAGCAGGTGCGCGAAGTGCTTGACCGCCGTGGCGTCGCGCGAGGGAATGTCCTGCGCGAGGTGCCGTAATGCCTGCTGATCGAGCTGGACCTGCTGACACGCGCGGGCAAACGCCTCGTCGCTGCCGTCGCAGCGCGCCAGGCCGATGACGACGCCGATGACCTTGCGCGACAGGCGAACCGGCGCGTGGATGACCTGCACCACTCCCGGGAACGGCTCGAACGGATGCTGCGTCGGCGTCAGTCGGTCGCGCGCGGCGTGGCTGAGCCGCAGCATGGACTCGGGCGCGCCCATCAAGTGTTTCCAGAAACCGGAAGGGTGTTCAGGGTGATCGGTGCAGCGACCCTCGGCGTCGAACTGCCAAAGCGGGATGCCGACGGCCTGCCACGCGTTGCACAATTCGCGAAAGCGTTCCGCGGCCAGTGGGTGTTCCACCACGGGCGTGGGCAACCGCCCGATGTGTTCGGGCGAATGAAGTGGGCCGGATTCCGTTTGCATCGAACGCGCTCCTCTGCGGTTAGCGGGCGCCGGCGGCCGCGCCTTCGAGCAGCTCGCGCGCGATGGACAGGACTTCGCGCGGGCTGAAGGGCTTGGGCAGCACTTTGCGAATGTTCGTGTGGGTCAGGTCCTCATCGCCGATCGAGAATCCCCGCGCGCTCAACATCACCGCCGGGATGTCGCGCGTCGCCGGATCGGCGCGAAGTCGGGCGCACAACTCCAGCCCGCTCAAGCTGGGCATCTGGTAATCGGTGAAGATCAGGTCCGGGTGCGCTTCGCGCGCGAGGTCCAGGCCCTCCTGACCGTCGCCGGCCGTGAGCACTTCGAAGCCCGCACCGCGCAGTTTCGCGGCCACCACGTGCACAATGTGCGGCTCGTCGTCGCACACCAGAATCTTCGCTGCCATGTCGCATCCCCCAGAATACGCCGTCGGTCGGCCGACTCGGCCGGTCATGACGCCATCATGTCACCTTGTTGAGCGTGATGGCGAAGGTGCTGCCTTTGCCAACCTCGCTCCGGAGTGAGAGCTTTCCTTCGTGAACGACCTCGACGATGTTCTTGACGAGGTTCAAGCCCAGCCCCGTGCCCTTGGCCATGTTCTTGTTCGCCTCGACGCGATAGAATTTCTCAAACATGTGCGGCAAGTCCTCGGCGGGAATGCCGACGCCTGTGTCCGATACTTCGATCCGCAGGGCGTTCTGCTCTTCCAGCGTGATCATCCGCACCGTGACCTCGCCGCCTTCGGGCGTGTACTTGATCGCGTTGCTCACGAGGTTCAGCACCGCCTGGTACAGCAGGTCTCGATCCGCCATCACCCGGTCGACGACCGGCGCGAGATCCGTCAGCAGCGCGATCCGCTTCTCTTCTGCCTGCGGCTTCAGGCTGTCGACCACTTCCTTCACGATGATCGAGACCGCCACCGGGTCCTTGTTGATGCGAACCGTGCCCGCCTCAATGCGGCTGATGTTCAGCATGTTGTCGATCAGGCGGCCGAGCCGGTCTGCGGAGGTCTGAATGATGCCGTAGTATTCGGCGCGGGTCTTTTCGTCCGCAGCCTCGCCGTCGACGAGCATTTCGGTGTAGGCGCGAATGGATGAGAGCTGCGTGCGAAGCTCGTGTGACACGTGCGCGACGAATTCGCTCTTGGCTTTCGCCGCCAGCCGCTCGCGCGTCACATCACGGAACAATACGACCAGCCCGTGGGCGCTCGGTTGATCGGATGCCCCGTCGCCGGCCGACGAATCAGTCAGCGGCGCCATCGACAGGGCAAAGGCCCGGTTCGCGAAGTCCAGCTCGACGCGACGCCGAGCGGTTCGGCTGTCCGCCTGGCAGGCCTGTCGAATCGCATCGAGCAGCTTCGCATCGGACACGACCTGGTCCAGCGGCTGCCGAACCTCGCTGGATGCGGAGATCTTCAGAAGTTCGGCCGCGATCTGATTCACAAACAGGATGCGCTCGAAGCGGTCCACGACCAGCAGCGGCTCGGCCATGCCGTGGAGGATGGCCTCCAGGTTTCGACGCTGAACGGAGTTGAGCGAGGCCTCCAGTTGCAGTCGCCGTTGCTCCTGTACGAGTTCATTCACGCGCTGTTCGATGTTCGCGGTATGAGCCTCGATGTTGGTCCAGAGTGAGTCGACGTCGCCGCCTGGCGCGATTCCCAGGCGCTGGGCGAGTGCCTGGCGGATCGCTTTGCGCGAACCGTCCTGTCCGTCACCCGCCGCGGACCGTCCGATCAGCAGAAGCGTCATCGCTGCCGCGGCCAGTATCGCGACCACGATGCCGTGCCAGCGTGCCAGCCCCAGGTCGGACGGCGCGATCAACGTGGCGATGCAAATCCAGATTGCAATCAGGCCGATCGGCACGGCCGACCAGCGCGGATCGAGATTGAGCCGCGATTGAAACGACGTCACAAACTTGAGGACGGGCGAGCGCAGGTGCGGCGCGGCCGGGCGCGAGGCCGTGTCTTCCGAAGCGCCCGACGGTCCGGCAGAGGACGATGCGTCGGCATCGTCATCAAGAACAGCCCAGGGTTTGGGTTGCGTTGCCATCAGGGCGTCACTCCGGTCTCCGGACAGGGTTCCGAGTCGGTCGTCATCGCAGCTGTCGTGACAGAGGCTGTTGCCGGAGCGACGCCGACCCGCTCGTCGAGGCGCTGGAGCATTCTCTGGGGCGCGGCGGCATCGGGGTTGGCTGCCAGCGCCGCGAGGTACGCCTCGCGCGCTTCGTCAGGTTGACCGGCCTGCTCGTGGGCCTGCCCCTTCAGGCAGAGCGGCGCGACGGGATCGGCACCGAGTCGCAGTGCCTGATCGGTCTCGCTCAACGTCTCTTGAAGACGCTTCTGTCGAAGTGCCAGGTAGGCGCACAGCAATCGCACGTCCGCGGAATCGGCCGCAAAGCGCTTCGCGCGATCGGCAAAGGCAGCGGCCTCGTCGAGTCGACCGGCTGCCAGCGTGGCGCGCGCGGCCAGAAGCAATGCGACGGCGTCGGTGTCGTTTGCATCCGTAAGCGGGGCGACTGCCTCGAGCGCCGCCACCGGCTTGTTGCAGGCGAGGCAGGCATCGGCGAGGAGGTAGCGGGCGCTGGCCGGCGCATCGGTCTTTGCGACGATGGGCCGAAGCACGTCGATGGCTTCGTCGCAGGCGCCGGCCCAGACGAACGTCTCCGCCGCGAAGGAGGCCAGCAGCGCATCGTCGCGCGCCAGGAGCATCGCCTCGCGGAGGTATTGAACGGCCGGCGCCTTTAATCCGAGTTGCCGGGCCGCGCGAGCCGCCAGGACGCGAAGCGGAACGTCGTCGTCAAAGTCGTTCAGGCGTGATTCGATCAGCGCCAGGGCATCGCCGGAGCGGCCGACCGCGGAAAGCGTCTCCGCCCAGGCCAGGATGTACGCCGCGTTGTTGGTCGATGCCGCGGCGGCGGCTTCATACGCCGTCAGCGCCGTGTTCAGGTCGCCGTATCGCTGTGCCACGATCCCGGCATAATACTGCACTTCGCCGTCCGTTGGCGCGAGCTGCTGCGCCAAGACAATCGCCGAGCGCGCGTCCGCCATTCGGCCCTGCTCCAGTCGCAGGCGCGCCGCCAGCACATGCACGCGCGCATCCTGCGGCGAGGTCGCCAGAACCGTTTCAAGAACTTTCTGCGCCTCATCGAGCCGGCCCGAGTCGAGCTGCTGCCGGACGATCTGAAGTTTCACGTCGCCGCGTACCGTGTTCCACGTCTGCTTGGCTTCGGCCTTCTGGTCCTGCGTCATGTGTTTGCCGAAAGGCGTCTTCTCAAAATCGCCGCAGCCGACGTGCGGCAGCGCGATCAGCGCGACGAGAACGAGCTGCCTTGCGATTCGATCGCTCGCGCGATCAACCTTGGTCGGCCGCCATCCGGTTGGGAGTGCCGGTTGATTCATGATCCCACCTCCGAAACGGAATGGCTTGTTTCGACTTCCTGCCGGCTGGACGCTTCGGTGTCTGTCCCGCCAGCCTCGTCGCTGGAGTCGTCACCGGCGTCGGTCTCGTCTTCCATGCCCGTCGGGCCTTCGAAACCTTCCGGCATGACGAACGGCAGCGCGGGGCGGCCGTAGGGCGGATGGTTCACGCCGGCTTCTTCTTCGATTCGATCCATGACAAAGTGGCGAATACTGGACGACTCCGATTCCCACGCGCGGCGGCCGAGGATCTTCTCCTTGAGCTTCATCGCTTCGACGTGGCGCGGATAATTGCAGAGCGCCAGCTCCGCGTCCCACGCCGCCTTGTCGGTGTCGCCCCGGCTCAAGTGCTCCAGCGCCCAGCGATAATGCGCCTCGCTCAAGCGCTCGCGGCCGAACCATTGCAGCCCGGTGCGCATGCCAACGCGGAAGCGCTCAATGTCCTCATCGAGTTCGCGCGACGCCTTGTGATCCTGATCGTTCTTCAGCACATGCACGGTCAGCAGCACGATCACCTCTTCGCGCACGGTCGTGTCGCGCGTTCGGCGAAACAGGCCGCCGGCCACCGGGATGTTGCCCAGCAGCGGCACCTGCCCGCGCGCCGCCGTGCTGACCTCGCGGAAGAGTCCGCCGATCAGGATCGTGTGCCCATCCTTGACCAGTACGTTCGTCGTGACTTCGGTCGTCTGCTCGAACGGCAGGTTCGCTTCCGTCAATCCGCCGGTTGAGTCTTTCGGGTGAATCTCCATGCGCACCCAGCCGTCGTTGGCGACGTAGGGGCGGAACGTGAGGACGGTGCCGGTCTCAAGGAACTCGACCGTTTGAATCGCGGTGGTCTCGGTGATGGTCGTGGTCAGGTAGCCGTCGCGGCGACCGACGATGACCTGGCCGACCTGCTTGTTGAGCGCGAGAATCTTCGGGTTTGCGAGAATCTCGGTGTCGGTCACCGCTTCGAGCGCGCGGACGAACACGCCGACCTGGTCCTTGAGAATGCCGAATGTGAAGCCGCCCGACGGCAGCGCCGCGTTGAAGTCGCTGCGCACCGTGAAGTTCGTGTTGTTCAGCTCGGCGGTGGGGATGTTTCCCGTGGCGATACTCTGGGCCGCGGGGCTGACGCTGCTGACCTGGGCGAAGTCCACGCCGCCGACCGTGGTGAAGTCGATGCCGAAGGCGTTATCTTCATTCAGCGTGGCGCGAAGGATGGTGGACTCGATCAACACCTGCGTCGGCGTGGTGTCGAGGTCTTCAATCACCCTGGCGATTTTCTCAAGGTGATCCTCAAAATCGGTCACAAGAATTTTGTCCGCCGAGGCCACGCTGTCGCCCTCGGTGTCGCCGGGGCCGGTTTGACCGCCGAGGCCCGTCCTGGCGGGCGGCGTGACGGAAATCTTGCCGGCTGCGCTCAAGAGCGGCTCGATGAGGGTCTTGGCCGACGCGGCGTTGAGGTAGGTCAGCTTGAAGACGCGCGAGCCCATCTTGCGGCGCGACGCGCTGATTCGCTCCATCTCCTCCTGCGAGTGGACATAGATGAAGTCGCCCTCGGCATGGTGCGCGAGGCCGTTGGAGACTAGCATCGCCTTGAGGGCGCTCTCGAACGTGACATCGTACATGCTCGCCGTCACGGTGCCCTGCACGCCTGACGCGATGATGACATTCTTCTTCATCGGCTCGGTCAGCATCCGCAGCGCGTCGGCCAGCGGCAGCCCGGACACGTGAACCGTCACGCGGCCGTTCTCGACCGAGATGACCTGTTCGACCGGCTGCGACGTAGCGCCAAGCGCCGAAGCGAACTCGCTGACGTTGGCTGCGTCGTCCTGCGCCGAAAGCGGCGCGGCGCCGATCAGGAGCGAGGCGATGAGCGCGCACGGCAGCAGCGCGGCCGGCGGTGATGCAACGCGGTGAATTGGAGTTAACTGCATGGGCGTCCCCCGAAAACTCTCATGGAG
The DNA here is from genome assembly GCA_007753915.1 of Phycisphaerae bacterium RAS2. NCBI lineage: Bacteria > Pseudomonadati > Planctomycetota > Phycisphaerae > Phycisphaerae bacterium RAS2. The sequence continues at coordinate 235,297 of CP036352.1, forward strand.
TATTTCGGTTGTCGGACGCAGGGGGTTGTGTATTAAGACGCCACGGCATGGCCGGTGTGCAGTTCTGGGACGATGGATGACACGGGAAAGTACGTCGAGAATCGGAAAAGTCGAAGCGTCTGATGAAGACGCAAGCGTAGGGTGGGCACCGCCCACCGCTCCGCCGGTTCACGTCAGATGGCTTCACTGCATGGTCAGCGTCCGAGTTTGACCGTATTTGCGGACCGTGACCCGGCGATCGGCGATTCGCATGACGACAAATCCGTTGATCTCGCTGCCCTCGTGTACGAGGCGTCCGGAAATGTAGGCCAGCGGCTGGGGGCCGGTCATCGTCGATTGAAGCGTGAGAGACGAGAGCTCCTGCGTGATCTCGCCGGCTTCCCGCTGGCGGATCGCGTGGTAATCCTTCATACCGCCGACGAGCGCGGTCCAGAAGACGGACGGCGCGGGCTGCGAGGTTGATCTTCCATCTGCACCCGCCGCCGCGCTGCGATTGCTCTCATACCGCGCCCACTGGGTCGGCACGAAAAGATCGCGCTCCAGGGTTCGCGGCAGGTTGGCAATGGGAACAACCTTCAGCGGCTCGTCGTCCGTCGCCGGCTCACGGAGCGCGACGGCGGCCGATTGCGCCGCGGTGGACGACGGCACGGCGACGGTCGGCGTCGTAGCGATCGGCGTAACCGGCGCGGGTTGGGCCGCGACGGCAGGCGGCAGATCGGCCACGGCGGCGTCCGGATCGCCCGACCCGGCGAATGTCTTGACCAACACGACGATCAAGACAAGAAAGAGCACGCCGAGCACGACGGTCTTCTTCTTGTCCGCCAGGAGCTGCTGCTTGAACAGCTCGAGTTTTTCTTTAAGCACTGCGTTTGCCATGGTACCGTGAACTTGAAGCTATGAGCCGTCAGACATTCGTAGGGTGCGTCCTCGACGCACCAACAGCACTACCCGTCGTACTGATACGTGTGCAGCTCCATCTCGACGCGCAATCGGCCCAGTTGGTTCTTGTCGTTGGCGATGCGCAGCCCCGCGACGTGCGTCGATCGCCGAAACGCTTCGATCCTGCCCATCATCTCGAACGTCTGCGCGAACGTGCCGTCGAACTCCACCTTGAACGGGATGACGCGCGTCCGGGCCGCCACCGCGTGCGAATCGGGAACCGCATCGGGGTTCACTTCAAGCACCGGCAGCGGCTGAACGACGTAGTCCGCCACGTCGCACTGGCTCAAGGCGTCCGCGAGATCGCTCAAGAAATCACCGACGCTCCGGTCACTCGGCAATCGGCGTCGATCCGCTTTGAGTTGCGACTCGAGGTCGACAATGGCTGCATAGAGGTCGCTGACAGAGCCGAGGTCCTGCTGAAGATCGCGCACCTCGTTGCTGCCCGCGACGACTTGGTCCTGCTTTGCCGTCAGGCGGCGATGCCCGGGCACCATGAACGCGCCGACGAACAGCGCGCTGAAGCCGACAATGCCGACAATCATCAGGGTGGTCGCTTTTCGCTGACTCATGGGGTCGCGCGCTCCTGTCCTGCCAGGTCGCAGATCAGCTCAAACTCCTCCGCCCGCCGCCCGCCCCAGATCACGCTGTCTTTCACGCGCATCTGCACGCGAGCGAACAGGATCGAGTCTTCCAGCGCCGCGGCGAAGCGGATGATCTCCGCCGTCTGGCTCGCGACGCCATGAAGCGTGAGCTGGGAGTAAACCGACACGGGCACGACCCCCGCAGCGTCGTCCGCCATCGCCTTCGCCGCGTCTTTTTCAGGCGTGACAGACCCGGGCCTGGGCGCCGCGGCGTCTGCGCTCTTCTGATCCGGTGTCGGCACCACGGCTGGCTCGTGCGTGACGCGGTCGGCCCACCGCGACACCGACGGCGAGCCGAGCCGAAGCCCCGTCAGGAACACCGTGGCCGGCATTCGCCGACTGACATCGCTGAAGATCACGGTCAGGCTTTCGTCCCGTTCCAGCAGCGCCACGCGCTGGCGATGCTGCTCGAGTTTTTCGTGCAGCGCCTGCATCTCCGCCTTCTTGGCGAGCAGGTTGGTCAGCTCCTCGCGCTGGGCGCCGAGCTGCGTGATCATCGCGTCGGCGCTTTGAAGCTCGCGAAAGTGCGCGGTGGTCCAGAGCACCATCATGACGATCAGCATCGAAACGCACCCGGCGCGCAGCTTCGTGGCTTTTCGCTGCGTCCGCCGAGCGTGATGCTCGTTTGGAATGAAGTCAAAATCCTTCACGCCCGATGGCTCCTGCTTCGCGTCATGCGCTCGCCGACGCCGCAAGCTGATTCGTTCGTCCCGCCGTGAGGCCGTGCGACGCACCGGCTGCCGGGCTGGACACACAGGTCATTCCGCGCAGCGCTAGGCCGCACGCCACGCCCCAGGCCGGGTGAAACGCACGCTCCTCCCGACTGGTCAGATCTCCCAGGTTCTGCACGCCGCGGAGCGGATAGCCCGTCATGCAGGGCACGTCGACGGCATCCTGCAGGGCTTTCAGCAAGACCGGCTCGTGCGCCTCGCCGCCGACAAGTGTCACGCTCTCGGCACGCTGGCCGCGAAACGTCACGGCGTAGTAGCGCAGGCAGAGCTGCACGTCTTTCGCGATCTGGTCGGCCGCCGGGCGAACCGCGTCCGCCACGGCTGTGCGCACCTCCGCCGGCACGGAGCACTCCACGTCGCCACGCCGGCCGGACTGGTCCCGCAGAATCGCCAATCGCAGCTGCGCCGCCTCGTCCGCCGGAATCGCCAGGCTGCGCGCCACCGCGTCCGTCATGCATTGGCCGCCGACATCGATGACCTTCAGGAACACCAGTTCGGTCCCGCGCGTGATGAGGATTGTCGTACCGCGCTGGCCCACATCCAGGAACACGTTGACCGCCGATGCGTCACCGGCGCGGCGAAGAAACCGCACAAAACTCCGCGCCACCGCGCAGGGCGACAGGTCCACGGCGATCGGATCGAGCTTGAGCGATTGCAAGAACGCCAACCGCTCCTGAACGACCGATTCCGTCGCGCCGAACACCATCAACTCGTGCTTCAGCTCGTTGCCGTGTCGCACCTCGCCTGCCTCAAGAAAGCGGAACTGCGCCGTCGCGCCGCCGAAATCGAACCGTTCCTGCGCCTCGAACACGACGGCGCTCTCCATCTCATCAGGCGGCATCGGCGGCACGCGGATGCTCTTCAGCTGATACTCGCGGTGCCCCAGCGCCGTCACGACTTCGCGCCCTTCAAAGCGATGCGTGGCCAGAAGCTGGCGAACCGCATGCGCCGCCGCTTCGTGCGCCGCCTGGGCGTCGCTCGCGGACGGCAGGTCGCGGTGCGCCGCCGCGATGAGCGACAGCCGCCCCTGCGACTCGGCGAACTGAATCAGCTTGACGCTTGAAGCGCCAAGGTCCAGTCCGATCGGGCCGTGTTTTCGCGTTCGCTTGAACATTCGGACCATTGCTCCGCTTCCCTCGTCCGGCCGCGGCTACAGCCCCAACCCGGAAAGCACCCCGCCCAGCGTGTCGGTCGTTTCCGTCAGCACTTTCGTCAACGTGGAACTGACCGTCACCTTTGCCCCGGCCGGCGCCACCGCCACTTCGGCATCGACGCCGCCCGCGGACAATTGCACAAGAGACGTGTCTGCCTCTTTCGTGTTGCCGGTGCTGTCGAAGGACAACTTGCTGTCGCCCCCGACATCCAGCCCCTCGATCGATACGTCTCGGGTCTGCGACCGGCCGGTCTTGCCCAGTTGAATCACGTAGGGCTTCTTCGTTCGTGGATGCGTGACCGGCGTGTCCTCCGCGGACTCCCGCGCGATCCAGTATTTGTCGTTCGGCGTATCAAACTTGATCGCCGCAGGGTCGTCCGGCTGCGCGATCGTCAGGCTTCGCGCGTACGACACGTCGGCATCCAGTTGGTTCGAGGCAATCTTCACCTGCTGCGCGAGATCCGCCCCGCGATCCGGCCAGGCGCCCACGGCCACAATGACCGCAATCACCACGACCATCATCATCTCAATCAGCGTGTATCCGCTGTGCGCGTAGCGCGCGCGGGCGCTCTTACAGTGCGAACTTGTCTTGTCGGCATTGAGACTCATGACACCCCCATTTCGTCAGCGCTTCCCATCCTGCAATATCGCCCGACGCCGCCGCCCGCTTCAGGGCCGATCGCCCCGTTTCGCCTGGCCGGCCGGCTTCTCGGACGCCTCAACACGGACCTTGATCGGTTTGGTCCGCAAGTGCTCAAGCGTGGCTGATAACAAGTCGTTCGTTCGCCGCTGCTCGTCGACAATCTGCTGCCGTTGCAGACCGGTGTCGGGAATCTGGGCGTGCGCCGGATTCGTCGAGTCGGGCCGCAGCGCCCACAGTTCAACAATCAGCACCGCCAAAAGCACGGCGATGACCGACAGCAACCGCTTTGTGGCGCGGTCCAGCGTGACCGTGTGCGGCCGGGGTGAATCCAAATTCGTGGTGGGTGTGGTCATTTCTCTCTCCAGCTCAAGACGGTAAAGGGCTTGGGAGCGGCTTCAACATCCCAGAGCCACGACCGCGCGCTTGTCCAGGTGATATTAAACGTGGAATCGTTCCTGAAATTGGCGAAGGTCCCCGTCTTGATGAGTGTGCCGGTTACCTCAAACGTGACGTTGTTTTTGTTGTCAAAGTCCAGGTCGCCGGTGCACAGCACCGGACCCGTCACGCGAAGCGTCGCGTTGCCTGACCCTGCTCGAACATTTCCGGCCAGCACCAGCGCTGGGAAACCTTCCTCTGCAATGATTTCGTAAAGGCCAGAGTCGGCCAGAATCAGGTCGCCGGCCGAGACAACAAGCCCGCCATTGAGCCTAACGTTGCCGCTGTTGGCCCGAAGCGTTAGCGACCCGCCGGTGTAGGAAATCAATCGTCCGGGGTTGGTCGCCGACATGTTGATGGCGTTCAGCGAGTCGGCGTTGGGCTTGTTCAGCGTATTACGGCTGTACTGGTTGTAGTCGTGCGCGGAATGGTAGCGGCCGTTGAGAAGATAGTTTTGGTAGCGGGCCGCGGCGCCGGTCGGCATTCTCACAGACGGAGTGCCGCACGAGAATTGCGCGAACAAACACACATTGGTAAAGATGCCGAGTGTCAGTTCCTTGCGGATATTGCCCGTCGACGTCGTGCTGCCGCTGATGCTTGATCCCGATGAAATGTCGATGTTCCCGTTGGCGTGGACCGATCCGGTGATGAACACGCGGGAGATGACATTCAGCACGTCCCGATCGAGCAGCGCCTGCGAGAACGTCCACTTATCCGAAACGGGCGCGACCACGTCCGCCGTGATCAGCCGCTTCGCGCGGACTGAGCCGTCCGGGTCCTTGGCGCGTCCGACGCTCAAGACTTCGTATCGATTCGGGTCGGTCTTGGATTGCGTCACCGCCACGTCGAGCAAATCGGGCGAGCCGTCGAGCGAAACCGATGCCTGCCCGGTCCAGTATTGGCCGACCGGTACGGTGGTCGGGGGGTAGGCAAGGAAGTGCGCGGCCATCGCAGCGCCGGAATCGGCGATGTACTGCGCGCGAACCTGGGCCCGGTAGTTCATCGCCTCGGGCATCGCCGTGGCGTTCGACTCCAAAAAGCTGACACCAAGCGAAGTCGCCAGCGCAGCCAGCGCCAGCACGGCGACGAGAACGTACGCGCGCCGTCGCCCGTGCCGGCGCGCACGCGACCGGTTCGGATGCGGCGTGACGACGAAAGTGTTGTCTGCATCAATCGTCATAGGTTGCTCTCCAGCGTGACGGCGGAGAGGCCGGCATGGCCGGTGAAGCCGTTGTAGAGCGAGAAGTACGACCGGGTTTTGCGCGGGGGGCTGGAGTCGGGCCGTGCGGCGTTCTTGGTTTCCTTGTAGAACAGGTAATCGGCCGGCGCCTGCGGGCTGGCATTGAGGCTGAACGTCGCCGAATTGGGCGCTGTGCCAAGCGTGAACGCCGCAACGACGATGCGCGTCTCGGGCGAGTTGGGCCATTGGGCGAAGCTGGCGCTGGAGACGTCGGACACCCAGACATAGGTCCGCTTGTCGGCCCCGGTGATCATCAGCGCCAGTTGCGCCGGATCGACGAAACGATTCACCGGCACGGTCGTCGCCGGGATCGTTCCGTCCGCAGTTTGCATTCGCTCCATGAGGAGCTGTTTGCCCACCGAGTCGTAGCGGATCAGCGCCGTCTCGTAGAGGTTCAACTTGTCGTCGCCGTTGTAGTCGTCCAGCCAGACAGTGATTTCGCTCGCGGTCACCTTGCCCACGTCCCGCGCGCCGCGAATCGTCCGCGCCAGTTGTGTCAGCGCGAACTGTCCGGCGACATGCAGCGTTCGCGCGTCGCGAGTCGAAAGCGACGCATTGCTCACCGCCGACATCATCGACGCCGCGGCCCCCGCCACAATGGCCGTCGTGATACAGGCCAGGAGCAGTTCGACGAGCGTCATGCCCCGTCGCACGTTCGGGATGTTTTTCGCGCGGCGCATGACTTAGTACTCCCTCGCCACCAGCCGATGCAGCGTCACAAGCAGGGCGTTGCCGTCCCACACACGGACCCGCACGAGGATGTAGCTGTTCGTGTCGGCTGTTTGCTGCCCCGGAAAGGAAACGTACGTGATCGTCACATCACGCCACAGTCCGGTGGCGTCGGGATCGGTGATCGGCTGGTTGATGTAGTCGTTCATGCCGGTCACTTGTTCGGTGAATCCGTTGAAGTCGTCGAGGTCGTCGTAGCGGTGGCGCCGGTCTTCAAACGCCGTGTCCGGCCCCGGAGGATTGGTCGTGCCGTCGGGTCCGTAGAAGGGCCGTGCGAGCACTTCCTCCATCATGGCCTGTCCGTATGCCGTTGCCTTCTGGAGCCGGATCGCGGCCAGCGCGTGGCTCGCGCCGGCAGTGAACGGCAGCAAGGCCGAGGTGGCGACGATGGAGAGCACGGTCGCCGCCATGAGCGATTCGAGGAGCGTGATGCCGCGCCGATGCGAGCGGTCGCCGACGGGGCGCGCGCACGCCGCTGCGGACCGGGGTTGCCGGAGCACGCGACGGCGCATCCTGCGCGGTGTGAAGAATTTCACGTCCATCGGTCCACCCTGGGGTCGCTTCGTGGTGCGCCCCGTCCTAACCATACGATTCGCCGTTTGAAGCGGCTGCGTGCCGACCCGATAAGCGCCACGCGCCGCCGTGCGAGACAAAAAAATCGGGACCGGTAAACCGACAAGTGTCGCGGCTTACCGGTCCCGGATGCACGTCAGGAGAAACCGTCCTCGGCTCCGGCCACGGTCAGGCCGGCAGCGGGTCGATCGCCCGGTGAGCGACGAGCGATTACATCGCGTCGTGCGCCACGCCGTTCGTCGTGCCGCCGTCGTTGGCCTTGAATTCGCCGGTCGACTCGTTGTAGTTCCAGGCCTTGGCCGCGGCCGCCGCGGTGTTGGTCACGTCATTGCCCGTGCCGCCGATCGTGAACGGGTTGTTCGGAATGCGCTGGACGTAGGGACCGAACTTGCCGGCCGCGTTGAGCGTTCCGTCGGCATTGGTCTTCTTCGTCATCTGGTCCACAAACGTGGCCAGTGCGGGGAAGCTGCCGTTGTGATGATGCTTGTACAGGTCGATCTGCTTTCGCATCGCCGTCAGGTTCTCCTGCAGCGAGCTGACGCGGGCATCGGTGCTCGCATCGCTGAACTGCGGGATGACCACCGCGGCCAGAATGCCGAGGATGATCACGATGATCAGCAACTCAACCAGTGTAAATGCACTTCGCTTCATGTTCGATTTCCCCCAAAATGGTCCGAGTCTTTGTTTGTGTTCCTACCCAGTTTGCGTCTCGTCCGTCCATCCGACGAACGTCACGTTGCTTGTGCTGCGCCCGACCGGACATCCCGGTGGGGCGGACCGCCGCGATTACAGCGAGTCGTGCGCCACACCGTTTGTGCTGCCGCCGTTGTTCGCCTTGAACTCGCCGGTCGTCTCGTTGTAGTTCCAGGCCTTGGCTGCGGCCGCCGCGGTGTTCGTCACGTCGTTGCCCGTGCCGCCGACCGTGAACGGATTGGTGGGCACGCGCTGCAGATAAGGACCATACTTGCCGGCCGCGTTGATCGTCCCATCGGCGTTGGTCTTCTTGGTCATCTGGTCGACAAAAGTCGCCAGGGTGGGATAGCTGCCGTTGTGTTGCAGCTTGTACAGGTCGATCTGCCCGCGAATCGTCTGAAGGTTCGTCATCAGCGAGCTTAGCCGTGCGTCGGTGCTCGCATCCGAGAACTGCGGGATGACCACCGCGGCCAGAATGCCGAGGATGATCACGATGATCAACAGCTCCACCAGCGTAAAGGCGTTTCGAATGGTTGCACGTCGCGTCATGTCTTTCTCCCTCTTAAACTCGTCCCGTGCCTCGCAACCGTGCGCGGGGCGGAATCGCTTTTTCGTCCGGTTCCATCCGCCGCGCCCGTCGGCCTTCGTCAGCCGGGACGGGTATTCCCCCTATCGGCGCGGCATTGCAGTCTCATTAACAGTGCCGGCGACGGATCCGTCGCCCGAAACTTCGTTTGAGCAAGTGATAAGATACGATTTGATTTCGAAACGGGGCGGATTCCCGATCCGGAATGGCTGATCGCGCCGCGTGGTTCCCAGAAACATCGCCACGACGGTTCGCGCAGGTCCGCGCCCCGGCGCCACGGCCCGTCCTATCGGAACAATAGACGACCGTCGCGAATGACCGCTATCGGACGAGGCCGCGTCCGCAGCGCCGTGTGAACGTCCTCACACGGCAGCGCCACCACACACCCCCGGGCCCCCGCGCGAATCCCATAACTCGACAGGCGCAGCGCCCGCGCCGCATTCTCCGTCACCGTGTCCAGGGCCTGCTCCATCTGCGGCGGCGTGCTTAGGTGGTCCGCATGGAACAACATGTGCGCCACGTCCAGCATCTGGCCCGTGCCCAGCGGATAAAACGGATCGGCGATGCAGTCCTGCCCCGCCGCCACGTTCACTCCGGCTGCGAGCAATTCCGTCACGCGCGTCAGCCCGCGCCGCTTGGGATAGCGATCGTACCGGCCCTGTAAGTGCAGATTGACCGGCGGATTGGTCACGACATGCACACGAGCCTCGCGCAACAGGTTGATGACCTTTCGCGCGTGGGCGTTGTCATAACTGGACAGCGCGCAGACATGGCTCGCCGTCACGCGGCCCTGCCAGCCGTGATGAATGGTCTGCGCGGCGAGGTACTCCGTGCAGCGCGAATCGGGGTCGTCTGTTTCGTCGATGTGGCAATCGATGTCGCGGTTGAACTCGCGGGCCAGCTCGAAGAGCAGGTCGATGTGCCGTCGCGAGTCCTGATCGGTGCGCTCGTTGTGGGCGATGCCGCCGACCACGTCGCAGCCCATTTCGATCGCGGCGCGCATCTGCTCCAGCGCGCCGGGGTCGCGCAGGATGCCGTCCTGCGGAAACACCGCGATTTGAATATCGCACAGGTGACGACAGGCTTCGCGCGCCGCGAGCACGCCTTCGGTGAGTCGCAGCCCCGCGCCGGTACCGACATCCACGTGCGTGCGAATGAATCCCGTGCCGAACGAGACCTCGGCGTTGATGGCGCGAATCGCCCGCTCGCGAACGTTATCGGCCGACAACCTGCGCTTCGCTTCGTCCCACAGGCGGATCGCCTCCAGCAGCGTGCCGCTCTTGTTCGGCTTCACCAGCTCGACGGAGTAGGCCAGGTCCAGGTGCAGGTGCGGATCGACAAACGCAGGCAAGACCAGCCCGCCTTTCGCGTCGAAACCTCCGGCGCTTCGCCGGGCGCGTCCGGCGGCGCGAATCGTTCGAATGTGTCCGATATCGTCAAACGTCAGATCAAACAGGCCGCGCCGACCGCGCAACCGGGCGTTCGTGATTCCGGTCAATCGCTTTGCGATACTCGTTGTCGCATCGCGTCGGCGCGTTCGCGATTTCTTAGCCATGACACAATCGTAGCCGCATGCGAATCGGACCGATAGTTGCCGCGTGAACACGCACGCGACGACAGCCCGAAGACCCATCGAGAGGTCGAAGCTCGCAAGCGCTTTGTGTTCCGCCGATTCGGTGGCGGTCGCGGTGTTTCTGTGCCTGTTCATCGGGTTGATGGCGGTCGGGCGCGAGCGCATGCTCCGCGACCCCGGCACATTCTGGCACATCGTCGCCGGCGAACGCATGCTTTCGGATCAGTCGATCCTGCGAACCGATCCGTTCAGCTTCTCGCAGTCGGGGCAGACATGGCTCGCGCAGCAGTGGCTCGGGGAATGCGCGATGGCTCTGCTGCATCGCCTCGGCGGGCTGGACCTCGTGCTCTGGGGCGGCGTGGCCTTGCTCGCTGCCCTTTTTGCGTGGCTTGTGCATCGACTCCATCGAGCCGGACTGGCCGCGCCCGTGGCGATTGTTCTCACGGCGCTCGCCGTGGGCGCGAGCAGCTATCACTTCCTGCTGCGGCCGCACCTGGCTTCGCTGCTGTTTATGGCGATGCTCGTCGTGATTCTCCTTGAGGTGGACAGCGGACGGGCGCATCCGCGCCGACTCCTGTGGCTTCCGGCTTTGTTCGTCGCGTGGTCCAACGTGCACGGCGCAGCGCTGGGCGGCGTCGCGTCAGCGTTGATCGTCCTGTTCGGCTGGCTTCTTGCGCCGCAGGTGCCGATGGTGCGGCGATTCGTAACGGATCCCGCTGCGCCGCGCTGGATCGGTGCGGCTGCCGGGTTGTCAACCGTCGCAATGCTTGTAACCCCCTTCGGTTCAAACCTGCCCGCGACCTGGTTGAGCCTGATGCGCTCGCAGGTCGTGCCGCAGATGATCATCGAGCACGGCCGCCCGGACTGGACCAGCCCCGAGGGTGCGATGCTCGTTGCGCTGGCGGGCGCGTACCTGGCCATGCTGGCAACCGTCGTGCGATTCGAACTGCGCGTTTCGTGGTTGTTGCCGCTGGTGTGGCTGGCGCTGGCGATGTCGCGCGTGCGGCACGGCCCGTTGTTCGCCGTGACGGCCGTGTTGACCATCGGTGACATGGCCGAGGCGATTCGGCAGTCGTCGCACGCGCAGGCGTTCCGAAGCCGGTGGCGATTCGCGTTGAGCCGCGTCGGCAGGGCGTCGGGCCCGGCGATGCGATTGGTTCGCGCGCCGGGGATGGTGTGGGCTGCTGCGATGGCGGTCGTTGCGTTGAGCGCGCTGCTCAAGTCCGCCGGCGCGAGCGTGCCGGTGATCGGGGCGAACTGGGCGATGGTTTCGGATCGGCACTGGCCCGTGGCGGCGGTGGAAGCGGCCCGCCGCGCCGCGCGATCCATTCAGTGCGATGCGGATTCAGCTTGCGGCGGCCGCGAGCCTGTGCGAGTGTTCAACGATCTGGGCTTTGGCGGCTACTTGATCTACTTCGCACCGGAGCTGCCGGTCTACATCGACGACCGATGCGAGTTGTACGGAGACGCCGGCCTGCGCCGCTACCGTGAGGTCGTATCGCATCCGGTTCTATTCGCAGGACTGGCGGAGTATGACGGCATCGACCTGGCAATTGTTCGGCGCGGCACGAAGCTCGATCGGCACCTCGATGGCTTGTCGAGCTGGCGACCGGTCCACACGGACCAGGTGGCAGCGGTGTACCGTCGCAATGCGATGGTCAAGCCGTAATGCGAAGGTGCGTCGAAGACGCATCCTACGATTACTACGATTACGATTGATAGAACATCGCCGCACTTGGCACGGTGGGCAGTGCCCACCCTACGTTTACTCCACCAACCACCGACCACTGATTACTGGCCACTAACCACTGGCCTCTCGCCACTGCCCCCGTTATCGTGGCGTAAACAAGAACGGGAGTGACGGTTGAGCGAAGCGCGGTCCGGCGGTACGTGGAAGAAATGGGTCCTGCGGCTGGTCAAACTGGCCGTGTGCGCCGGCGCGCTGTGGTATCTCTCGGGCAAGGTGTATTGGCTGGACCGCGTGCGCCTGGCCGAGGCGCCGGAGCAGGTGCTGGCCCTCGCCGCGGAGCGCGAGGGCGCGATGACCCTGCGCGACCCCGAAACGCATGCCGAACGCACGGTCTCGCGCGACGCGCTCGCCCGACCCGATCAACTTCAGCAGGGCCAGCGCGCTGTTGAGCTGGGGCTGCGCTCCATCATCAAGCAGGCCGACATGGGATGGTCCGCGCTTGCTCTTCTGCTCATCGGGCCGATCGTGCTCATCATGGCCTGGCGGCTGCGCCTGCTGCTCGATACACAGGACATCTCGCTTTCCTACCGCGACTCGCTGCTGCTTACCTTTGCGGGCAATTTCTTCAACTTCGCGCTGCCCGGTACGACGGGAGGCGACGTCTACAAGGCCTATCACATCGCCCGTCGGACGCACAAACGCACCGAGGGGGTCACCGTCGTCTTGCTCGACCGCGTCTTTGGCCTTGTCAGCTTTCTTCTGCTTGCCGGCGTGACCATCTTCTTCTCCTGGCGACATCCCATGATCGGCGTCTATGGCCGATGGGTCGGCTATCTCATGCTAGGGTTTCTGCTCTGCACGGCGATGTTCTTCTCGCGCCGGTTTCGCAGCCTGATTCGCTACGACGCGCTCATCGCCCGGCTGCCTTTCGCCGACAAGATTCGCCGCATTGACGACACCACGCTCTCGCTTCGCTACCACCGTCAGGATTCGCTGCTCTCGCTCGCGATCACGCTGTTTGCCCACGTCCTGCTCGTCTTGAGTGTCTATTTTCTCGCGCGAGGCCTGGGCATCCATCCCTCCGGAAGCCGAACGCACGTCTCCATGATCGCCGCCTGCCTGCTCGCCACGGTCGTCGGCTATTTGCTGGCGGCCGTGCCGATCAGCGTGCAGGGTTTCGGATTGCTGGAAGCGGTTTTTGCAAAGGTGATCGTCGAGGGCCACTGGGGGACGTATTCGCAGATGCTGGCCCTGACGCTGGGAATGCGGCTGTTGCAGATCATCTGGGCGCTGCCGGGCGTCGTCGTGCCGTGGCTGGGCTTTGCACGGCCCACGACGGATGTCGAAATGCCGAGCAGCCCGTAGGGCGGGCACCGCCCACCGCTCCATCGCGCGCCATCCAATGGTGGGCCATGCCCACCCTACGCGAACCATCGAATGCAGCACACGAGCCACACCGTGCACAACGCATCCACGACGAGGCCGGTGAAGATCATCGTGCGCAGCGGCACCAGACGCGTGCCGTACACCAGGGCGTTGGGCGGCGTCGAGACGGGCAGAACAAACCCCAGGCTCGCCGACAGCGCCACCAGCCACGTCGCCTGAACCGGCGACAAGTGCATGGCCGCCCCGAGCGAGCCCGCGACCGGCACCATCAGCGAGGCCGTGGCGGTGTTGCTCGTCAGCTCCGACAGCAGCACGGTCGCCCCTGCGACCAGCAGCGTGAGAACAGTGGGCGACAGATCGGTGGCACTGACGGCGCTCGCCAGCGCCTCGGCCGCCCCGCTCGATTCCAGCACGCGACCGAGGCATAGCCCGCCGGCGATCAGAAAAAGCGTGTCCCAGTCCAGCGCCTGAAAGTCGTGCCGATCCAGCACGGGCGGCGCATCGGGCGCGGGACGCAGCAGGAACAGCGCCCAGGCCACCCCCATCGGCACGAGCGATTCCGGCAGATACGCTTTCACCCATGCGTTGATCGGATCGGCCTCGCGCGTCACGCTGATGATCACGCCGCTGGCCAGCCACACCAATGCCGCCACGGCGAACGCACCCAGCGCCAACCGCCGCGCCCCCGCTTGCCACGCAGGCGAATCGCCGCGAGCGGAATGGTCGATCACCGGCCCGACGTCGGTCACGACAAGCGGCGAGATCGCACCGGGCGCCTCGCGCCGCCGCACGAATGCCAGCACGGCCCAGCCGATCAGCGTCGCCCCCAGCCAGACGGGCACACCGACCTTCATCCACGAGAGGAAACTCACGTCGTCGCTGATCTTTTTCATCGCCGCGTAGCCGATGAAGTTCGGCGCGGTGCCGACGGGCGTCGCCATGCCGCCGAAGGTGCTGCCCCATGCGAGGGCCAACAGGGCCGCGGCGGGGGCGGCCGTGCGCCGGGCCAGCGTCGCCACAATCGGCAGCAGCATAGCGCAGACAGCCGTATTATTCTGCGCCAGCGAGATCGCGCCCGACAAGAGCAACACGCCGATCGTAAGGCCCTTCGCACTGCGCGCTCCCGCCAGGGCCCGGCCCGACATCAGCCAGTCAAACGCCCCGTGCTTCTCCAACGCCCGCGCGAGCAGAAACGTACCGAGGAACAGAAACACCACCGGGTCGCCCCATGCCGCCAGGGCTTCCTTCCAGGTCAAGAGCCCGGCGAAGGTCGCGAGGATCGGCACGACCAGCGCCGTCACCCCTAGCGGCGCGGCCTCGGATATCCACAGGATCAGCGTCGCCGCCACGAGGCCGGCCGACTTGCGAATGGCAGCGCTCTCATGCCACGGCGCGGCGTTGGAAAGCGCGAACGCGCCGGCGGCGAAAACGATCATGATGAGCTGGTAGCGTCGGGTCATATCGCGCGACAATGCGGAATCGTCCTGATGGTACGCGCCGGCTTGGCGGGCACCAAATCGACGCAACTTATTGCTTGGACGCGATTTGGATTCATTCTCCGAGCATTCGGGGACGCGGCGCGGCGTTTGCAGCTACAATACGACCAGGTCTAATGGCTCTTCGATTGCTCATTACGCTTGGAATGCTCGTGTCGCCGCTTGGGGCGCAGGCCTGCGCGGACTGCCCGGGCATGATGAAGTGCGAGACGTCGCCGCGGGGATGCGTCTGCTGCAAGCCCGCCGCCCGGTCGCCACGTCAGGCTGTTCAACCCAAATCATCCTGTTGTGCCAAAAAGTCGCCCACGGCAGTGGTGCGAGCGATACCGATTGTCTGCTCCATCAAGGGGCAGGCGCCCAACGGTCGCGCAATCGTTAAGGCGTGCGTTTGTTGCGTCCAGTCGTCGCCGAACACGCCGATGCCGGCTGTTCCGCCGACGCCGACATCGACCGAAATCGTCAAAGCGAAGTTCTTCTCCTCGCCGGCGATGCTCGCCGACATGGCACCCTCGGCTTCGGATGCACACCCCGTACGGTTTGATCAACGTACGCCCCTTCTTGAATTCAGATCGGCCTGCGACCGGCAGGCATCCCTCTGTGTCTGGCTGAATTGATTCATCCGCGACGGCGCGGCCCTTCGACAGCGCCGGCGTTGCAACCTACTCAAGTTTTCTACGTTTGTATGTTTGCAGGCGCGGGGCGCGCGTGCGCCGCCGCGCCGGATGAAACTGGTTTTTCTGACACAAAGGAGTTTTTCCATGAAGCGCTTTTTGGTACTCACGTTGGTTCTGTGCGGCCTCGTGGCCACGGCCTTTGCGTTCGCGCCGTCGAGCACGGCGGCGAAGACGGACTGCTGCTGCGGCGACGAGTGCGCCGCGGTCTGCGGCGAGGCCTGCAACTGCGCCTGCGGCGGCGATTGCACCGGCTGCGAAGATTGCAGCAAGTGTGACTGCTCGGGTGCGGCCGGTTGCGACCAGGCCAAGGCCGAGTCCTGCTGCAAGTCGTAACGTCGCACACCGCGCGGCTGAATTCGGCCGCGTGTGACGTGTGATTCAACAGGGCCGGATTTCGTCGGGAAATGGCGGAATCCGGCCTTCTTTGTTGCGTCGTCGCGTTCGGCGTTGTTGGCCCTCCCGGCGCGGCTACAATGTCCGGATGGAAGCCGACCTCGCGAAGATCCTGATTCCGCGTGAGCGGATTCAGCAGCGCGTGCAGGAATTGGGACGCGACATCGCACATGTCTATGGCGATCAGTCCGGGGAATTGGTCATCGCGGCCATTCTGTCCGGCTCGATCATCTTCCTCGCTGACCTGATCCGA
Source organism: Phycisphaerae bacterium RAS2 (assembly GCA_007753915.1). NCBI lineage: Bacteria > Pseudomonadati > Planctomycetota > Phycisphaerae > Phycisphaerae bacterium RAS2. The sequence continues at coordinate 251,128 of CP036352.1, forward strand.
TGTTTGCCGTTCAAAATGAAGCTCGGCCTGATGACCGTCAGCCGGTACCGCGGCGCGACGACCACCGGCGGCGACACGCACCTCGTGCAGGACCTGAACGAGGACATTTCGGGGCGGCACGTTCTGGTCGTGGACGATATTCTCGACAGCGGTCATACGTTGCGCGAGGTGAAGCGCCAGCTTGCCGAGCGCGGCCCCGCCAGCCTGCGTACGTGCGTGCTTTTGCGCAAGACGGCCAAGGCCCCGAAAGACCTGAACGCCGATTTCGTTGGATTTGAGATTGAGGATGTCTTCGTCGTCGGCTACGGGCTGGATTATGACGGGCAATATCGAAATTGGCCGGACATCGGCGTGCTTCGCCCGGAATTGTACGCATGACTGCGACGCTGGATCGCCTCCGTTCGCCGGCGCGCGACGTGAAGGTTCACGCCGAGGGCAACGCCGTCAAGCTCGCCTCGCATGCCGTCGTGCCCGAGCATCTGCTGGACGGCGGCGAGATTGTCATCCTCGCGATCAAGCCGTCGATGTGGTACGTGCCGCTGGTGTCGGCGCGATGGATCCTCGCCGGCATCGGGTTGATGGCGCTGGGCATGAGCGAATGGAGCCCGCCGGAGTTTCAGTGGTATTTCCTTCGCGCCGGCGCATGGGCGGCCGTGCTGCGGATCGGATGGGCGATTCTCGAATGGGTGTCGACCCTGTACGTGCTGACCAACCATCGACTGATGCGGATTCGCGGCGTGTTTCACATCGAGCTGTTCGAATGCCGATTGAAAAAGGTTCAGAACATGTACCTGTCTTTGACGCTTGCCGAGCGGTTGACGCGCACGGGCACGCTGGTGTTCATGACGGCGGCGGCCGCGGGCGGCGGATCGGCCTTGTGGCGCATCGTGGCGAGGCCGCTGGAAGTGCATGAGCAGGTGGTGGTGGCGATTCGCAAGGCGCAGGATCGCAACGGCGGAGTGATGTAGCAGAATGAAGACGAACATAAACATTCTGGCGGCGGTGGTCACGAGTCTCCTGGGCGTCTGCGGCGTCGTCCGCGCACAAGACGGCGAGGACGGCGAGATTCAGGAGGAGCAGCGCAAGCTGATCCGGTCGCTCGGCGGCGAGAAGCTCAAAGAGGCCGAGGACATCGTCAAGACGACCAAGGCCATGGGCTGGGACCGCCAGCAACAGGTGATGGAGCAGGCAACCGACGAGATGTTCCGCCAGAACGGCTGGAACAGCGAGCCGGACCAGTTCGCGCGGAACCTTCTGCGCGACGTGGGCCAGATTCCGCCATGGCAGGCGCGCGAGCGTCAGGAGATTTTCCTGAACGGGTTGCAGGGTCGATTGAGCCTGACACACGATCAGCGCATTCTGCTGAATAACGAGATGCAGCGCGAAACCATGGCCATGATGGGGCGGCACTTCAAGGACATCGTTCCCGTCGTGCTGGAGGTTGCCAAGACGCGGGCGAGCGATCAGCCGTTCACGCCCGAGCAGGTGCAGCGGTGGTCCACCAGCCTCGAGCCGATCATGGGGGACTCGCTGGAGACGGTGAAGAAGTTGACCCAGCGGCTGGAACGCACGATGACCGAGGAGCAGCGCCGCATCCTGAAGCAGGACATGGATGCACTCCTCAAGCGGCATCGGGATGTGGAAAAGATGGTCGTCAAGTGGAAGCGAGGCGAGTGGTCGCCGGCCGACTGGGGCCTGCAGAACGATCCGATCCACGCGGGCGTGATGCAGGAGATCGCCCAGCGCGGCGGAGCGAATGCGTCGACCGATCAAAACTGGAAAGACCCGAGCTTCGCCAACAACGAGAGTGAATGGGAGCGGTACGTCCGCTGGTTCTGTGATTACTTCGAGTGCGATGCCTCGCAGCGCACCAAGTCCAACGCGATCCTGAAGACCGCCAAGCAGGAAGCGATCCGCTATCGCGAGAGTCGGCGCGATGTAATCGCCCAATACGAAACGCGGATCGCCGCGGAGAAGAACCCCGCCGCGAAATCGACGCTGACGGCCGAGCTGAACAAGAATCTCGCGCCCATCGGCGATATGTTCCAGCGCATGAAAGACCGCCTCGCGTCCGACGTGCTGACCAGCGCCCAGCGGACACGGTTGCCGCAAACGGCAACGGCCTCTGGTGCGGAAAAGACCGGCGATTAGGCGATCCATTCACCGGTTTGCTTCAAAGACAAAGACATCGTGCTTGTCGGTGCTGAACCGCTTCACCTCGCGCAGCGGCATGGCCCCGCCGTGCAGTTCGAGGAAGAACGCCGCGTCGTCGGCATCGCTCCATCGGCGCGTGTGTGTGGCGTCGATCACCCATCGCGGACGACGCGCCGCCAACGTCGCGCGCAACTCTTTCAGCAACGCGGGGGGCGTCAGCGGGGCGTCGGGCGAGCCGGACGCGCCGACGGCCAACCAGCGCGGACTGCCTTCGAATGAACCGGCGTAGAACATCAACTGCTCCAGCCGGTCGTGTGCCATAATCACGTCATCGCTGCCTGCGTTCTGCGCGAGCCATTGACCGGCCTCGCGCAGGCACGCCTTGTCGGCATTGATCGGCCGCGAGCAGAACCACGCCAGCGGCGCGAGCGCGACCACGATGGCGATGGCGACGATGGTCGACGCCCGCCGCAGCGGACGCCTCGCGGCAATGAGGGATACCAGCGTTGCGAACCCCGCCGCGGCCCACGGGATGGTGAGTGCCGCCGGGATGACCATGTAACGGGAGCTGATCTCGCCGTATGCCTTCACGCGCAGGAGCACCGCGGCCAATTGCAATCCGATCGCCATGCCAACCAGCGCTGCGCCGGTCGTGCGAGCGCGCGGCGCACTGCGCAGAAACAATCCGATGACGACAAGCGTCGAGAGAATGTATTGGCCGCTTGCGCCCCAGGCATCGGCCATGCGCGCCGGCGCTTTGTGCCACGGCAGCCATTCGGCCAGGATGAACGCACCCAATGAACCATTCGGCGAAGCAGATACGGCCGGTTCGCCGAAGAGCAAGTCGCCCAGGTTCTTGTTCGGCATGATGTTGCCCGTGATCAGGGATGGCGGGCTGGACACGAGACCAAACGCGACGGTCAGCGTGACCATAGCCAGGATCACACGAAGCCGCTTGCCGCGGGATGCTGCGTGGAGCAGGCACGTGAACATCGCGCCCTCGATCCCCAGGGCCTCCTGCCGCAGCCAGTACGCCGCCCCCGCCAGCGCGCCGCACGCAGCAGCCCACCCGGTCATTCGCCGCATGCAGTCGGTATGCTCGAGCGCGCGCAGCCCCGCCAGCAGCGCCGCCAGATACAGCGCCAGGTGCGGCATGTCGGACAGCACATCGCCGGAAAGTTCCGCGCCCTGCGGCCAGAGCGCGGAGAACAAGCCCGCGATGCCCGCAAGCATCGGTTCAAACAAGCGCCGCGTGAGGAAGTAAATCAATACACATGCCGCCACGCCGCCGATGACCGACACCATCTGCCCGGCGCGAAGCCACAACGTTGGATCATTCGATGTCGAATCGCCGCCGAGTAATCGCATCGCGCCGAGTAATGAATAGGAATATCCCGGCTGTTTGGATGTGCCCTTCATCGCCGCGACCGGGTCGGCCGCCAGTTGTTTCGCGAACTCCACGAAGTGCACACCGTCCCGGCTGACGCATTCCAACCGCGACGCTGCATGAACGCGCACCAGCGCCGCCAGCAGCACAATCGCGGCAACGTGTCGCCAGGTCGATGCGGTCAGGTGCGGCGTCAATCGCGTGCGGTGCCTCCGAGTTCTTCAAGCGCGGTGTGGTGTTGGCCGCTGCGCACGGCGCGGTTAGAATAAGCCGAATTACCCGCGTCGTCGCCACGGGACGCGATGCGCTCGATGCGGAGGGGTTCTTCATGGCTCTGGATTCAACGGGACAGGAACACGTCGCCCGCGCGCTGGGTCGGATCCCCAGCGGATGTTCGATTCTCACTGTCGCTGTGGGCAACCGCCGGACCGGCGTGCTCGTGTCGTGGGCGCAGCAGGCCGCGTTCGAGCCGCCGATGGTATCCGTCGGCGTGAAGAAGGGCCGGCCGGTTGAGCAATTGATCGACGCGGCGGGGCAGTTCGTGCTGAATCTGCTCGGCGAAAATCCGTCGGCGATGTTCAAGCATTTCGGCCGCGGCTTCGCGCTGGAGGAGGACGCCTTCGCAGGGCTGGCGGTTGAGGCGGTCCCCGGCGGCGTGGCGATTCCCGATCGCGTCGCGCGGTTGAGTGTGGCGGTGCGGCAGAAGGTCGACGCCGGCGATCATTGGCTGTACGTGGGTGAGATCATCGATGCCGACGGCGGCGCGGACGGCGCGAAGCCCTACGTGCATCTGCGGAAGAATGGGTTGTCCTATTAGCGAGGCCTGCATGTCCGAAGAAACGGTTGACACGTTGATCCGCCGACTCGGCGACATCAAGACAGCATTCTATAACAAGGACTTCCTCCGCACTTGGGACCACACCCAGCCGGAGCTGACGGCTGTGCTGACCGCCGCCGAGGCGCTGCACGGGCTGTATCGCGCGGGGACGAGCTGCCGCGTGTTCGAGAGCGGCCTGGCCGTGAGCATCTTCCGCGATCAGTCGACCCGCACGCGGTTCAGCTTCGCCAAAGCCGCGAGCCTGCTGGGCCTCACCCCGCAGGACCTCGACGAGGGTAAGAGTCAGATCGCCCACGGCGAAACCGTCCGCGAGACGGCCAACATGGTGTCGTTCCTGGCGGAGACGATCGGCATTCGCGACGACATCTTTCTCGGCGAAGGCCACAAGTACATGAAAGAGGTCGCCCACTCGGTGGACGAAGGCTTCCGCGAGGGCGTGCTGCCGCAGCGGCCAGCGGTGGTGAATCTGCAATGCGATGAGGACCACCCGACGCAGGCGATGGCCGATCTGCTGCACCTGAAGCGCACGTTCGGCTCGCTGGAGGCCCTGCGCGGCAAGAAGATCGCGATGACCTGGGCCTACAGCCCGTCGTACGGCAAGCCGCTGTCGGTGCCGCAGGCGATTATTACACTGATGTCGCGATATGGCATGAACGTCATGCTGGCCCATCCCGAGGGTTACGATCTGATCGGCGACACGCTGAAGGTGTCCGAGCGGCACGCGAAGGAGAGCGGCGGCAGTTTCGCGCGGGTGCACGACATGGCCGAGGCATTTCGCGATGCGGACGTGGTTTATCCCAAGAGCTGGGCGCCGTTCGCGGTGATGGAGCAGCGGACGAAGATTCTTCGCGCGCGGGAGAATGACAAGCTGGCAGCGCTGGAGAAGGAGTGCCTCGCCAACAACGCGAAGTTCAAGAACTGGGAATGCACCGACAAATTGATGAGCGTGACGCGCGGCGGAAAGGCGCTGTACATGCACTGCCTGCCCGCCGATATCACCGGCGTCTCATGCAAAGAGGGCGAGGTCTCGGCAGACGTGTTCGAGCGCTATCGCCTGACGACCTATCGCGAGGCGTCGTACAAGCCGTTCATCATCGCGGCGATGATCCTGCTGGCACGATTCGAGAATCCCGCGGCGGTGTTAACTTCGCTGGCGAGCGAACGGGATGCAAGACGAATGTAATCCTCAATTATTCTAAGTGTCGCGAAGACAATTAATTAAGGCGATCTGTCAGCGGCGGATTGCCCGGCGAACACCAGAAAAGCATTGACATTGCGGAGGAGGGGGGGGGTAGTATTGTGCCTGTCGTCTAAATAGACGACGCTGGAAAAAGAATAGTTCTGGCCCCTCTTTCCAAACTGGAGGTGTTACGTGGCAATTCGAGGCAGAAGAGTGCTCGTACTGATCATCATCTCTATTGCATCGTCAATGGGCCTTCGAGCGGATCATCCTTGCCCATGCCCTCAAGGTACAAGCTGCGGATACGAAAGAGTCGAGCAACCCTATTGCTTCGATGACACTCCTTGTTCTTGTGTCGACCTTGGTTGTCTTAATGGGTTGAAGGTGACGAATTGGTCGTTCTTCCGGTATGCGAGTGATCCCCCAGCTGATGTAATCAATTGCCTGTCGGTTGGTTGCGCTGGGTTTTGCTTTGCCTTGGAGTGGCAGACCTGCGGGCGAGTACTATTCTGTGTTCCGACGGGACCTTTTGGCCTTTGTTTTACAAGTAGTCAGTGTTCTGGAAACCTATCACTCCAAACATGGAATGTCTATGGATATTGGGCTTCGTACCCTGAACCTTGTTGCTACTTGTATGAATAAGAGGGATCCATGCGATCTGTCCTGACGCCCATTGTCATGGTGTGCAGTTTGGTGGGGGGCCTTCAAGCACAAGTCCCGGATGCGCTGCGCCGTTCTTTAGAATTGAGGCGCTCCTATCAAACGGCCGAGATGCGATATAGGTTGAAGCTGGTCGGGCCTTGGGGGGACAGTTTCCGCAATTTCGAATCACGGATTGCGGGCGCTTCGTACATGGTCATCGACCGGGGTGATGACGATGGGGTTATTACGTACAGTGCTCACACAGGGCTACCCAATCTGGGGATGAGGGGTGCCTGCGCTCCGGTGCTTGAGTTGGTTGATCGAAGTTCGGGCAGCGCTTGGTATTTTCAGGAAGGGAGCGGTTCAGCGACTTCGCAAACGCCGGCCGAGGCAACGGCCTTGGATATCCGCACAATAGGCTTTGAGCCATTCCCGCTGATATCTGATCCGTCGGCGATGATTGAGAACTGGAAGCAGTTCTTTCCTTCGCCGGGGCATTGGCGAGTTAAGGAGAGCGGCCACTTTACACAAGTTGTCGCCGAAAGGGACTTTGACGTAAAGCAAGCCCCCAAGCATCGCCAGAGATGGGTTTGGACGATTGATCCTAGTCGGGATGACGTCGTAGTCAGCATCGTTATTGAAGTTGCGTTGCCGGACCAGGCTCCTCGCACGTGGGGGAAAGGGGAAACTACCTACAAACTGATTGATGGCCATTGGATTCCGTCCGCATTCACAGGATGGCGCGAAGGGAAAAAAGACGAAGTGTTGCGGGCTGAGTATGAGCTGTTGGAAGCAAGCGTGGATAAGGAGCACCACCCGCGCACATTGACGGTTGACATGCTCAAAATCCCGGAAGGCACTCTTGTGGGATCCCCATTGGACGGGCGTCGTGGCGTGCAAGTATGGAACGGCCAATCAGCTGTTTCACGGGAAGAATGGTTGGAGACCAAGCGTCCACCTGCAAATCAGAGCGATGATACGACTCTGGCCGGGCACCAGAAGGCAGATCACTATCGCTATCCCGCCTGGTGGTACGATAGCGCAGGATTGAATGGACTGAAAGGTGTGCCGACCGATCCGAACGAATGGGAAGCCTACGTTCGAAGGTGGTGCATCCGTCACGAAGCGAATGAAAAGCAGCGTACGGCGGCGAGGGGTATTCTGGACGATTGTCGAAAAGAAGCACGCGCCTATTGGGAGAAACACCGACCGGAACTGGAGAAGCTTGAATCGCGGCAGAACAAACTGGATCCGGCTTCCAAGGAACTCGTTGCTGTGAGGGCACAACAAGATAAACTGCTTCAGCCGGTCAGCGCGATTTTCGACCGGCTCAAAGCTCGACTTGAGCCGCTTCTGCTTGATAAGCAGGCCACAGTCCGCTCGCAGCCGACATCGGCCGCAGTATCGTCCACTAAACCATAGAAGCACCGAGTTCTATTGAGTGAATGAGCGTTTCACTGCAAGTCCGCCACCCAACCAATCTTGTAAGCGGCTGTTCAATGCTGACTAGGCGACTCACTTCCCTGCCTTGCGCTTGCAATACACATTCGCAAACGACGCATAAAACGCCGCGCACTTCACCATGTGCTCGATCGGCACGCTGTCGTTCACCGTGTGGGCGACTGCTTCCGGCGCGGGGCCGAAGCCGACGCAGGGGATGCCGTACAACCCCGCTATCGACACGCCGTTGGTGCTGAAGGTCCAGCGGCCGGGCTTCTGCCGTTCGCCGAACAGGGCCGCATAGGTGTCCACCGCCGCCGCGACCTGCGGCGCATTCTCCTCTTCGCACCATGTGGGAAAAAAGTTCTCCGTCGGATAGACGAGGCCGGTGTAAGTCGGCTTGTCGTAGCGGACGATCTTCACCTCGCCGGCCACGCCCGCCTTCTTCATCGCCGCCTTCACCTCGGCGATGGCCGACGCCTTGGTGTCGCCGACGGTCAGCCGCCGGTCGAGATGGATGTAGGCCTGATCGGGGACGGCGCAGAGGCTGGGCGTCTTGCAGTCGATGTAGCTGACGGTGATGGTCGCCTTGCCGAGAAAGGCGTGATCGCGCAGTCGCGTGTTGAGCGATTCAATCTCGCGCACGACGCGCGACATCTTATAGACGGCGTTGTCGCCCTTGTGCGGCATCGAGCCGTGGCACGACTTGCCCCGCACGGTGACGCCGATTTCCATGCGCCCGCGCTGGCCGCGCAGGATTCTGCAATTTGTCGAATCCGTCACGACGACCGCCTCGGGCCGGATGCCGCCCTCCTTCACCAGGTACTGCCAGCAGAGCCCGTCGCAATCTTCTTCCGCCACGGTGAACGTCAGCAGCAGCGTGTAGTCCTTGGTGGGAATCTTCAGGTCGCGGATGATCCGGCCCGCATAGACCATGGCCGGCACGGCTCCCTTCTGATCGCCCGCGCCGCGGCCATAGACGATGCCCTTCGCCACTTTGCCCTTGTACGGATCGTGCTTCCACTCGGAGGGATTGCCGACGCCGACGGTGTCGACGTGCGCATCGATGGCGATCAGCCGCTTGCCGGTGCCGATCTTCGCGAGCAGATTGCCGAACTTGTCGGTCCAGACCCTGTCATACGCGCCGACCTTCTTAAGCTCCTGTCGAATCCGCGCGATCACGCGGCCTTCGATGCCGGTCTGCGACGGGATGGCGACGATGTCGCGGAGGAATTTGACCATGGCGGGTTGATATCGAGCCGCCTGATTGCGAACCGCGGGAAAGTCGAGCATGGGTGTGATTCCTCGATGTTGGACGACCTCGTGTTGAACGAGTATTGGAGTAGACCTTCGTTTCCGATGCGTGATCCCCTCACCCTGCCCTCTCCCCCGAGGGGAGAGGGTTTCAGGAGCAGTTCATACTATAATGGCCGCCCATGAGCGGCAACGAGCGAGCGATGAGCGACAGCGGGCACGAACGATGGATGGCGCTGGCGATTGAGCAGGCGCGGGTGAGCATCGCCGGCGGGCAGAGTCCGTTCGGCGCGGTCGTCGTGCGCGACGGCAGGCTGGTCGTCGCGGCGCACAATGAAGTGTGGCATCGCACCGATCCGACGGCCCATGCCGAAGTGGTCACGATCCAGAAAGCGTCGGCGGCGTTGAAGACCATCGACCTGTCGGGATGCGTGATGTACTCCAGTTGCGAGCCGTGTCCGATGTGCGCATCGGCGATTCACTGGAGCAAGCTGGACGCGGTGTATTACGGCGCGACGATCGCCGACGCTCAGCGTGCGGGCTTCACGGAACTGACGCTGCCGATCGAGGATGTCTATCGCATCGGGCAAAGCAGCGTGAAGGCCGTGCCGGGTGTGATGCAGGCCGAGTGCGCGAAGTTGTTTGACGAATGGCTGGCGCACAAGGGGCATCGGGTATATTGAAGCTCATGTGGAATGTAGAAATCAGAGTGTAGAAAGGGCTTCCGCCGAAGTCTTAGCCCCGAGCGCCAGTCGAAGATCCGCCGTGGCGGGCGAGCGGGCACCGACGACATGCAAGACAGTGCAGAGTTCGTTCCACGAGGTATTAATCCATGCAGCGAATCAGGATCGCGTTACCGGCTGTCTTGCTTCTTGCACTCTCCTGCGACTCGAAGCCTGACGCAAGCGGTGGTGCGGCGAGCAGTCGTCCTGCAGGTGCGAAGCGCATCGGTGTTTCGCTGCTCACGGTTCAACACGCGTTCTATCAGGAACTGCGTGCCGGGCTGGAGGACGAGGCCAGGAAACTCGGCTACGAACTGCGCATCACCAGCGGCGAATTTGACGCGGCCCGGCAGGTCAACCAGATCGACGAGTTTCTCGTACAGAAGCTCGATGCCATCGTCGTCTGCCCGTGCGATTCGCGCAGCGTCGGCGCGAGCATCCGCGCGGCCAACGACGCAAACGTTCCCGTCTTCACCGCCGACATCGCCAGCACCTCGCCGCTCGGAAAGGTCGTCTCGCACATCGCGTCGGACAACGTCGCCGGCGGGCGAAAGGCGGCGGATCTGATGGCGAAGGCCCTCGGCGGCAAAGGCAAAGTCGCCATTCTGTCGCACCCCGAAGTCGCCAGCGTCAGCGCCCGCGTCGAGGGCTTCCGAAAGCAAATCGCAGCGACGCCGGGCGTAACGCTCGCCGCCGAACTGTCGGCCGACGGCAAGCGCGACAAAGCCGTGCGCGTCATGGAGGACTTGCTCCAATCACACGGCGACCTCGCCGGCGTATTCGCCATCAACGACGATTGCGCGCTGGGCGCGCTCGCGGCCATCGAGTCGGCGGGCAAGCTCGGCAAGATCGCCATCGTCGGCTACGACGCCACGCCCGAAGCAAGGGCGAAGATCAAAGCGGGCGCAATCTACGGCGACGTGATTCAGAACCCGCGCGAAATCGGGCGACTCACGCTTCAGGCCATTCACGATCACTTTAACGGCCGAACACCGGCCGCCGTGATTCCCGTTGACGTCGGCGTCTTTACCCAGGACACGCCCTGACCGCATGACCGATGCCCCACCGTTGCTGCGATTCGTCGGCGTGGGCAAGTCGTTCCCCGGCGTTCGCGCGCTGGACGGTGTGTCGTTCGACGCCCGCGCCGGTGAGATTCATGCCGTCGTCGGCGAGAACGGCGCTGGTAAATCGACATTGATGAAAATCCTATCGGGCGTGCATCAGCCCGATGACGGCCGCGTCGAGATCGACGGGCGACCGGTCCGGCTCGTCGACGCCCGCGCCGCGCAGTGCCTCGGCATCGCCATCGTGCACCAGGAATTCAACCTCGCGCGACACCTGTCCGTCGCAGAGAACGTCTTCCTCGGTCGCTGGCCGCGCCGCGCCATGACCGGCCTGATTGACTTTCCGGTCCTGTGCCGTCGCGCCTGCGACCTGTTGTCGTCACTCGGCATCGAGCTGGATGTCAGCCTGCCGGTCGAGGCGCTCTCGGTAGCCCGGCAGCAAATGGTCGAGATCGCGCGGGCGCTGTCGCTGGATGCCCGTGTGCTGATTCTCGACGAACCGTCGGCCGTGCTGACGCCGGCGGAGCTTCAATCGCTCTTCGTCCTGCTGCGACAACTCCGCGCGCGCAGCGTCGGCATCCTTTACATCTCGCATCGCCTGGAGGAAATCTTCGACCTGGCGGATCGCGTCACCGTCCTGCGCGACGGCCGCCACATCAGCACGCGACCGATCGCCGACGTCACACGCGACGGACTGATCCACGAGATGGTCGGCCGAACGCTGGACGAGGAGTTTCCCCCGCGCGCGTCCAGGCCGGGCGACTTTGTACTGCGAGTGCGTGACCTTACCGCGCCGCGTCGCTTCGAGGCGGTGACGTTCGACGTGCGCGCGGGCGAAGTGTTCGGGTTGACCGGCCTCGTCGGCAGCGGGCGCTCTTCCGTGATGCAGGCGATTTTTGGCGCGTGCCCCGTTTCATGCGGGAGCGTGGCCGTGGGATCATCGCGCGGGCCGTTCCATTCGCCGCGCGGCGCGATGGCCGCGGGCGTGGCCTACCTGCCCGAGGATCGCAAGCGCCACGGCCTGCTTCTGGACCGGCCGATCCGCGAGAACGTCACGCTCGCCAATCTCGGTGCGTACACCCGCGGTGGGCTGCTGAATTCATCCCGCGAGCGTGTGTCCGTCGCTCGCCACGCACGGCGACTGCGATTCCGCGAGGAAGCGTTGGAGTCTGCCGCGCGGACGTTCAGCGGCGGGAATCAGCAGAAGCTGCTCCTGGCACGCTGGCTGGATCGCACCTGTCGCGTCATGCTGCTCGACGAGCCGACGCGCGGCGTGGATATCGGCGCGAAGGTAGAAATCTACGCGTTGATAAATGAACTCGCCGCGCAAGGTCTGGCCGTCGTGATCGCTTCGTCGGAGTTGCCCGAGGTCATCGGCATGTGCGACCGAATCGGCGTCTTGTGCCGTGGTCGCCTTGCGGGCGTGCTGGACAACGCCCGGCGCGATGCAACCCAGGAACAGGTGATGGCTTTGGCGGTCGGAGGCGGTGAAACTGTCGAATAGCGTATAGCGGCCTCTGAATAACCGAGCCGCAACCGTCAGGGAGCGCCGAGTAACGCTTTGTGAATCGGCCAATTTTCAGTTGTGATGATTCGTTCTTAATCGGAGGTCGCGCGGCGCTCCCTGACAGTCGCGGCTCGGAAAGTCACCGGTGCGTGGAGTAATTCAAAGGCCCCCGAAAGCGAATGGTAATGCGCGAGCGTGAATCACTCCGCGCAGCGTGATCGAGGAACGCAGGCATGAAGTACTTGAGTTGGGACTTGATGGTTCGCGGTCGGATGGTGGTGGTGCTGTTGCTGCTGATCGCGGCCGCGGCATCGCTCACCGACGGCGTGTTTCTTCAGCCCGACAACCTCGTCAACGTCGCACGGCAGATTTCTCTCGAAGCGATGATCGCCTTCGGCATGACGCTGATCATCATCACCGGCGGGATTGACCTTTCGGTCGGTTCCGTCGTCGCGCTCGCCGGCGTCGTAGCGGCGATTGCCATGCGCGCTGCGGGCGGCGAATCGGCCGGAACCATCGTCGTCGGCGCGCTGGCGGCCTGCGGGACGGGCCTTGCCGGCGGCGCGGCCTCCGGCGCGATCATCACGCGCTTCGCCCTGCCGCCGTTCATCGTGACGCTCGCGCTGATGCTCGTGGCGCGCGGGCTGGCATTCATCTTCTGCGGGGGCGAGCCGATCTACGAAGGGCTGCCGCAGAGCTTGCTCTGGCTGGGCCGCGGGTTTGTTTTCGAGAACGTGCTCGGTCGGCGGCTGCCCGTGCCTGTGATGCTGATGGCGATGGTGTTTGCGGCGTCGTGGTTGCTGCTCGCGCGGACCGTGATGGGCCGCTGCGTCATCGCCATTGGCTGCAATGAAGAAGCCGCTCGGCTGGCAGGCATTCCCGTGCGGCGAACGAAGTTGTTTGTCTATGTGCTCACCGGCGGGCTGGCCGGGCTCGTCGGGCTGCTCCATGACGGAAAGCTCATGGCCGCCGACCCGAAGATCGGCGAAATGTGGGAGCTGAACATTATCGCGGCTGTCGTCGTTGGCGGGACGAGTCTCTTCGGCGGGCGCGGCGGCATCCCCGGCACGCTCGTCGGCGCGCTGATCATAGGTGTGCTGAACAACATGCTGAACCTGATGGGCGTGCAGCACTTCTGGCAGAAGATCGTACTCGGGCTGGTGATCCTCGCGGCGGCATTGCTGGACGCGGCGATGGCGAGACTAGGAAGAAGGTAGAATGCCGAATGACGAAATAAAAGGCCGGCATGCCGTGGTAGGGCAAGGATAAACGAGGCGAAGCTTTCGCTATTTGCAATTCCTAAGCCGTCTTCGCCAGGCGGTCGAAGGACACCTCAAGGCGATCCTTCACGAGCTGCATGTTGTCAGGACGATTGCCGCGCTCGGGCTGGCAGCAATCTTCGATCAACTTGATCAGCGTGGGATCGAGCTGCTGGGAAGAATCCAGATTCGGATTCCGCCACCGGTCGAGGCTGACGCCCGCCTTGCTCGTCGCGGAACTGTTCAACTCCGTTTCCACCGAACGGCCCAGAAACACGCGATGCATCGTCGCGCCGAGGCCGAACACGTCGGTCCGCTGGTCCAGCGCCAATCGCTCGACCTGCTCCTTGGCAATGAAGTCTTTCGTTCCCTGAATGCGCTCTTTGCGCGTAAGCATCGCGCAGGCCTGGCCGAAGTCGATGATCGTCGGGCGGCCATTCTTCGCGCAGAGAATGTTCTGCGGTTTGAGGTCGGCATGAATGAACCCACGGCGGTGCAGGTCGTGCAGGCCGTCGGCGACGTGCCAGAATACTTTGATGACCAGCGGCAGGGCCGAAGCCTCGGCAAACTTGTCGAGCGGAACGCCCTCGACGAATTCCAGCAGGTTGTACGCCTCGATCGCGCGCAGCTTTCGCTTGACGATCCCGTACTCCACCGTTTTGCGAAGGACGGCGTGGCTGTTCAGCACGCCGATGTCGAACTCGTTCTTCAACTGGCGAACCTGCGACTGCCAGTTCTCCGCCGAGGCCGAGACCGACTTCTTGCAGTAGTGCTTGCCGTCCTTGGCGTCGCGCATGAGGGTCACGCGGGTCCCGGCGCCGGTTCCCAGCTCACGCACGAACATCAGGCTTTCAAGTCGCTTTGACACGGCTTCGCTTCAGACAATCGGCGTCCTGTTTGGCGGCATCCTAATATCGGCCAGCCAACCATCGAATGTTGTCTTCGTCACCGGTCCATTGCCCTTGCACGGCCAATTCTGCCGCACGAAGGTGCAACGGACCCCGAAACGAGACTCAAAACGCCGGATTTCCCCTGTCAGGGCAATTCTTCAAACGGACAATCGTGCGGGGGATTGCCCCAAAAACCATCGATCTCGATGGCACGCATATGATGAAGTGAGGCGAATGGGGAACGAAGGTCCGCAAATGATGGACGAAAATAGGGCGAAAACGGGTGCAACACCCAGGTTCCCATCTCCCGCGCTCACGGTCACACCACTATACCGACAAGCCACGTGTCTTTCCAACCCGTCTTTCCAACCCGCCCCGGCTTGTTCCTCCCCCATCTCTGAAGAATCGTCGCAATTCGCTTGGGGAAAAGTCGGTTCGTTGTCGCGTTGAATCGGTGGGGAAAGTTGCCCGATGTAGCCCGGCAACCGCTCGATCTGCGGCAAATTTGCGGTGGAACGGGCGCTGCAATGTTCCTTGAACCGCCTCGCTGATCGTCGACCGGCCACTGACGCCGATCGGGGGAAAACGCCATGCCGAGAACTCAAACTCACGTCCATTCCCACGGAACCATGAGTCGATTCTGGCTCACCCTTCGGGCCTGGTGGTGGTGGTTTCGGCCGACGACGGCGTCAGGCCGAGCGTCTGCGCCGGCTGCGGATGTGTCGATGAGGCATTCGTGCTACGACGCGGATGAGTGAGCCGCTCCGGCAGGCGTGGGGCCGGTCGGGCGATGGTCAAACTCGTCGCCGCGGAACGTCGTGCCGAGGTAAGCGTCGCGGACCGTCTGGTCGTTGATCAGCGCCCGGGGGGAACCTTCGGCGATGACGCGGCCCTCGTGAATGATGTAGCTGCGGTCCGTCACTTCCAGCGTCTGACGAACGTTGTGATCCGTCAGCAGGATCGACAAGCCCAGATCATTCTTCAGGTGGGAGATTTCGCGTTGCAGGTCCTGCACCGCGATGGGATCAACGCCGCTGAACGGCTCGTCGAGCAGGATGATGGCGGGTTGGGTGACCAGCGCGCGGGCGATTTCGAGCTTGCGCCGCTCGCCGCCCGATAGCGTTCGTGCCTCCTGTTTGGCATTCCGCGCGAGGCCGAACTGCTCCATCAACGCGGCGGCGCGCTTGCGGCGCTCGGCTCCGGAAAGCCCTGGCAGCATCTCCAGGATGGCGAGTAGATTCTGTTCGACGGTCAAACGGATGAAGACGCTGTTTTCCTGCGACAGGTAGCCCAGGCCCTTGCGGGCGCGCTGGTACATGTGCAGCCGGGAAATGTCTTCCCCTTTGAAGAGCACCTGCCCCGCGTCCGGCGTGACGATGCCCATCGTCATTCTGAAACTTGTCGTTTTTCCGGCGCCGTTGCGGCCCAGTAGACCGACAATCTCCCCCTGATTCACGTAAAACCCGACCTTGTTCACGACCATGCGGCCACTGTAACTCTTGACCAAGTCAATTGTCTTGAGCAGCGGGTTGCTGTGATTCATGAGCAATCCTGTCAGGCGCGCCCGCAGGCGGTGTCAGAACCCTGCCGAGCCATGTTGACAACCTGTTTACAGCCCGAGGCGACATCCGAACACTTCAACCGTGTTCAATGTGCAGCGGTGGGGATTATAACGAATGCGCAGGCCGGTGCTAACGCAAGGCAAATTCGTTCAGGTCTTCCATAAATCAAACGCTGTACGCAACTTAGGAAGTGCACAGCCGTTTTATCTGGCTCATTTCGCGTCTGTGCTGCAACACACGAACGGTCAATTACTGAAAGCAATGCGATGGAGCGAATTTCGGTGATGGTCGATGTGGATAACCTGCGAAATTCACTGCACGGTCGACGCAGATTTCAGAGCGCCTCGATTTGATGAAACCTTCCGTGTTATCGGATGATGCGCATGCGACCGAAGTTGGGAATGATCGGCGGCGAGCCTTCTGAAATGCGCAAGCCGCCCGGCCAGTACACAAAGAACGCGCGGCCGATCAATTGATCTTCGGGCACGGTTCCGTAGGAGTAGTTCCCGCGCTCGACGAGGAACGGCGCAACCTCCCACCACAAGCGCGAGTCCTTGCTTTGCGGGCTGTTGTCGCCGCAGCAGAAGTACTCACGGGGGTCTTCACGCAGCAGGATCGGGTTGTTCGCGGTGCCCCAGGCGGGGTATTGCGCGTATTCGTTGCGCTGGCGCGAAGGTCCGCCGCCGTCAAGCGTGAAGTCCGAGCGATAGAACACATCGCGGTGCACGACCAGGTGGCGGATTTCCATCGGCGTGCCCGTCGCTCCCATTCGAACTTCCGCGCGGTTGTAACGGCCGTCCTGATAGGGCCTCTCAAGCAGGCGATCGAGATCGGGCGCGTATTGCTGGTCCGTTGACGCAAGCACTTCGCGGTCGTTGATTCGAAGCGCCACGCGGTAATCAAGGTTCTCAAACTCAACGGTGACCGGCTGGCCGGACCGCAGCGGGTCGATCTTCGCGCGGGAGAGTTCAATCCGCACCGGGCCTTTGTCGGACCGATCGAGAATGAGCGTGCCGTCGGTGTGAATGATCGCGCGAAACTCATCCGGCCCGCGCGCCAGCGACAGCGCAAGCTCCCCATCGGTTGGGCCCGGCCAGAGAACAAAACTCAACTTCACATCGCCCACGTCGTGCTGGGTCGGCACCGCTCCAGCCGTTACATCGTTGTAGGCATAGTGGTCCTGAATGCGGCGACCCGTGAGCCGAAGCCATTTTGTTTCCTTGCCTTCCGGGACAAAGCGCACAATGGGCGTATTGGCGTCCCAGCCGAACTTTGCGCCGCCCTCGGCCGCGGCTGACTCACCCGGCGCGCCGCTTGTTTCGGGAACCCACATCGGCGGGTCGAACATCGGCTCGGTGGGAGCGGCTTTCGCGGCCGGCGGGTAGTCGTGGTCGTAGTGAATCATCCACAGTGACTTCTGCGCGACGGGCGTCTTTCGCTGGATGCGCAGCTGTTGGGAGAGGATTTTCTCCTGCGCGGGAGTCAGCCGCCGCGCCGACGGATTGCCCTTTGGCGGTGGGTGCGACAAGGCATCGAGGATGTCCCTGGGCACCTTGCTGATCGGCGCGGTGTACAGATCGCCATTGATTATCTCCAGCACTTCGCCGGGCAGGCCGAGCATGCGCTTGATGTAATTGGTGTCGCCGTCCTGCGGGTCCTTGAACACGACGACGTCCCAGCGCTTCGGACCGAGCAGCGGACCGCCGATGTCGTAGGCCCACTTGTGAACAAGGATGCGGTCGCCGGCATCGGGGACGATGCGCGTTTGCGGCGTTCGATTGAGCTGGTTGTTGCCCGCGCCGGCCCAGCTGCAATTCGGGCATCGCACGCCGAAGCCCAGCGGGGCATCGAGCGTGCCGTCCTGCCGGTAGCCGCCGGGCAGTTGCAGCGTCTCGCGGACTCCATAGACAAATGGATACTTGCACATTTCGCAGCGGTGCTGCGCGTGCAGACCGTACAGCCCCGGCGCCATGGACCCCGTGGGGATGACAAACGCCTCAACAACAAACGCCCGGAACACAAACGCGAGGATGAACGCCACGACGATCGATTCGATCGTGTCGCGGATGCCGTCGCGCGGCGGAGCCGGGGGTCCGGATACCGAGGGCGAGTTGGCAGCGCTCGCGGTAGGTGGATCAGTCTGGGTCGCGGTGGCAGTCATGGTGGTGCGGAACGCGAAACGAAAGCCTCGAAACAGCCCGGTGCGTCGGCCGGAATTCAGCCGCCCCCTTCCCTCCCCGACCATACTCCCCCCTTACGAACCGGTCAATCGCGCGGTTCAATGCGGTTCAACGCAATGTATCTCCCCGTTCGGAGACGCCGCGCAACGCAGCGCCCCGCGCGACGACCGGACCCATCGCCCGCAACGTGCCCAGCGCCATGCCCCGAGCCATGCCCCACCGCATCCGCATCATCATTAACCCCATCTCCGGTCGAACCCGGGGCAATCGCTCCCTGATGCACCTCTTCCGGCGACTGCGATCCGCCGGCACTGATCTCGAGCTGTTCCGCACGACCGGTCCGGGCGATGCCCGTCGATTGGCCTGCGACGCCGCGCGGACCGGCGTCGACCTGGTCATCGTCGCCGGCGGGGATGGCACAGTGAGCGAAGTCGTGTGCGGCCTGCGCGACGCGACAGTGCCCACCCCGCGCGACCCCGCTCCAAGCTCCCCCCCGCACCGCGACCCTTCCACGATGCCCCCTGTGCTGATCGCCCCGCGCGGCACGGAGAACGTGCTGGCAAAGTACCTCGGCCTGCGGCTTGATGGCGACGCACTGGCCGATGCGGCGTTGAACGGGCGGGCGCAGGAGATCGACATCGGCCTGTGCAACGGTCGGCCGTTCATGCTGGTCGCGGGCGTGGGGTTCGATGCCGAAGTGGTGCGACGGGTTCACGCCGCGCGCGGGCGGCACCTGGATTACAGCGCGTATGCATGGCCGCTCTGGCGGACGTTCTGGTCCTATCGACATCCGACGATTTGCGTTGACGTGGACGGGCAGCGGGTGTTTGAGGGGCCGGGCCTGGCGATCGCCGGGAACATCCCGCGCTACGCGATGGGCCTGCGCCTCCTGCGCGACGCGCGCCCCGACGATGGCCTGCTGGATGTCTGCATCTTCGCGGTGCGGACGCGTCGCGGATTGATCCGGCACGCGGTGCGCGCAGCCCTGGCGCGACACGTGGGGCGACCCGACGTCGTGTACCGCCAGGGCCGCGTGGTGCGCATTGCCGCTGCCAACGAATCGCACCGCGACGGATCGGATTCGCCGCACGGCGCTGCCACGGATTCGCAACGCGTCGCCACGGACCCGCCGCGCCGCTCGCAGCGCGAATCACCGGTCCCTTGCGTAGAATTGGACGGCGACCCCGGCGGCGAGTTGCCGATTGAACTGGAAGTGATCCCCCGCGGCGCGCGGTTCATCGTGCCGCAGGGCTGGCGAATGTGAACAGCTGTAGGGTGCGTCCTCGACGCACCACCCGATTTTTTGTCACCCCGCGAGCGCCGGGGTCCGGAATGGCATGCGTGTAAAGCACTTTTACCGCCATATTTGGGTGGCCCGCGGTCGCCGTCGCACGACGATTCGCCATGTCGGGATCCGCGCCCTGGCCCTGCTCGGCTGGGTCCTCGGAGCGATGCCCGCTTCGCGCGTCGAGGCTTATCAGGCAACCACCGATGCGCCGCCGACGGAAGGGCGCAGCCGCCTTTCAACCCCGCCGGCGGTAGCCCGCACGGAAGGCCCGGGCACTGCATCGGCCCCCGCAACAGCCTCGGCTCCCGGAACAACGTCGGCCCCCGCAACCGCCCCCACATCGGCCCCCACGATGGCCCCGTTCATCGACCCATGGCATTCCATGGGCTACGAGGACATGGCCCTGCTGATGAAGACCGCGCGCCGCGCCCTCGACGCGAAGCTCACGGTCGACGCCGAACTCGCGCCGGGCTACGTGCCGCCAGCGCTTCGGGACCGGACCGGCATCATCTGCCTGCGAGCGCGATCGAAGGGCGTGCTTCTGGGCGAAGTCACGACGGCGCGCATGCCCATCGTGGAGTCGGCCAACGCCGCCGGGGCAGCGCTGGCGCAAACCCTGAAGAAGAATAACGTTCAACGTGAGACGGAGGGCCGAACTCTCGGTGGATCGGGCGACATCGCGGGATCAAGCGGCATCGCCGGACCAATCGATGGCGGACGAGCCATCGGCCTGGAACTGGAATGGCTGGGTCCGGCGGAGGTCCTGACAGCGCACTTGGCGGATGGGGGGCAATGGTCGGAGGAGTTGCTGCATTCGTTCGAGCCGGGGGTGGAGGGGATCGCGGTGGAGTTTCAGGGGAAGCAGGTCTGGATCTGTCCTAGCGAGATCGTGACGCGGAACTACAGCCCCGACCTCGCGCTCGCCGCCGTGGAGTCAAAAGCCGGCGTTCATTTCATTCATAAAGGTCGATTGAGACGAGAGATACGGTATCTTCGCTTCTCCGCCCTGCATCTCTGGCAGGCCACGTCGGATGTGCTGCCGGTGAGGTTGCATCGCGGAGAGGTGCTGGTCGAATCGCCGGAGGTGGGCTCACGAAGCCTCGACGCGCTTCAGCTCGACGAGGCGATCGCGCGGATGCGGAGGTATTTGCGTTACCTGCAGATGGCGGATGGCGGTTTCGCGGAGGAGTACAGTCCCAGCGCGGATCGGTTTGATCACGGGCCGACGCCGCGGTTGCAGATGAGCGCAATGAGCTCGCTGGCGGCGCTGGCGGCGTGGACGGGTCAGGCGTCGGACCGGGAGCGGTTGCAGCGCTGCGTGGAGCGTGCCGCGCTGGCGGTGAAGCCGATCCATCGCGCGGAGAAGGATGAGAAGCGTCAGGGGGATGATGCGGGCTCGGTGAAGGTGGTCGAGGTGGGGCTGGCGGTGCAGTTTCCGGGGGAGGTGGATTGCCTGGAGCCGACCGCGCGGCTGCTGCTGGCCAAGCTGGCCCTTGCACCGAGCACGGCCCGCGACGACTCGATGGCGCAGGGTCTTGCGAAGGCGATTCGCGCGAGCCAGGGCGGGGATGGCCGCAACGATGGCCGGCTCGAGTTGATGCTCGATTACGGCGCGACGGCCCAACCAGAGTCGATTGCGGCCGGAGCGTGGGGGATGCGGGCGTTGATGGCGTGGGATGGTGCCGTGGAGAGTAGCGCGGGCCGTCATGACGCCGGCAAAGATGACACCGGTCGGGGCGACGCCGGCGGGAGCGACTCGTTGTCGCGCGTGCTGGAGCAGGCTCGCACGCATTACCAGTCTTGGTATGAGCGCGATGCCGAGCCGCGTGCGTCGGCGGCACTGGCCCGCGCGCTGATGCAGCTTTATGGCAGGACGAATGATGCGCGCTGCAGCGACCTGGCGTTTTCCATTCTGGATCGGTTCGCGGCCTTGCAGGTGACCCCGGCGTCCTGCCCCATGCCCGAGCTTTGGGGGGCGATCAACGCGGGGCAGCCGGGCGTGGTGGGTTCGGATAGTGCAGCCTACGTGTCAGCACTGGCGGAGGGCCTGGTGCTGGCCCGGCGGATCGGTGACCGGCAGCGGGTGGAGCGCTACGAGCACGCGGTTCGCCTCGGTGCGCGGTTCATACTTCAATTGGAGTTCACGGAGGCCGGCTGTTTTTACGTTCGGACGCCGCGTGACGCCATCGGGGGCGTGCGAATGTCTCCATGGGACCATCGCATTCGCGTGGATCGGTGCGGCGATGCATTGGAATCGCTCATTCAAGCCCGCGCGGCACTGTTCGGGAAGCCGGCGCGACGCGGAGAGTAAAAGTCGTAACCGTAGGGTGCGTCTCCGCCACGGCGAATCCTCGACTCGACGCACCGCCCGAGTGACTCCGCAGCGTGTGCCATGGGACCGGTCCGACGGAACATTTTCACTTCCCCGGCGCAGCGCCGCATTTTCCAGCATTGAAAGCAGTTCTTGCCGATCGCCGCAGCGCGCGCCGATAAAAATGTTTGCTTGAAGTCGCGCACATCCCGCCGATATCACCCTCACGAACGGATGCAACGGTTGCGTTGTTTCCGGCGATTCCCGCCGGAGCGCAGTGGTTGAGGCCGAAGCAACCGCAACGTTGCAACGATTCGGCCTGATTTCGTGTTGCGTCGTCGAGGCGAATTCGGCGACCGGTGGGTGTGTGGGCAATGGCGGAAGCTGCCATGACAGCGCAGGAGAACGCAGCGAACGCAGCGAGCGGTGCGAGCGCGCCGGGTGGTGACGCGCCGCGCGGCGGGCTTCGCGCGCGGTTTGCAGGCCGCTGGCAGATTCCCCTGCTGATCGCAGCGGTGGCGGCGCTCTATACCGGCATCACGCGCCAGGCGGCGCGCTATCGGCCGGTGAGTTTTGAGGAGCATCTTGAGCGCGTGGCTGACCTGCGCGAAGCGAACGCCCTGGGTCGAGCTGCGACGTACATCAAGTACTTGTTGAGTCAGCCGGACCGGCCTGTGGCCGAGCGGGGCGAACTGTATCGACTCTATGCCCAGATCGCGTTTCAGGCGGAGTCGTCGCTGACGGCACACGGCATCGCAAACACGAAGGCCATCATCAGCAACCTGCAGCAGGCGCGGGAGGACGGGGCAGCGCTGGCGGCGTTGGACTGGTACGCGCTGGGTGAGGCGTTTCGGTGGGCCGGTCAATGGACCGAGTCGATCGACGCGCTGGGCAAGGCGCTCGAAGCGGGCATGACGCCGGCGGATTCGATTCGTCGGAAGATCGTGGAGATGCGACTGGCGACGACCGCGCCGACCGACCCGAAGAACGTGTCGGACGTCATGGCCGTGTTGAGCGCCGCGGATGCGTCGCCGGCGAATTTCTTCTGGGCGGCGGATTTGACGATCGACCGGTTGCTGTCGGCCGGTCAGGCGGACGAAGCGTTGAAGCTCGTGAAGCAGGCAGAAAAGCGCGTGGAGGATTCGACTGCGCAGTTGTCGGTGAGGTACCTGGAGGCATTGTGCCTTCGTGCGATGGGGCGGCCGGATGAAGCGGAGGGACTGCTTCGGCGGATTCGCGATGAATGGACGACGCGCGACGAGTTGTGGGCGCGAACCGGCTGGCTGCTGGGGCGGTTGCAGCAGGAAGACGATCGACCGCAGATGGCGCTGGCGCTTTACGACGAAGTGCTTCGCTCGTTTGCATCCGGGGAGTTGAAATGGGCGTGCGAGCTGGGTCGTGCCGAGTGTCTGGCACGTTTGGAACGGTTTGACGCAGCGCGAGATGCATTCGAGCGCGTCATTGAGCAGCGGGGGGCGTGGGATCGCTCTCGATACGTCACGGCGGGCGCGGTTCGATCGGCCTTGATCGTGATCGCGGAGCGATTGCGGGGCGCCGAGGCGTTTGAAGCATCGAACGGTTACTACCGTCTGGGTCTGAAGCTGACCGGACCGGAAGCCGTGGCGCAGCGGGCGCACTACACGGGTCAGGTTGCCGCGAATTGCCGGTCGCTGGGTGTGCGGGCGCGGGAGGCGAAGGACGCTCGTGTCTCGGCGAGGTGGTTTGTCGAGGCCGGCAGATTGAATCTCGCGCAGGCGGAAATCGAGACGCAAGAGCGATTTCAGGCCGAAGCGCTGGAGGCGGCGGCTGAAAATTTCGACGCGGCCGGCCAGACCGATGAAATGATTCGCGCGTTGACGAAGCTGGTGGCGCGGCACCCGACAAACGTTCGCCGATCGGCGGGCATGTTCCGCCTCGCGCAGGCGCTGGAGGCGCAGGGTCGATACGCCGAAGCGGCGGCATCGTACCAGGAGATCATGACGGTCTATCGCCGGCTGCCGGACGCGCTGTCGTCGATGGTTCCCCTGGCGCGGTGCCTGATTCGGCAGGGTGGGGACAAGGCGCAACGCGGCGTGGCGATTCTGACGGAGATTGTGGACGACCTGGGGCCGGAGGAAGTCTTCACGCCGCGGGCGACCGAGTATCGCGAGGCGCTCTTCACGCTGGCGGAGTTCTACACGCAGGCCGACATCGCGCGGTTTCCAAATCGCGACGAGCTGGCCATCTCGCGGCTGGAGGATGCGCTGGCGCTGTATCCCGCCGCGACCGAGGCGCCGAAGTTGTTGTTTCTGCTGGGTGAATCGTATCGGCGCAGCGCGCAGCGCCTTCGCGAGTCATTGAAAAAGGAGTTGGACGCACGAACGCGGGAGGAATCGGCTCGCGCGGCGGACGACCGGTTGCGCCGCGCGGTGGAATCGTACGAGCGCATCGTGGCGCGGCTCGCCGGGCAGGACGGCAGCGCGTTGAGCGAGTCGGAGCAGCTGTACCTGCGATCCAGCTACCTGTATCGAGCGGATTGTCTCTTTGACCTCGGTGACTTCGCGGCGGCTGCCGACGGCTATCGCGAAGCGCAATGGCGGTACGAAGCGGACCCGTCGGCGGTGTCGGCGGGGGTGCAGTTGTATCACTGCTTTGTGCGGCTGGGCAATGCGAACGAAGCGAAGATGGCGCTGGCGCGGCTGGACTGGTTGCTGAAGAAGCTGCCGGAATCGGCGTTCGAGGCGCGGCGCGGCATGTCATCGAAAGCGTACTGGGAAGGACTGGTCGCGCGGCTGGAGCAGACGAGCGGCGACGTCCTGGCGGGAGTGAGGTGAGTCATGACAGCGACACTACATCGGGCGACGCCGCAGGGAAGCGCCGCCGAACTGGTGATGCTGCTGGAGCAGCAGCGTGCGACGTATCGGCGATTGCGCCAGCTGGCGGAGCGGCAGCGCGTGCTGGTGGTTCAGGACGACATGCAACCGTTGTTGGCCCTGTTGGGCGAACGGCAGGGGTTGGTGGATGAGCTGATGCGCGTGCACGGTCAGTTGGCGCCGTACCGGGCCGATTGGCCGGCGACGATGCAGGGGCTGGACGGGCCGACGCGCAAGCGGGTGACGGAAATGCTGGAAGAGGCGAACGAAGCCTTGAGCGGGATTCTGCAACGAGACAACCGGGATAGTGCCACACTAACGACACGGCGGCAGGAAACCTCGGAACGGATCTCGGCGCTGGGGCAGACGACGCGAGCGACGGCGGCCTATGCGGCGGCGCGCCGTGCAGGCCCCGGCGGGCCGGCCCGGTTCGGAACGGACGCCAGCGCATAAAGGAAGCATTCAGCCGGCGAGCCCGCCACGGCGGATCTGTGACTTGCTCGCTGTGAGAAGAGACGCGAGACCATGATCGAGCTTGCAGAGACGACGCGCGACGCGACGGACGTGACCCAGCGGGAGCGGGAGCTGGGCGCGATCATCACGGCGTACAACGATGTGACCGAGCGATTGAAGCAGTCGCACGAGTCGCTTCAGCGCGAGGTCGCGCGCCTGCACGGCGAACTGCATCGCACGAACGAAGCACTGCGCCGCAGCGAGCGACTGGCGGCGCTGGGCGAGATGGCGGCCGGACTGGCGCACGAGATTCGCAATCCGCTGGGCGGCATCGCGTTGTATGCCTCGATGCTCTCGCAGGCGGCCGGTCGAGAAGGCGGCGCGGTCGATGCAGCGCAGACACGCACGGCGGCGACGCGCATCGCGAACGGCGTGCGCACACTGGAGCGGTTGATCGCGGAGATTCTGGATTTCGCACAGGAGCATCGGCTGGAGCGGCAGCGCTGCCGGCTGGGCTCGGTCTTCGAGGCGCTGCGCGATGCGATGGCGCCGTGGGAAGAGCAGACCGGCGCTGTCATGGCGCTGGCTACGGGATCGGCGGATGTCGAGGCGTGTGTCGATACGGGGCGGCTGCATCGCGTGCTGGTCAATCTTGTGATGAATGGCATGCAGGCGGCTGGTCGCGGCGGGCGCGTCGACGTGACCGCGCGGCGGGATGGTGATTCGGCGGTGATCGAAGTGGCCGACAGCGGACCGGGCATCGCGGAAGATTTGCTTCTGCGGGTGTTCAATCCGTTCTTCACGACAAAAGACACCGGCACGGGTCTGGGGCTGGCGATTGTGCATCGCATCATCGAGGCACATGACGGCTCGATCGCGGTGTGCAATCGCGCGGGCGGCGGAGCGGTTTTCACGCTGCGGCTGCCGGACGGCGGATCGGCTGGATAGATGGCTGGCAGGAAACGCGAAACAAACCGCGGCGACATGGACGTGGCTGCGGGAGATTTGGAATAGAAATGAAACGCGACGAACCGTGCGTGCGGAGACACGCAACGCGGCGTCGACAGAGGAGCAAACATGGCGCGAATTTGCATCGTGGACGACAAGGATGTCATGCGGGACTCGCTGACGGATATTCTCACGGCGGGCGGTCACGAGGTGGCGGCGTTCGCCGAACCGAATCAGGCGTTGATGGCGGCGACGCCGGGCCGCTTTGAAGTAATTGTGAGCGATCTGAAGATGCCGGGTATGGACGGCATCGAACTGCTTCGGTCGTTCCGGTCGCGCGGTGTCGATGCGCCGTTCGTCCTGATGACGGCGTATGCGAGCGTTTCGACGGCCGTTGAAGCGATGAAGATGGGGGCGTTTGATTACATCCAGAAGCCGTTCGAAGCCGAGGCGATTCACCTGGTCGTGGAGCGAGCGGCGTCGGTGAGTCGGTTGCGCGGTGAGAACGAAGCGTTGCGGGCCAGCCTGATGGACCTCGGCCGCGACAGCGAGCTGGTCGGTTCGAGCCGGGCGATGCGTGCAGTGCGGGCGCAGATCGAAAAGGTCGCGCGGAGCCAGGCGACGGTGCTGATCCAGGGGGAGAGCGGCACGGGCAAGGAACTGGTGGCGCGGGCGATTCACACGGCGAGCCAGCGCGCGGCGGCGCCGATGCTCTGCGTGAACTGCGCGGCGCTGTCTGCGGCGCTGCTTGAGAGTGAACTGTTCGGGCACGAGCGCGGCTCGTTCACCGGCGCGGACAAGCTGCGCAAAGGGCGGTTCGAACTGGCGACGGGCGGCACGCTGCTGCTCGATGAGATCAGCGAGGTTTCGCTGCCGGTTCAGGCGAAGTTGCTGCGCGTGTTGCAGGAGCGCGAGTTCGAGCGGGTCGGGAGCAGCGTGACGATTCAGACCGACGTGCGTGTGATTGTGACAACCAACCGCGACCTGACGGAGTGGGTGGCGCGACGGCGGTTCCGCGAGGACCTGTTCTTCCGTGTGAGCGTGCTGCCGGTGACGCTGCCGCCGCTGCGCGATCGGCGCGAGGACATTCCTGAATTGGTCGGTCACTTCATGAATCGCATCGCGCGGCGCGAAGGCAGCAACGCGAAATCGATCACGCCTGCGGCCCTTCGCGTCCTGGAAGCCTATCACTGGCCCGGCAACGTGCGCGAGCTGGAGAACGTCTGCGAGCGGGCGGCCGTGCTGTGCCAGGGTGACAGCATCGACGCGCCGCTGGTCGAACCGTGGCTGGCGTCGGCGAGCACGAAGGCTGACGGGGCGAATCGCCCGCTGCGACCGGGTCACATGATGGAAGACATGGAGCGCTCGCTGATCGAGCAGACACTGGTGCGGTTCAACGGGCATCGCGAGAAGACGGCGAAGGCGCTGGGCATCGGCGTGCGCACGCTGGGCATGAAGCTCAAGCAGTGGCGCGACGAAGCGGCCTCGCAGGCCGCGGCATCGCTCGCGGCGGCGCAGGCCCCGCAACGCATCGCGGGTTGAAACGCGCGGATTCTGCGCGGCGCGGCACGATTTGCCGGTGAGCCGGCCGTTGTGTCGATAAGAACGGCAGCGGAGCGGTGTGCGTGCGCGTCGGTTGCATGGCACGCCGGTTGCTGAACGAGACGGTCGGGCGTGCGCCCGAAGCGTCGGAGACGCGGATGAGGTTTCTCGATCAGGTGGTCGGCGGCGGGTCCATCCCGCTGCTGGAAAAGGTGCTCTCGTTCACCGAGGCGCGGAATCGGATGCTGGCGGAGAACATCGCCAACATCACGACACCGGGCTATCGAACGAAGCAGTTGGACGTTCGATCGTTTCAGGCGTCTTTGAGGGACGCGCTGGACCGGCAGGACGCAGCCGAGCGGCGCGGCGTGGCGTCGCCGCCGCTTGAGTTGAAGGATACGCGCGAGCTGCGGACCGGCGCGGGCGACACGCTCAACGTGACGCCGAGCACCGAACCGGCGGAGAACATTTTGTTTCACGACGGCACGAACGCACGAATCGAGCGACAGATGGCGCTGCTTGCCGAGAACACGATGATGCACCAGGCGGCCGTGGAATTGTTGAAGGCGAACATCGACGGACTGTCGAAAGCGATTCGCGGCAGAGCGATCTAGGAGCCATTAGCCGTTAGCCCTTAGCGATCAGCCAGAAAGCCGTCGCCGGCGTGTTCCATCGCGTCGTGTTTGGTTGACGGCTAACAGCTAATAGCTAGAGGCTGAATGGAGACGAGAAACCCCATGTTCGGCGCATTGGACATCAGCACGAGCGGGCTTGCGGCGCAGCGGACGTGGCTGGACACGATCTCTGCAAACATCGCCAATGCGCAGACGACGCGGCGCGCCGATGGCGGCGACGGCCCGTACCTGCGACAGGTGGCGTTGTTTTCACCGGGAGATGGCCAGGGCGGCGCGGGCGTGCACGTTGAGAAGATTGTCGAAGATTACGCGGGCAAACCGCGCGAAGTGAAGGACCCCGGGCATCCCGACGCGGATGCGCGCGGAATCGTGCGGTATCCGAACGTGGACCTCGCGACGGAAATGGTGAACGCGATGGTGGCTGTGCGGGCATACGAGGCGAACGTGACGGCGGCCGAAGCGACGAAGTCGATCGTGGCGAGCACGCTGCGACTGCTGGCGTAGTCGAAGTGGTCGCAGGGTGGGCATTGCCCGCCAATCAGTCGCGGGGCGCGTCCCCGGCGCACGACTCGCAGGGTCGGAAAAGCCCGCCGGTCGGCTGAATGAAGGAAAGGCGTCTATGTCAGATCTTGGAATCAACAACCTCGCGGGCCTGCGGCCGCTGATCGGCGCGAGTCCGTTGAAGGAGGCCGAAGGCGTCGGCAAGGCGTCGCCGGTCGCGAAGACGGGCGCGGCGGATGGGAAGGACTTCAAGAGCTTTCTGCTCGAAAGCCTCGACAAGGTGAACGCGCTCCAGACCGAGGCGAACGAGGGCGTGCAGCGCCTGATGACGGGCGAATCGAACAACGTGTCGGAAGTGCTGACGGCCAGTCGTAAGGCGGGCATCGCGTTCGACCTGCTGATGGAAATTCGCAACAAGCTGATGGACGCGTACACGGAGATCAAGCAGATGCGGGTGTAGCAGTGGCCAGTGGTCAGTAATGAGTGGTCGGTAGCCAGGGATGGGCGGTACTGACCACTAACCGCTGTCTTCCCGGCGGAGCCGGGATCGGAAGCAGACGGAAATGGAGTTCCTGTCGTCACAATTCAGGCAGATCGGGGAACAGCTTCGCGGCACGACGGTTTCGCAGCGCGCGGCCATCGGTCTGCTCGTGGTGGTGCTGGTCGGCGGCATGTACGGGCTGGTGCGCTGGAGCGGCCAGCCGGACTGGGTGCCGCTTCTGCCGCAATCGTTCACTCCGGAACAGATTCAGTCGATCCAGGCCTCGCTGGCCGTGGCGGGCGAACGGTCAAAGGTGGAGGGGGATCGCGTTCTCATCCAGGGGGATGACAGCCGCCGCGAGCAGTTGACGGCCATGCTGGCGCAGAGCGGCTCGTTGCCGAAGGACACGAGCCTGGGCTACGCCGCGCTGGTGAAGGCGAGCAGCGTGTTCATGGGCGATCGCAGCCGCGTGTGGATGGAGAACCGCGGGCTGGAGTCGGAGTTGTCCGGCGTGATCGGCCGGTTCCGCGGCGTGAAAGAGGCTCATGTCTTTATCGAAGTTCCGCAGACACGGGGGTTCGCGGGCAAGTCGACGCAATCGCGAGCGAGCGTACATCTGACGCTGACGGAGGGTGAATCGCTCGACAAGCAGCGCGTGGCGGCGATTGCGAATTTCGTGGCGGGCGCCGTGAGCGGGCTGGACCCGCGCAGCGTGAAGATCACCGACGGCGCGCGGTTCTACCGTCCGCCGGAGGGCGCGGGGGACGTGTCCAACGAGTTGCTGGACATCCAGCGCCACGCCGAGGACTACCACTCTCAAAAAGTGTACGACCAATTGCGGTACATCCCCGGCGTGCTCGTGAACGTGCATGCACAACTTCGCACGAGCGAGGAACAGATTCAGGAAAAGACCCTCGGCCCGCCCGCGGTGGACAACGAAACGTCTCGCACGGAAGAAACGCGCAGCGCGTCGGCGTCGGCCGGCCCCGGCGTGCGACCGAACCAGGGTCGCAGCATCAGCGACGGTGGGACGGGAACGTCGAACACGAAGGAAGACACCGAGACGAGTCTCAAGGGCGAGCGCGACACAAAGGTGCGCAGCACGAATCACGCCGTGGGCGTGGTGGAGAAGCTGACGGCGGCGATCAACGTACCGCGGAGTTATCTGGAGCGCATCGCGTCGGCGATGGGCGCCTCGACCGGCGGCGGCAAAAACGACGACACGCTGATCGGCAAGATCGCCGAGGCCGAGCTGCCGAAGATCCGCGCGCTGGTGAAGCCGTTGATCAACGCGACCGCGGATGAGCAGGTTGTGGTGAACTGGTATTACGACATGGTGATCCCGGAAACCAGCGCGCCGGCGACGCAGTCCACCGGCATGGTGGCGCTGGCGAAGTATTACGGCGCGCAGATCGGCGTGGGAGTGCTCGTGCTGTTCAGCCTTTTCATGCTGATGCGCATGGCGCGGCAGGGCGCCGGGGCGATGGGGCGAGGCCGGCCCGCGCCGGCGGGTGCGTCGATCGGAGGAGGCTTTGGCGGTTTCGGCGGATATGGTGACCCGGACGGCCCGCTGCAGAAGCTAAGCGGTGGGACGATGCTGGTTGGTGAGGCGGAAGAGACGGATGCCGTGATGGAAGGCCATGAGGTGGATGAGAAGACCGTGCGGACGCACCAGATCGTGCATCAGATCAGCCAGATGGTGCGGGAAGACCCGTCGTCGGCGGCGAACATCGTACATCACTGGTTGCAGGAAGAGAAATAGACGAGATGGCAGCGCGCAACAACCGCAATCAAAAGGACGAGGAGGAAAAACAGAGCGGCCTGCGCAAGGCGGCGATTCTTCTCGTCAGCCTTAGCAAGGAGACCGCGTCGGCGATCCTGCGCCAACTCGATGGCGATTCGATCGAGGCGATCACGCGGGAGATCGCGCACATCTCGGAGTTGGACGAATTGGCGCGGCAGACCGTGATCGAGGAGTTTCACGGACTGGCGCTCGCGCGGCGGTACGGCGAGGTCGGCGGCTTGTCGTATGCTCGGAGCCTGTTAAGCACGGCGCTGAACAAGGAAGACTCTGATCGGATCATGCACACCGTGGAGCACCAGTTCAACTCCAAGCCGTTCAGTTTCCTGCACAAGGCGGCGACGGAAAACCTGCTGACGTTTATTCAGGACGAACACCCGCAGACGATCGCGCTGATCCTGGCGCACCTGACCCCGGACAAAGCGAGTGAGATTCTCGGCGGGCTGAAAGAGGAAAAGCAGAAAGAAGTCGTTGCGCGCATCTCGCGCATGGAGCAGACCAGCCCCGAGGTCATCAAGGAAGTCGAGCGCGGCCTGGAGCATCGGTTGAGCGGCCTCGTGACGGAGCGGCTGCAGCGCGTCGGCGGGGTGGAGAGCGTCGCCGAGATACTCAATCTGTGCGATCGATCCACCGAGCAGGGCATCATGGAGAAGCTGGGCGAAGAAGACCCCGAGCTGGTCGAGCAGATTCGTCGTCTGATGTTCGTCTTCGAGGACATCCTGCTGGTCAACGACAAGGGCATCCAGTCCGTGCTGAAGGAAGTCGAGACGAGCGAGCTGGTGCTGGCGATGCGCACGGCGACGGACGAACTGAAGCAGAAGATCTTGTCAAACATGTCCGAGCGCGCGGCCCAGATGATCACCGAGGAGATGGAGTACATGGGGCCGGTCCGGCTCTCGGATGTCGAGACGGCGCAGCAGAAGATCGTGGACGTCGTGCGGCGGCTGGAAGATGCGGGCGAGATCATCATCGCCGGCCGCGGCGGCGAGAAGGAACTCGTCGTTTAAGCGAGGGCGAAAGAGGTCGGCATGACGCGAGCGATTCGGTCGGTGATCAAGGCGGGCGATGCGAGGCTGGCGACGCGCGGCATGTATTCGCTGGATCTGCGCGACATCGAACACGAAGCCGCCCAGGTTCTGGCTGCGGCCCGGGCACAGGCCGAGCGGATTATCGCCGAGGCGCGTGCGGCAGCGCAGGCGCAAAGCGAATTGACCCGGCAGACGGCGCATCGCGAAGGGTATGCACAGGGCCAGGCACGCGGGCAGGAGACCGGTCACGCCGTGGCGCTGGAGGAGGCCCGCGCGCGATTTGCAGAGGAGCACGCCGCACTGGGGCAGACCCTGACCGAGGCGCTCGCTGCATTCGCCGCGCGACGGGAACAGTTGTACGTCGAAGCGCGGCGCGATGGCGTGTTGCTCGCTGCGACGATCGCTTCGCGCGCGTGGTCGCGGCTGGCAGAGGATGACTCGATGGTGACGCAAGTCGCCATGGACGCGATGGGCGAAGCGCTGGAGCTGGTCGGTCGCGCGACGCAGGCGACCGTGCGAGTGAACCCGGCGGATGCGGCGGCGCTGGAGCGTTTCGCGGCGTCCGTGCTTGGGGTCGCGCAGGACAGTGCGCACCTTCGCCTTGTGGCGGATGAATCGGTGGCGCGCGGCGGCGTCCGAATCGAGACGGCCGATGCGTCGGTGGATGCCTCGATCAACCAGCGGCTCGACCGTGTCGCGGATGAATTGGTGAGCGGCTGGCGCGAGCGGCTGGTGGCCCTTGGATTGGACACGGACTCGGCGGGCAAGCCCGCAGGCTAAATGGCAGATCCCGTTTGTGTGGTTGATTGGGCGCGCTACTGCTTAATGCAGCGGCACACAATGCGATCCATTGACTCCGGAACCGCTCTCAATCACGCGGACATTGCGACGGCGAGGCGGCAAATCGATGACGGTGCTGGCGGAAGCGATTGAGACGGCGCGGCGCGCGGACACGATAAGCGTGACCGGGCGCGTCCTGTCTTGCACCGGCATGACAATTTGCGCTGCAGGATTGCCGGTGCCGGTCGGGTCGCTTTGCGAGATTGATTCCGGGAGTGGCCGATCATCGCTGGCCGAGGTGATCGGTTTTCGCGAACAGGCGACGCTGCTGATGCCGCTCTCGAGTGCCGAAGGAATCGCCAAGGGTCAGTCGGTTCGCCATGTGACCAGCACGCAGAAGGTCGCGGTCGGACCGGGCCTGCTCGGGCGGGTGCTGGACGGTATGGGCCGGCCTACCGACGGTCTCCCTGCCGCGGCCCTCGATGCCCACTATCCGTTGCATGGCGCGGCGCCCGATGCCATGCGGCGGCCGCGGATCGACGCGCCGCTGTCAGTCGGGATTCGCTCGATCAACGCGATGCTGACGCCGGGCTGCGGTCAACGGCTGGGTGTGTTCGCGGGCACGGGCGTGGGCAAGAGCATTCTGCTCGGCATGATGGCGCGACACACGTCTGCCGACGTGGCGGTGATTTCGCTGGTCGGAGAGCGCGGTCGCGAGGTACGCGATTTCATCGAGAAGGACCTCGGCGAGCGCGGATTGGCGCGAAGCGTGCTGGTCGTGAGCACGTCGGATCAATCGCCGCCGCTGCGCGTGCGAGCGTGTTTCGTGGCGACGGCGATCGCGGAGTACTTCCGGGATCAGGGCGCGAACGTGCTGCTGCTGATGGACTCGGTGACGCGCCTGGCGATGGCTGCAAGGCAGATCGGCCTGGCCGCCGGCGAGCCCCCGGCGACGAAGGGATATCCGCCGAGCGTCTTCGCGATGCTACCGAGGTTGCTGGAGCGCAGCGGTCGAACCGAACGCGGCAGCATCACAGGGCTTTACACCGTGCTGGTGGAAGGCGACGACACAAACGAGCCGGTGTCCGACGCGGTGCGAGGAATTCTCGATGGGCACATTCTCCTGTCGCGGCGCCTGGCGAATCGCGGGCAGTATCCGGCGGTGAGCGTGCTGGAGAGCGTTAGCCGTGTGATGCCGGACGTGGTGGACGCGCCGCACCTCGATGCGGCCATGCAGGTGCGCCGGCTGCTTGCGGTGTGGGAAGAGATCGAGGACCTGGTGAACATCGGGGCGTACGCGGCGGGGAGCAATCCGGAGTACGACCGGGCGATTCGGATGATGCCGGCGATCACGGCGTTTTTGCGGCAGGACATGGACGCGGGCGTGGACTTCGAGACGTCGAAGGCGGCGCTGATGGCGCTGCTGGAGGAGATCAACAGACCGGACGCACCCAAGCGCCAGGGCGTCGAGACGCCAAGAAGTAAGAAATAGCGCGGGCACGCCCGCCAAGAGGCTGAAGGCTTCGACCGATGAAATCACGACGTACGTATCGATTCGAAACCCTGTTGAAGATTCGCCGTGCGAAGGAGGACTCGGCCCGGCGCGTGGTGGCGTCGCGGCTGCGCCAGATCGCCGAAGTGGAGCAGCGTCAGGGAGCGTTATCGGAGCGTATCGCGCAGGAAACCGAGTCGATTCGGGCGTCGCTGGGAGAAAAAAACAACAATCTTGACGTGGAGCAATTGCGGTGGTCGCGGCACTGGCTGGGGCGATTGCGGCTGGGCGTTTTGGAGGCGCAGGCCGAAGTTGCAGGTCACCGCGCAATGCTCGCGCAGGAGCGCGCGGCGTTAAGTGACGCCCGGAAGCAGGTCAGCGTGCTGGATCGCCTGAAGGAGCGCTGGCGGGCGTCAGTTATTGCCGACGCGCAGCGCGCCGAAGCGCTGCAGTTGGATGAGATGAACACGGCGCGCTTCGCGATCGGCGCGGGTCAGGAAGTGAGAATCTGATGCTCAAGCGCGCTTTTTTCGCGGCGGCGATTGTGACGATGTTAAACGCGGCGGCGCTGACGGGCGTCGCGGCGTGGGCGGCGACACGCGGCTATTTGGCGCGCGATCGCGTGCACGCGGCGCTGGCCGTGCTGCAGGGCGAAGCGCCCGCGGCGACGACCCAGCCGAGTGCGGCAACGCAGCCGGGTTCGGATTCGCCCGTGCCGCCGACGGCGGAGCAGTTGCGGCAGCGCGAGACGGCGGAAGAAATCGCGAGGACGGAACTTGAACGGCGGAACCAGGAAATCGCGCAGGCGTGGAAGCTGCTGGAGATGCAGCAACTCGCCGTCGTGCGTGAGAAGGAGTCGCTCGAAGCCGATCGCAAGCGATTCGCCGACGAAGTGCGGCAGCAGGCCGCGGCAGGAAGCGACGACGGCCTCGCCAAGGAGCTTGAGATTCTCGGCGGGCTCAAGGCGAAGGACGCCAAGGCGCTGCTGCGGCTCAAGCCGGATGCTGACGTGGTGCGGACGCTCATGGCGCTGGATGCGCGGGTCGGCCGCAAGATCGTCGGTGAGTGCAAGGAACCCGAGGAGCGCCTGTGGATCGGGCGCATTTTGGACAAGTTACATGAGCAGAATGCAGCACGGGCGGAGGTCCTGGGCAGCAGCTCCTAATCATTCCGATGGCGCGGGCGGTTTGACGCGCCGGTCGGAAGGAGCCACCCATGGAGATGGCCCGACTTCTGACGCAGCTCCTGCGTCGACCAGCGCCGGCGAATAACCGCGGCGCGAGCATTCCCTTCGAAGTCGCATCGGCGAAGCCGACCGAACGCTCGTTCACGCGCGAATTGAAGCAGTTGCGTTCGTCCGCGCGCGACGCCACGCCGGCAAGACGCCCCGAACCGGTCAAACGGCCGGAAGACACGAGCTCGTCACACTCTGACAAGGCAGAGGCACCGCGCGACGAAACAGCACCGGCGGAAAGCACGCACGTTGAAGCACGGCAAGACGCCGAGGCGCAGAGTGCCGGCACGATTCAAGTCGCGGTCGCACTGGCGGAGCCGGTGGCGGATGACGCGGAACTCACCAGCGCTGCTCCGGTTGGCGAAGAAGCGACGGGGGCGGAGACAGGTCCAACGACCGAAGCACAAGCACGCGGCGCGGCCTCGCCATGGAAGGCATCGTTGGCGGATGAATCGAAGATCCTTCAGGCGACGGTTGCTGGCGGGCATCCCGACGGCCCGCAGCCGGAGTTGAAGCCGCTGGGCCACGCGATCCCGATCGAGAAGCTTGCGACCGACAAACCCGACCTGGAACTGGCCGAGAAGCAGAAGCTGGCCGCCTCGCAAGAGACGGGCCGAGCCGGTTGGCCCGGTCGGCGCTTTGTCGCGGACACCAGCGCGAGGCATCAGCCGCAGATCAAGAGCCAGAATCCTGGCGTGCCGTCGTCGTCAACTGCAACGGATGGCGGTCAGACACCGGGCACGTTGAGCGCGACCCCCGGCCGCGCGGAGGATGTCATCAAGGCCATCGGCGCGGTACAGACGAGCGCGTCGGATTCGAGCGATGGGGTGGACACGGCATCCGGTTCGGCATCGGCAGGTGAGGCGGCGGAGAGCGGCGCGGTGGCGCAGCGGCAGGCGGCGGCCAAGTCGAATTCGTCCGGCGAGACGCGGGTCGATCGCAGTGGCAAATCGCCGGCGAACGGAGCGAGCACACAAGGCACAGTGAATGTTGCAGGCAGCGCTGCGCAGTCATCTCCAAATTCAACGGGCGTCGGAATTACGTCCCGGTCACGTGAGGCGTTCGATCGCGTGTCGGTATCGCGGATCGAGGGTGACTCGGCGGCGGCAACGTTGGCCAAAACGCTGCTGACGTCGCACAACGGTGATGCGAGCGGCAATTCCGCCGTGGGGCACACTGCGAGCCTCGGCGAAAACGTCGCGTCGAGTGCCGGTAATGTGACATCATCGGGCGAGCGAGCGATCGCAACCCCGGCTCGGTCTTTCAGCGCGGTCGTGAGTCAGCAAAGCCCGGCCGCGGCGCGCGTGGCGGAACTGCTGCTGGCGCAGAAGCCGGCTGCGAGCGGTTTGGACGCGGCAGTGCGGTTGCTGGGTGGTGCGAGCGGCTCGGGGAAGCAGGAGGTCACGCTTCAACTGGATCCGCCGGAGCTGGGTCGCATGCGCCTGGAAGTGCGCATGGAAGAGCAGACGATGAGCCTGCGCGTGGATGTGCAGAGCCGCGCGGTGGCGAAACTCGTTGAGACTCGCCTGCCGGAGCTGCGCGACGCGTTGAGCGCGCACGGCATATCGATTGACAAATCGCAGGTCATCATTCGCACGGCGGACGCCCACGGCGGCTCGCTCGGGCGCGAGTCGGACTCGAACGCAAATCAGCAGCCGGGCGGGCATCACGGCGGCTCGGACGGGTTCTTCTCCGAGGGTCAGGCCGGTCGCGACGGCGGCGCGGGCCAGACATGGCGCGACGGATGGACCCCCGCGGGATCGGCTGACGATGCGTGGTCGGCCGCGCGCGAAGTGGCTGCGGGCGAAGAGGCCGGCGGATTCGATTTCGCGTCGCCGGCGTCGATTCGAGCCGGCGCGATGAATCTGGTGGCATAGAGGTTGGAGTTCAATCGGCGCAATGCGCCGAGGCGTAGAAAGGGCGATTCATGGAAGCTTCGACGATTGGATCGAGTACGTTCATCCCGACGCAGCGGGCAACGACGCGCGGGTTTGACGATCTCAAGGGCGAGGATTTCTTCGCGCTGATGATCGCGCAGCTGCAGGCGCAGGACCCGATGAAACCGACGGACAACCAGCAGTTGCTCGATCAGATGAGCAGCATCCGGCAGATGGAGCAGTCGGCGGAGCTGACCGCGACGTTGTCGGCGCTGGCATCGGAGCAGCGATTCGGGGCGACGTCGGGTCTCATCGGGCACTACGTCGCGGGCCGCGTGACGGACAACGCGGGCAGTTCGACGGAGCTTCGGGGGCTGGTGATCGGCGTGCGGTTCGAGCGCGGCAATGCGATTCTTGAACTGCACAATGGGCGTTCGCTGCCGGCGAGCAAGGTCGAGCAGGTGACGCTGGTAGAGAATCTGCCGCCGGACATCCTGGCGCAGCTCCAGCAGGAAATGGGACAGGTTCCGCCGGCCGATGACGCCGCCGATGACAGCACCGATCCGGTCGGCGAGGACGACGGCGCGGTGGATGACGCGGGCGGAGACGATGACGCGGGCGATGCCGGGGCGTTCGTCGCCTCGCGCCTGCGAAACACGCCATCGCTCACGGCGACCACGAATCAGCCCGGGTCCGTGAAGCTCAACGCGCAATGGACGAACGGGGGTGACGTGCTGGCGGCCTTGCTCGCGCCGAACTTCGGGCTGGGACTGTAAACCGCGAAACCGTTTGGATGGAGCGGGGACGAGGGTGAGTAGTAAGACGAGTCAATTGTAAGTCGAGTCGCAATTAAGAATCCTGGGACACACAGCCTTCGCCACGGGAGGTAGATCGATATGGGTTTGACATCAGCACTGTACACGGGCTTGTCGGGTCTGAACTCGAGCCAGTTTCGGCTGGACGTGATCGGCGACAACATTGCGAACATCAACACAGTCGGCTTCAAGGGATCGCGCACGCTGTTCCAGACGCAGTTCTCGCGCACGATCTCGGGCGGCACCAAGCCCGGCGAGGGGCAGGGCGGCACCAACCCGATGCAGATTGGTCTCGGCTCGGCCATCGGCGCCGTGCAGCGCAGTTTCCTGCCCGGCTCGGTCGAAACGACCGGTGTTCCCAGCGATCTCGCGGTCGAAGGCGAGGGCTTTTTTGTTCTCCGTACGCCGGAAAATGAAAACGTCTATACCCGAGACGGCGCGTTCTCATTGAGCGCCGACGGCCGCCTGCTGACGCAGGACGGCTTTTTCGTGCAGGGTTATGCCGTCAACTCCAACTTCGAGCTGCTTCCCGGAGCGCTGACCGACCTTGCGATTCCGCTGGGCACACTGACGACCGCGCGGGCGACGAGCACGGCGCGGCTCGACGGCACGCTGAATTCGAGCGGTGTCGTCGCCACGCAGGGCACAATCCTGCGCTCGCAGATTCTTCACGACGCCGCCGACTTGCCCATCACTGCCGCGACGGCGCTGACGGACGTGAAGGAGCCGGCCGGTGTGCCGTTGCTCGCCAACGGCGATGTCATCACGGTCAACGGCGTGAAGCGCGGCGGCCGCGACGTGCCCACCGCGGAATTCATCGTCGGCACGACCGGCACGACCGTCGGCGATTTCTTAAACTGGATGGACGAGGTGATGGGCATCGACACGACAGCCGGCGTCGCGGGCACACCCGGCGTCTCGGTCACGGCGGACGGGCGGCTGGAATTCAGCGGCAACGTCGGCACACAGAATGCGTTAAGCATTCAGGCCGGCACCCTGACGAGCAACGGCGCGACGCAGTTGCCGTTCTCATTCACCGAGGCGCAGGCCGCCAACGGCGAGAGCGCGCACACGTCGTTCATTCTCTACGACTCGCTTGGTACCCCGCTGCGCGTCAACGTCACGATGGTGCTCGAACAGCGCACGACGGGAAGCAGCACGTGGCGCTTCTACGCGACCTCCGGCGACGACAGCGATCTGGACTTCTCGGTCGGCACGGGCACGCTGAACTTCAACGCCAACGGGCAGTTTGTCAGCGCGCCGGAGAACGGCATCGTCATCAACCGAGTCGGCACCGGCGCCAACGACCCGCTGCCGGTCTCGCTCGACCTGACCCGCCTAAACGGCCTCACATCCGGCGCCTCGGGCATGGTCATGAGTTTCCAGGACGGCTTCTCGTCGGGCACGCTGGTCGACTACAGCGTGGGCCAGGACGGCATCATCACTGGCACGTTCACAAATGGTTTGAACCAGACGATCGGACAGATCGCGCTGGCGACTTTCGCCAACCCGGCCGGTCTGCTGGCGCGGGCAAACAACATTTACTTCGTCGGCCCGAACAGCGGTGACGCACGCATCACGACGCCGCTGACGCTTGGCGCGGGAAAGGTTAGCGCGGGCACGCTGGAGCTCTCCAACGTGGACCTGTCGCGCGAGTTCATCAACCTGATCACGTCGTCCACGGCGTTCTCCGCGGCCAGCCGGGTTATTACCACGTCGGACCAGTTGCTTCAGGAGCTGTTGCTGATCGCGCGGCGGTAAACGCGGAAACATCGAAGAGTAAAAACGTTGAAGAGTCGAAACGATGGCATGGGGGCCATTGAGGGATTGGCATCGCAGAGTGGGCATGGCCCGCTGCTTTGTTGGCTCATCCTTCAGCTGGTACGCGCAAGAATTGCCGAAGCGCCGGTCGTTTCAGCCGATGGTGATATGTACCGATAAACGATAGTGGGCGTGCGTTCTGCGCCGTGTGATGAGTGTTGCGTGCAGGGTGGGCACGGCCCGCCCGGTCGCGGGCGGCGACCCGTCGCGGCGAATCGCGCGATGATTGCCGATTGGTTGACCTGATTCGAGCTGCATCGTCATGGCAAAAGACAAAGCCAAGGACAAGCCCAAAGAGGAGCCTGCCAAGGAAGGCGCGGCGGAGGCTGCACCGGAAAAGGCAAGCGGCAAGTCGGGCAAGATGATGACGATGGCCATCTTCGGCGGCGCGATGCTGATCGAGGGTGTGGCGATCTTCGCCTGCATGAAATTCCTGGGCACCGAGCCGGACCCGACGCATGGCATGCAGGAGATGACGGCGACAAGCAAGCCCTGGGCGCAGAGTGTGGAGATGCCGGTCGCCAAGGTGCGCGTGCCGAACAACAACGGCGCACGGACAGTCTTGTACAGCGTAAACGTTGTGTTGAGCGTCCATCATGCCGAGGCCGATCGCGTCAAGGAGTTCATGGAGAACCGCAAGAGCACGATTGAAGACGTGATCAGCCGCGTGATTCGCAGTGCCGACGAGGGGCATCTCGCCGAGCCGGGGCTGGAAACGCTTAAGCGGCAGATACGATTCGAGTTGAGCACGCTGTTCGGGGATGACAAAGCAATCGAACAGGTGCTGATCCCCGAGTGCACCCCGATTCCGGCGGGCTTCTAAGCGCTCATCGGATGTGGTCGGGTCGGACAGGATGTCCGAGCAAGCCAGGGAAGGCGGAGCCGATGGCCGATCAGGAACCCAACCCCAATCCCACTGAACCGGCGGCCGATGCGCCGGACTCCGCGTTACCGCCAAATGAAGCGGGAGGCGATGCTTCCGCGAGCGCGGCGGCGATGGCGGCATCGCAGGCGGCCGCGAGCGAAGATTCTCCGGCATCGACTGCCACAGCGACCGCGACGCCAAAGAAGAGTATTGCCGGCGGCGCGGCGATGGATTTGCCGGAGTTCGAACCGGATCGCGCGGCGAGCGGGACAGCCACCGCGGCGACCGCGGCCATCGATCTGCTGAATGACGTGGAGCTGAACGTCACCATCGAGCTGGGCCGGGCGCAGATGCTCATCGAAGATGTGCTGAAGCTGGGCGAAGGCTCGGTGGTGGAGCTGGATAAGCTGGCGGGCGATCCGGTGGATGTGCTGGTAAATGACCGGCTCGTGGCGCGCGGTGAAGTGCTCGTGCTCAACGACAATTTCTGCGTCCGCATCAGCGAAATCATCGCGCCGGATCTGGAACACGCGGCCAACTAAGGGAGCGTCGCGTGCGTCGATCATCTTTCAATCCAATCGTTCGATGCGCAGCGCGTGGTACGGCTGCCTTGATCCTGTTTTGCTTCGCGTCACACGTCACCGCGGAGGATGACAGCGGCCGGGTCGTGACCAATGCCCCCGTGCAGACGGACGGTTCCGCGGCTGCAGGCGTGCCAGCGGATGGGGGGATTGCGGCTACCACGAGCGCAAGTGCGCCCGAGCGGTTCGGCGCGGGCGTGATTCGGCGAGGTTCGGAGCGCGGCGCAGGCGTTGCAGCGGGCAACCGCGCGCCGGGCGCGGCGAGCGCGCCGGTAAGCGGATTGCGAATGTGGTTGCCGCTGGCATTTGTGCTGGTCGTGATCGTCGCGCTGGCCTGGGCGGCGCGTCGGATGTTCCCCCGAATGGGTCGCGTCGGCGGCGAAGGCGCGATCACGGTGTTGTCGCGCTGCGCGCTGTCACCGAAACAGAGCTTGTGTCTTGTGCGTTTGGGCCGGCGGGTCGTGTTGCTGGGGCTGACGGCCGATCGCATCAACACGCTGGCGGAGATCACCGATCCCGACGAGGCGGCGATGCTGACGGCGGCGGCATCGAGCGGGCGGGCGCAGTCGTTTCGCAGTGCGCTGGCCGGCATGATGAGCGCTTATCGACCCGTTGCGCAGAATGAGACAGGCGGCATCGAGGCGGAGCAAGTGTCGGTGGGCAGTGACTCACGGGTGGGAGGCTCGCTTCCGAGCGTGACGGCGCTGACGGATCGCGTGCGAGGCATGGCCCGGCGCGGCGCGGCAGCGCGGTAGGACAATCGGCGGCAGGATGCCGCCAGGGACGGCGCAAAGGAGTTGCGCGATGCGCGCGGAGCGCGAAGGCGAACGAGCGGGCAATGTAAATCGCGCGGGCCTGCGCGCCGTGCGGACGCTTGCCGCCGCATCGGTGATCCTAGTTGCGCTGGTTGCAGCGCCGGCCTCTGCACAGGACACACCCAGCGCGCCGCGAGCGATTCAAGTCGACAACCCCTTGGGCATTCCCGATGTGACGGGGCTGGTGCCGGCGGCGAAGGACGGCGCGGGCGTTTCCGCGTCGCTGCGCATTCTCGTCATGTTGACGGTGCTGTCGCTGGCGCCGTCCATCCTCATAATGATGACGAGCTTCACGCGCATCATGGTCGTGCTGGCGCTGCTGCGCCAGGCGATCGGCGCGCAGCAGCTCCCGCCAGGCCAGGTGCTGGTCGGCCTCTCACTCATCATGACGATGCTCGTGATGGCGCCGACGTGGCAGAAGATGAAGGCCGAAGGCGTGGACCCGTACCTGGAAGGCCGGATGGACCAGGCGACGGCCCTCGAGCGAGGCAGCGCGCCGCTTCGGGAGTTCATGTTCCGGCAGATCGAGGCCGCCGGGAACGAGGAAAACGTCTATTTATTCACCGAGTATTCGCGCGGCCCGCTGCCCGACGGCGCCGAGCTGAAGCGGGACGACGTGCGGCTGACCGAGCTGGTGCCGGCGTTCGTGTTGAGCGAGCTGAAGACGGCGTTCGTCATGGGCTTCAAGATTTATCTGCCGTTCCTCGTCATCGACATGGTCATCGCGTCGATTCTGATCAGCATGGGCATGATGATGTTGCCGCCGGTGCTGATCTCGCTGCCGTTCAAGCTGATGTTGTTCGTGCTGGCCGACGGCTGGGGCATGGTGGTCGGGTCGTTGTTGCACAGTTTTGGTTGAGTACGGCGCGGGAGTGAGCCATGGACACGGGTACGGCACTGGACCTGGCGCACGAAGCGCTGCTGCTCGCGCTGATTCTCGCCGGGCCGATCATGGCGATCGGCATGGTGGTGGGATTGATCATCAGCATCGTGCAGGCCGTGACCCAGTTGCACGAGCAGACGCTGACGTTCGTGCCGAAGATCGTGGCGATGGGCGTGGCGACGGCGCTGTTCATCCCCTGGCTCACGACGCGCATGGTGGAGTACACCCAGCGGTTGTGGGGGGGCGGATGAAGCGCGAACGCCGGGAATCCAGAACGCCAAGAACGCTGAAACGTCCAAACGCGGAATCGTCCGACTCATGCCCTTGAGCCTGTTGCAACTCGAAATGCTCCTGCCGGCTTTCATGATGGTGCTGGCGCGCACGGCCGGCGCAGTCGTGGCGGTGCCGATGTTTTCGAACGCGCAGATTCCGGCGATGGTCAAGGTGCTGCTCGCGGTGACGCTGGGCTTCGTCGCTTTCCCCGTGGTGATGCCGATGCTTCCGACGGATGTTTCGTTGACGCAGGCGGCGACGGGATTGGCCTCGGAGTTTCTCATCGGCGAGTTGCTGGGGCTGGCGGCGGGCGCGGCGCTGTTCGCGGCGCAGATGGCGGGCAACGTCGTGAGTCAGCAGGCGGGCCTTTCGCTCGGGCAGGTGTTCAACCCGATGCTCGATGAAGAGACGACCGTGCT
The DNA here is from genome assembly GCA_007753915.1 of Phycisphaerae bacterium RAS2. Lineage (NCBI taxonomy): Bacteria > Pseudomonadati > Planctomycetota > Phycisphaerae > Phycisphaerae bacterium RAS2. The sequence goes on from CP036352.1 coordinate 294,902, forward strand.
GGATCAGTTGTGGTTCTTCGGGGCGTTGATGTTCTTCTTTGCGTTTCGAGGGCATCTGGCGGTCGTGTCGGCGTTGCTTGGGAGTTTTGAGCTCGTGCCGCCGATGAGCATCACGTTCGACGCGGGGCTGCTGGATGTCGCGGCGGGGCTGGCGACGAGCATGTTCGAGGCAACGCTGCGCCTGGCTGGTCCGTCGGTGCTGGCGCTGCTGGCGACGTCGCTCGTGCTGGGCTTCCTGACGAAGACGATGCCGCAGTTGAACATCCTTTCGGTCGGCTTTGCATTCAAAGTTGCGGTCGGTCTGGTTGCAGTGGCCGCGACGATGGCATGTTCGGGTAATTTGATTGCGGACACCGCCGCCGAGAGCCTTGATTCGGTGGGGCGATACTGGCAAGTCGCCGCGGAGGGCCTGACGCGTGGCGGATGACAAACAGGACCGGACAGAAGCCCCGACGCCGCGCCGCCGTTTCGAAGCGCGCGAGAAGGGGCAGGTCGCGCGCAGCGCCGACTTGACGTCTGCCCTCCTGCTGCTGGGAGGTCTGGTCAGCCTCAAATTGTTCGGTCCGCGCCTGATGACTTCGTTGATGGACTTCATGTCGGCGCAGTTGACGATGCACAACCCCGAGACGGCGGCACGACTCGACATGCCCGTGTTGCTCGCGGCGATCGGCATGACGCTGACGGCTTCGGCGGGACCGATCATGCTTGGGCTGGTGGTCGTGGCGGCGCTGTCGAATCTGTTGCAGGTCGGGATTCTCGTTTCGAGCACGGCGCTCTCGCCGAATTTGAGCCGGCTCAATCCGATCAGCGGCTTCGGCAAGCTGTTCAGCGGGCGGACGGGCATGCAGCTCGTGATGAACCTGCTGAAGCTGTTTGTTGTTTCGTATTTTGTCTATCAGGCGGCCATGGACAACAGCGGGCGTATTCTCATGGCCATGGCCGTCGGCGGGTGGGAGCAGCTCGCCCTGCTGTCGGATGTGCTGTACGACATGGGGTTGCGCATCGCGATCGTGCTCGTGGTGCTGGCGCTGATCGATTACGTGTATCAACGGCGGAAGTTCGAGGCCGATCTGCGCATGACCAAGCACGAGGTGAAGGAAGAAATGCGCAGCATGGAGGGCGACCCGATCATCAAGTCGCGCCGGCGCAAGATGCAGTTCGTCGCGCTGATGCAGCAGATTCGCAAGGCGGTGCCGACGGCCGACGTGGTGGTGACAAACCCGACGGAGCTGGCCGTGGCGATCAAGTACGACCAGAAGTCGATGGCGGCGCCGAAGGTCGTGGCGAAAGGGGCTGACTTGATCGCGGCGAAGATTCGCGAAGTGGCCATTGCGAGCGGCGTGCCGATCCTGGAGCGAAAACCGCTGGCGCAGGCGTTGTACAAAACGGTGGAAGTCGGGCAGGAGATCCCCGAACAGTTTTACAAGGCGATCGCGGAAGTGCTCGCGTACGTGTACGAGCTTTCGGGCAAGGCCCGGGCGATGCGCCGCGGCTCGGCGGCTTAAGAAGCGGCGAAACACTGGAGTTTCGTGTTCCAGACGTTCGGTTTGAGTAGGAAGCATGGCGACGGCAGCAAGACAGAACGGTACGGCGGGGGGGCGACTCGGCGGCGGCGCGGCCATCGGGCGCGCGGCGGCGTTCCTGCACGAGCAGCGCGGCATCATTCTGCCCATGCTGGCGATGTCGCTGGTGTTGGTGATTCTGATTCCGCTGCCGACGGCGATGCTGGATTTCCTGTTGATCGCCAACGTCACACTGTCGGCGCTGGTGTTGCTGACCGTGATGTACATGAACGGGCCGCTGGAGTTCTCGTCGTTCCCGTCGTTGCTGCTGGCGCTGACGCTGCTGCGGCTCGTGCTGAACACAGCGACGACGCGGCTGATTCTGACCAACGCCGATCAGGGCATGGACGCGGCGGGGCACGTCATCCGGGAGTTCGCGGAGTTTGTGGCGGCCGGATCGCTGGCGGTCGGCATCATTATTTTCCTGATCATCTCGGTGATTCAATTCGTGGTCATCACCAAGGGCGCCACGCGCATCGCGGAAGTGGCCGCGCGCTTCACGCTCGATGCCATGCCCGGCAAACAGATGGCCATCGACGCCGATCTGTCGGCCGGATTGATCAATGAGGAGGAATCGCGCCGGCGTCGCGAGAACATTACGCGCGAAGCCGACTTTTACGGAGCCATGGACGGTGCCAGCAAATTCGTTCGCGGCGACGCCATCGCAGGCGTGGTCATCACGCTGATCAACATCATGGGCGGCATTTACGTCGGCATGGTCGAGAAGAGCATGCCGATCATGGACTGCCTAAGCGTCTTCACGCGGTTGACCATTGGTGACGGTCTGGTGGCGCAGATTCCGGCGTTCCTGATTTCCATCGCCGCCGGCATGATCATCACCCGCAGCACCGCCAAGACCAACATGGGCGAGGAGCTGCTCGGCCAGATCACGTCGCGCCCGATCTCGATGGTGCTCTCGTCGGCCTTCCTGGGAATTCTGCTGTTCACGCCGTTGCCCAAGGTCCCGCTCGCGGCGATGGGGATCGGCGTCGGCGGGCTAGGGTACCTGATGTTCGGCCGGGCGAAGAGGAGTGAACAGGCGGCGGTGAGCGCGAAGGCGGCCAAACCCAAGGAGCCGGAGAAAATTGAAACCCTGCTGGGTGTCGATGCGCTGGAGCTGGAAGTCGGCTACGGACTGGTGCGGCTGGTGGATCGCAAGCAGGGCGGCGACTTGCTCGATCGAATCGGGAACATCCGCCGACAGATGGCGACGGAGCTGGGGCTGATCGTGCCGCCGATCCGCATTCGGGACAACGTTCAGCTCGAACCGAATCAGTACAGCGTGAAGCTGCGCGGCGCGGCAATCGCCAAGGGCGAGCTGATGCCCGGGTACCTACTGGCGATTGATTCGGGCGCGGTGTCGGAGGCGGTGCGCGGGATCGATGCCGTTGAGCCGGCCTTCAACCTGCCCGCGGTGTGGATCACCGAGGCCGACCGGGCGACGGCGGAGCTGCGCAACTATACGGTTGTCGAAACGAGCAGCGTGTTGTCGACCCACCTGACCGAAGTGATCCGCCGTCATGCCTCGGAGCTGTTGACCCGGCAGGACGTGAGCAAGCTGCTGGATCACCTGAAGGAGAAATCGCCGAAGCTGGTCGAAGAGGTCGTGCCGGATCTGCTGAAGCTGGGCGACGTGCAGTCGGTGTTGCAGCATCTGCTGCGCGAGCGCGTGCCCGTGCGCGATCTGGAGACGATCATCGAGACGCTGGGCGACTGGGCCGGGCGCACGAAGGATGCCGAGGTCCTGGCGGAATATGTGCGGGCGGCGCTGGCGCGGACGATCTGCGACCTGCACAAGGACGCGACGAACACGATTCACGGCATCACGCTCGACACCGCGGTGGAAGACGCCATCCTCGCACACGTCGAGCGCACCGATCGGGGATCGTATCTGACGCTGCCGCCGGCGACGGCGCATCGGATCGTCGGTGACATTCGGCGCGAACTGGACGGCGCGGCGGCCAAGACGGGCGGCGCACAGCCGGTCGTGTTCGCGTCGCCGCAGGTACGGATGTGGGTGCGGCGGCTGATTGAGTCGGCGCTGCCGATGGCGGCGGTGCTGGGGTACGGGGAGATCGTCCGCGGCGTAAGCGTGCGGACCCATGGGATGGTGACGCTTGTCGACGCAACTGAAGACGTTTCGCGGCCGGTCCATGCCTGAAGCGCTGGCGCGTGTGAAAGCGGCCCTTGGGCGGGATGCGGTCATCCTGCACACACGGTCGATTCAGCGCGGCGGCGTTCTGGGTCTCGGCGCGCACACGGAGATCGAGATCACGGCGACGGCCGACGCGCGCGTGCCGATCGTCCGCGCGCGCGATGGCGGCGAGGCGAAGGAATTGAAGCAACCCGATGCCGCGCGACGGCCGAATGGCGCGGAGATGACCCTACCCCCGGCTGAACCGCGATTGACGGAGGCGCACTTGAGCGGCCTGGAAGCGAGACCCATGCCGCCGGTTGAATTGCCTGCCAAATCGGCACCGGGGCCGGTCGCGCCGCGGAGAGATGACGTCGCGTTGCTGGAGGAGATCAGCGCGATCCGCGCGATGGTGGAGGAATTATCGAGCCGGTCGCCCGTGGATCGCACGCCCGACGTTCCCGCCGAGTTGGTGCAGCATTACTCCCGCGTGATCGGCCAGCAAGTGGCGGACGACCTGGCAAAGGAATTGATCGACCGCGTCGCTCGGGCTACTTCGGGCCTTCCGGCGCCGATGCGGTCCTGCGAATCGCCCGAATTCCAGCAGCGCGTCGAGAGCGAGTTGACACGCTGCATCGCCGAAATGATGCCGCCCGCCGAATCGCTGACCTTGCGCGGCGACGGTCGGCCGACAGTGATCGCGCTGGTCGGCCCCACCGGCGTTGGCAAGACGACGACGATCGCGAAGCTCGCGGCGAACTTGACGCTGCGCGAGGGCCGGCGCGTGGGCCTGATTACACAGGATCATTATCGCATTGCCGCGGTCGAGCAACTCGCCACGTACGCTCGAATCCTGCGCATTCCCATGGAGCCGGTCCTGACGCCGCAGGCCATGCGCGAGGCGATTCAAAAGCTTTCACACGTCGATGTCATCCTGATCGACACGGCCGGGCGAAGCCAGCGCGATTCGGCCAGGCTGACCGAGTTGGGCGAGTTCCTCGCCGCTGCGGCTCCCGATCAGATTCATCTTGTCTTGTCGAGCACGGCCGGCGAACCGGCGCTCCGCGACGCAATGGAACGGTTTGAGCAGGTCGGCGCGCGGCACGTCGTGTTCACGAAACTGGACGAGGCCGTGGGGTTCGGCGTGTTGCTCAATGTGTTGCATCGGACGGGTCTGCGCATGTCGTACTTTACGACGGGCCAGTCGGTTCCTGATGACATCGAGCCGGCGGCGGCGAGTCGTGTCGCCCGGTTGATTGTCGGCGGCGCGACGGCGGACCCGGATGACCCGGAACCAGTGGTCAACACGGCGTCAGGAAAGGAAGGGTACGTCGCGTGAGCGCGGTGCCCCTAGATCAGGCGAGCCGGCTGCGCGACCTGATGGCGCTCAACGCGCCGCGCGCGGAAGCGGCGTTTTCCTGCACTGCGGCATTGCAGGATGCCTCGCGGGCGGCGCGCGTCATTGCCGTCGCCAGCGGCAAGGGTGGGGTTGGCAAGACAAACGTATCCGTCAACCTCGGCATCTGCCTGGCTCGGCGGGGCCTGCGCGTCGTGTTAATTGACGCCGACTTGGGTACCGCGAACGTCGATGTGCTGATGAAGATCTCGTCTCCATACGATCTGTCCCACGTCGTTGTCGGCCGCCGGTCGGTCGACGACGTCCTGCACGCCGCTCGCCCCGGCCTGCGCGTTTTGCGTGGTGCGTCCGGGATGAGCGCGGTGGCGGATCTGGACCCGCGTGCCCGCGGCGCGCTGATCGAGCAACTGACCGGGCTGGAGTCGGCGTGCGACGTGATCCTTCTCGATTGCGGAGCGGGGATTTCGCAAAACGTCGTCGCCTTCGCCGCTGCGGCGGACGACGTGCTGGTGGTCCTCACGCCCGAGCCGCCGGCCATGACCGATGCCTACGCGCTGATCAAGGCGATGCACGGTAAGCCGGCGCGGGGAACCGTGGGGTTGCTCGTGAACCAGGTGAGCGGCTACCGCGAGGGCCGGGAGTGTGCCGAGCGGGTGGCGGGGGTGGCGCGGCGGTTTCTGAATGCCCCGGTGGAGATGGTCGGGCAGATTCCGCGCGATGGGCACGTGAGCCAGGCGGTGCGGATGCGCGTGCCGGTGGTGGAGCGTTATCCGCGCAGCCCGGCGTCCCACGCACTGGCAATACTGGCAGAGCGGTTGGAGGGCCGCGCGGTAGGGCTGGCGGGTCGGCATGGATTCTTCCATCGCGTCATGCGATTTTTCTGCTGAATTGGTCCGCGAACTTCGCCGATGCCACCTCGTGGGCAAGACTCGTCCTCCCGCGCGACGCGCGGGCGGTCATGCGTAGCAAACTGGTGGAGTGACACGCTTGGTGCGGTTGTGCGGTGCTTGTTGTGGATTGACTCTGTTCTGTGCGATGCTCACGTACGGACTGCTGGCGGGAGCGGACGTGCAACCGCTGCTGCTGCGGTCGGTCGCCGTCATGGCGGCGGGGGTCGCGCTGGGATCGGTCGCGGGCTGGCTGGGGCTGGCCATCATGAAAGAGAACATCAACCTGCCGGAGGATTCGGCGATGGACCAGGCGGAGCCTGACAGCGTGGTCGCGGACGGCGCGGGTGCGCCGCCGTCGCCACAGAGTGTGTGAATCGCCTGGTGAATCGCGCGATGAATGATCGCGGCAGGAGCGTGTGGGATGGTGCAGACCGAGACGAACGTCAAAGCGGCGTGGAAACAGTACAAGAAGGAACCGACGCAGGAGCTGCGAAACCAGCTCATCGAGCAGTACATGCACATCGTGCGGTTCAATGCCGAGCGCGTGCATGCCAAGCTGCCGACCGAGGTCGACGTGGACGATCTGATCTCGGCGGGCATGTTCGGCCTGATCGACGCGATCGACGCGTTTGACCTGGAACGCGGCGTGAAGTTTGAGACGTATTGCTCGCCGCGCGTCCGCGGTGCGATTCTCGATGAACTTCGCTCCATGGACTGGGTGCCGCGGCTCGTGCGCAACCGGTCGCAGAAGATTCAAAGCGCCACCAAGGCCCTGCAGAGCGAGCTGGGACGCATCCCCAGCGAGCGCGAAGTGGCCGAGCGCATTGGTGTCTCGGCCGAGGAATACGACCGAATGTCGCGCGATTCGCTGGCGGTCTCAATGACCAGTCTGTCGCGCAAGGCGTACGGCGGCGATTCATCGCGCGACCTGACGGAAATCGACGTCATCAAGGACGAGAGCGCCGAGAACCCGATCAAGGAATTGCAGAAGGCGGACCTCAAGCAATTGATCCAGAAAGGCCTTTCATCCACGGAGCGCCTGATTCTGATCCTGTATTACTATGAAGAGATGACGATGAAGGAGATCGGCCTGACGCTGGACCTGTCGGAGAGCCGCGTCAGTCAGATGCATTCTGCGATCGTGGATCGGTTGCGATTCCAGCTTCGCCAGCGCGACAAGGAGTTTCGCCTTTGACGCGGCGGGGCAAACAATGCGGCGCCTCTTGACGGGCGAGACGCCCGTACCACCCATTGATTCAGGTGTTTGAATCGTGTCCGCTATTCCCCCCAACGCCATTGCCTCGGTGCTCCAGTCGGGCGTCGTGCAGCGCGACGCCGCGAAAGACGTGGATGCCGCCAAGCAGGCCTCAACCGAGACGACGCGCAGGCTCACCGGCGGGCCGGACGCGCTCGTCGAGCTTGAAGTCGAAGCCACCGATACCGACACACAGATCCATTCTGAATCCGGCGGCGGCACCGGGGGCCAGGGCCGACACGACGGGAATCCCGAAGAAGAGTCGACGGCCGAAGAGGTTGCCGACGACGACACGGGCGTGACCGTGGACGATTCCGGTCGCGTGCACATCGACTTGTCGGCTTAGTTCGTCACGATGACCCACCGTTACCCGGGCGGCGTGGTTCGACTGCTCCAGTAGCCCGGTCTGCGATGAAGATGGGCCACGGCAATGACTTGGATACGTTGCTCCAGGTCGCGGTAGACGATCGCAAACGGAAAGCCGTGAACGTAACACTGACGTGTGCCGCATTGGCCGGCAGGCCAGCGCTTCGGACCCCCGCGGATTCAGTCGATGCAAGCCTCAAACTCATGAGCAAAGCGATCGGCAGCTGATTTACTTCGGAGTGCGGACCACGCCTTGGCACGGAGCGCTTCGTCCAGAGCCTCTGGGTGGTATTCGACCGCCTGCGCAGTCACTCGTTCAACCTTTGATTCGCAGGATCGCTTCGGAGTGGGGTATCGGCGCAACGGAACCGTGATCCAGCTCCGCAATGCGCCTGCTAACCTCGGCGTCCCAGGCAGATCGAGTCTCCTCGACCGAGTCGCTATCGAGGCTTTCGATCAATCGCGCCGCCAGGCCCGCTCGATCACCCGCCGGGAGCGACATATCAGATTCCAGCAGTTTGCGTGCGTCGGTCGTCATGATGTGTATATTTTAGCCGCAGTTCTGACAGACTCAATTGCACGGGGTGACTCATCAGCCCTTATCGGTCCAGCTCCGCCGCGATGATGTTCAGGCTGCCCAGAACGGCGACGATGTCGCTGATGCAGTGGCCGACGATGAGCTTCGGGAAGATCTGGTAGTTGATGAAGCTCGGCGGGCGGCAGCGGGCGCGGTAGGGCATGTTGCCGCCGTCGCTGGCGAGGTAGAAGCCCAGTTCGCCGTTGGCGGTTTCGTTGACGCCGTAGGCCTCGCCGATGGGCGGCTCAAATCCGCGGTTGGTCATGATCTTCTCGAAGTGATGGATCAATCCCTCGATGGAGAAATAGACTTCGCGCTTGTCGGGCAGGGCGGTCTTGGCGTTGGGCAGAACGTTGACCGGCCCGGCAGGAATATTATCGACAAGTTGCTTGATAATGTGCATCGACTGCCGCACTTCCTCCAGTCGAACGAGGTAGCGGTCGAACACGTCGCCGCCCGTGGCGATGGGCACCTTGAAATCCACGCCGCGGGAACCCTTGCCATCCCAGTTGTCGGCGTAGCACAGGTAGGGCTCGTCCTTGCGCAGGTCGCGCACGATGCCGGCCGATCGCGCCAGCGGGCCGGTCCAGCTCCAGGCGATGGCGTCCTCTCTTGAAATCACGCCGATGCCCCGCGTGCGTTCGACGAAGATGCGATTGCGCGTAAGCAGCGATTCGAAATCGCCCAGGGCGTTCGGCAACCGCTGGATGAAGGCTGTCACATGGCCGGGCCATTCCGGCGGGATGTCGTACATCAATCCGCCGACGCGCGTGTAACTCGTGGTGAACCGCGCCCCGCAGACCTCTTCAAACAGATCGTAGATGTATTCGCGCTCGTTGAAGGCGTAGAGGAACGCCGTGAAGCCGCCCAGATCGAGGCCGGCCGTGCCGATGCAGAGCAAGTGGTCCTGAATCCGTGCCAACTCGGCGATGATCGTGCGGATGGCCTTGCATCGCGGCGTCAGCTCGATGCCGAACAGTTTTTCGCAGGCGGTGTGCCATGCGATGTTGTTGGCCATCGGGCTGATGTAGTTCATTCGATCGGTGACGACGACGTACTGGTCGTAGTTCAGGTGCTCGCCGAGCTTCTCGAAGCCGCTGTGCAGGTAGCCGATGTGCGGGGTGCATCCGACGACGGTCTCGCCGTCAAGCTCGAGCACGAGCCGCAGGGTGGTGTGCGTGGCGGGGTGCTGCGGGCCGAAGTTGAGGGTCCAGAGATCGCCGCCGAGGTCATCGCGCTGGAGCGTCGTCGGTTGAATGTCGGTGAGGGTGGTCATGCGAGGGGCATTGTAGCTGGGGTGGGGAATGGGGGGAAACGTCGAAAAGTCGAAACGTGGAAAAGTCGAAACCTGGAGTGGGGAGCGAGTGCGGGTGGTGCGTCGAGTCGAGGATCCGCCGTAGTGGAGACGCACCCTACGGCTTGTTGATCCTGATGTGCGTGGTGGGCGGTGCCCACCCTACGGGTCGTTGTTCCTTGCATGGGTGGTGGGCGGTGCCCACCCTACGCCACTGCTCACTGGTCACTGGTCACTGCTCACAGGAACAGGAACATGACGGCGCAAAAGACCGGGATCAGGATGCAGACGCTGTATCCCATGTAGCCGAAGAACGAGGGCATCTTGATCTTGGCGTGTTCGGCGATGGACTTGACCATGAAGTTCGGTCCGTTGCCGATGTACGTGTTCGCGCCCATGAAGACCGCGCCGAGGCTGATGGCGATGAGCAGGTCCTCGCGGATGAAGTGGCCGCTTAGCAGTTGCAGAATGCCGGGGCCGGGTTCGTGCGTGAGGGCGTTGGCCGTCTCGAAGAAGACGACGTAGGTCGGCGCGTTGTCGAGGAAACTGGAGAGCGCGCCGGTCGCCCAGAAGAACTTGTAGGGGGTATCGACGCCGAGGCTGGCCCCCTTCAGGTTGAGAATCTCAATCGGCGCCTGCATGCAGATGAAGATGCCGATGAAGAGGCACGCGACTTCAAGGATCGCTGTGTAACTGAAATGGTTGGCCGCGCGCACGCCCTTGCCGGTTGAAACCAGCGACAATCCGACGAAGGCGGTTTGCAGCAGCTCGCGCAGGAAGGGGAACGGCGTCCAGCCGGTACCGAGGAACGGCTTGGTCGGGTCCATCGTGCCCGTCACGAACACCACGCCGGCCAGCCAGAGGAAGTTGATCTTGCCGTCGATGCCGATGGGCGTGACGCGCGTCTCGTCGAGCGTGACGTCCTGCTTGCTTTCCTTCTTGTACGCAATCGTGTCCCATGCGTAGTAGATGACCAGCAACACGACGAGGCAGAAGGCCCATTCCTTCCAGAGCTTGAAGGTCCAGAGGAACGGCACCCCCTTTAGGTAGCCGAGGAAAAGCGGCGGGTCGCCGATGGGCAGCAGGCAGCCGCCGATGTTGCTGACGATGAAGATGAAAAAGATGACGGTGTGCACAACGTGCTTGCGTTCGGAGTTGGTGCGCAGCACGGGGCGGATGAGCAGCATGGAGGCGCCGGTGGTGCCGATGAAGCTGGCGAGCAGGCCGCCGATGGCAAGGAAGACGGTGTTGGTGATCGGGTGCGCGGGGATGTCGCCCTTCACGCGAATGCCGCCGGAGATGACGTACAGGCTGAACAACAGCGAGATGAACGGAATGAACTCGCCGAGGATCGCGTGATCGAGAACCGTGAGGACGGTCCTGATGCCCGGGTCGGTGGCGTGGTCGCCGTGCGCGATGCCGTAACCGCGCATCTGGTAGTAAGCGATGGTCACGAGGCCCAGGGAGAGGGCCACGATCAGCTTGTTCTTGTTGTGCTCCCACCAGTGCGACGTCTTGTGAATGAGCGGAAGGATGGCGATGCAGAGAAGGAGAATGACGAACGGGATGACGCTGGCGAGGCCGGGAACGGTTGGTGCGGCGTGGCCGGTTTCGGCAAGAATTGCGCTAGTCAGCACGAGGAACCTCCATGTTCCCCAGCACCCGCATTTATGTTTCGACCAAATAGGCCGGCGACATCAGTCGGTCAGCCACTTGAGGGAGCCGTCTTTGTGGAGTCTGCGAATCCGGGCTTTGACCGATGCCGCTTCTTCCTTTTCGGCTCGACGAATCAACGCGCCGATTTCGCCTTGTGCCTTCTTCAGGCAGCCTCCCAGCCGTCCCAGCACGCTTAGCGACCAGGCCCGGACCAGTTTGTTGTCGTCTCCAGCCGTCCCGACGGCAACTTTCCAGAGTGCGAGCTGCGACTTGGTCCCGAGCCGCTCGCTCATCTCCACCCCGTCAAGCAATTGCAACAGGTGGAGGCGAACCTCCCAGTGACCGGCCTCGGCCAACAGCGCGACCCACTGTTCGGCATGGCCCGCAACAAACTCGTCATCGTCGCGCGAGCCGTTCAGCAGCAGCCACGTGGCAGCGACCATGAACCGATCCGTGCCGCCGAGCTTCGCGAGCGCCAGCGCGTCGTCGAGCAGACCACGCCGATCACGGCAATCCGCCATCGCCCGCTCGAGCGGATCGGTGTGTTTGCCATCGAACTGCTCGCAGACAGTGCGAAGCGCCTTCTTGTTCATCGGGGTTGTCCGTGTTGAGGCTGTTTGGGTTTGCCGGCGCAGGAGGTGACGCAATTACGGCACCATCCCATCCGTCGGCTGCGTGTCCACGGCATCCCCCACGCCGTCCCCATCGCTGTCCCCGTTCATCGGGTTCATGTGCCGGGCATGCTCTTCGCCGTCGCCGACGCCGTCGTCGTCGCTGTCGTCGTCCATCGGATCGCTCGTGTGCCCCGTGAACGGGTTGCCCAGGACCTCCAGCCCGTCCGAGGCCCCGTCGTCATCCGAATCCGAGTCCATCGGATCGATCCCCAGCGCCACCTCCTGGCCATCGCTCAACCCGTCGCCGTCGCTGTCGGCCTTCACGCCGCTGGTGCCGAGCGCTTTTTCCTCGCCGTCCATCAGGCCGTCGCCGTCGGTGTCGGGGTTCTTCGGATCGGTCTTGCAATCATCCTCATCGTCGTCGTCTCCGTCGCCGTCATCGTCCTCGTCGCCATCCCCGTCGCAGTCATCCTCATCGCCATCCTCATCGCCGTCATCATCGGTGTCGGCGTCCGTCGGGTCGGTGCCCTCTTTCTTCTCCTCGCCGTCATCGGCCCCGTCGTCATCCGTGTCCGCATCCTTCGGGTCCGTGCCGTCGTCAACTTCGGCGCCGTCCTTCACGTCGTCGTCGTCGGTGTCATCATCGAGCGGATCGGTTTCGAGCGCCAGCTCCTCGCCGTCGTCCAGCCCGTCGTCATCGCTGTCCGCGTCGAACGGATCGGTCCCCAGCCCGATCTCGTCAATCGTCAGCAATCCATCGCCATCGAGGTCGTGCAGCAGGGCGGCGAGGATGTCCTCCTCGCTGGGTCCGACCGGCCAGGCGTCGGGCGCGGGTGTCCCCGGAACGGCATCCCACTCATGCGTCGGCGCAGCGCCATCGGGATTCTGCGGCAGGGCTGCGAGCGGCAGCGCGCCCGGGTTGCACGCACCGAGCACGACGAGCACGCAGAGCGCGACGAGCACGCAGAGAGCCATGAGCTGTGAGCCGTGAGCCATGAGCTTTGAGCCTTCAGCCATGTGCCATCACCCGTGGGGCATTCACCATCCGCCAACCCCTCATCGTGTTCGACCCTTCAACCCATTCACCCTTTCACCCTTGAACCCTCGCACTGTCGCCTACTCTCCCGCCAGCGTCGCACTCACCGACCAGTCGACATCCTGCAGTGTGCCGCAGTCATCGTTCACATCCCGCGCCCAGCTCAAGGCCTGCGTCGTCACCGGAACCGTGAACTGCCGCTCGCTCGCCGTCGTCGTGTTGCTCACGCCGCCCATGAAGCCGCAGTCGCCCTGGCACACGTCGGGCCGATAGCGCAACACGCCATCCTGATCGCAGCCCTCCAGCTCGCGGATCCGCCCCGCGAACTCCACCACCTCGCCGTACCGCCCGATGTACGACAGGGTGAAGCCGCCGGTGACGTTCAGGGTCACGCCGCCGTTCACCCGGTAGATGCGACCGCTGCACTGATTGTCGAAGCAGCCATCCGCCACGGAATCACAATTGCAATCCGGGCTTGACGACGCCGCTTCGTGCGCCGCGACATCCAGCAACACGTCGAAGGTCGTGGACCCGGGCCCCTTCACACGCAGGTCATAGCTGAACTCGCCGTATCGACCGCACGCGCTGGTGTCGGTGTCCTCGTCGCAGTCGCCGCTGATGCTGATCTGGGTGTAGCCCATGGTGATCTTCTGATCCGCGTAATTCGGACTGCGGCACTCGCTGCCCGCGCAGACCGCTCCTTCGAGATCGTCCCGCAGCCCGTCGCTGTCGGTGTCGTTGAGCGTCGGATTGGTCCCGTTGTCGTACTCGGTCTTGTCGTTCCAGTTGTCGGTGTCGGTATTCGGCGAGAACACGTCCGACATCACCATCACCGGCGCGCCTTCCACCATGATCGTGTACGGGATCACCTCGAAGTTGTCGTTCAGGCCGTCGCCATCGGTGTCCGCCGCCTTCGGATTGGTCCCGTACCGCTGCGACCCAAAGTCGGTCAGCACCTGCAGGGTGAAGGTGCAGTTGTCCGCATCGGCGCACAAGGTCATGAACTCGCCCCAGCCGGCGCCGAAGTCCCCGCACGGCACCGCCGTCGTCACGCAGGTATCCGGCCCGTCGAACTCATCGAAGTCGGGCAGCCCGTCGCCATCGGTGTCGGCGTTCATCGGGTTGGACCCGAGCAGGTGCTCGAGAAGGTCGGGCAGCCGGTCATCGTCGCTGTCGGGGTCGAAGGGATCGGAGGTGTAGGTCACCGTCGAGCCGTTCACCACCGTCTCAAAGCCGTTCACCTCGAAGAAGTCGGCC